>CADBVG010000042.1 GCA_902798105.1 uncultured Eubacteriales bacterium
CCTTGACTTGCCGCCAGCAAGCCTGCGGAGTCTTTCCTTGCCAGGACGAAAAATCTGCTACACAGCTTTCGCTGTTTTAACCTGAGAGTAGTATCACAATCCGGGATACCTGTTCAGATTGGGCTTAGTCAGTATTACTTCATGTATTCCTCATTCAATCACAAAGCCATATACATCGTTTACGCCCAGCTCCGCGCGAAGAGTGAGTACCCCATTGGCCCACTCATATTGCCAGTCCTCGGCGTTCACGGCGCTGCGCTGCTTGAGTTCCTCCACCTCGGCGCGGTTCAGGGCATCAGGCCTGCCCATTGCCTCCCAGAGCTTCAGCGGGTTGCCGTGGTCCTCGTCGATGCGCCTGGCGATCACGCGACCGGGCCTGTTGGCGCAGGCCAGGCGGACAACCGCCTCCTCCTTGGGGAGTTCCAAGTTCTTCATCTTCTGCCTGAAAAGGATCACGTGGGTCTCCCCGTTCCCCTCAAACGCCGCCGCGCCGATCTCACCGTCCAGTGCCTCCGGCCCCAGGTCGATGCGGGTATCCGGCGCGTCCGCCAGCAGCTTCATGGCATGGTACACGGGCTTAGGGATGCCGTTCTGGGTGATCATGCCGAAGCCGCCATGGAATTCCTGTGGGAAGGGGTGCAGCTCTTCAAAGATGTCGCTGAAGCACCAGATGGAGCTCCCGGCCACATAGTCGGCCACGGCGAGGGCCATCTTCACGTCATAGGCGGCCACCTTGCGGGTATCGTTGGTATAGGCCGAGAAGATGGCGTTTTCATTCCATTCGGTGTAGTACAGGGGCAGGCCCTGGGCCTGTTCATGGGCACGGGCCGCGTTCCTGCGGAACAGGTCGTCGGGAATGTCGGTGGTCTCCGACTTGTCCGGCGTGACGGCACGATAGCCCGCCAGGAAGGTCTTCTCCTCCACGCCCTTCAAGGTCTCCTCCGCCTGGCGCAGACGCTCCTGCCAGGCGTCAAAGCCGCCTGCCTGGCCCTTCCCGTCGCCCTGGTCCTCCACGCCGCCCAGCGGATCGCCCGCGTACTAGTGCGTGGTGACGAAGTCCACCGGCACGTCGTTCTCCCGGCAATACTTCAAAAAGCTGCTGATCCACTTGCTGCCGCTGGTGGCGGGGCCGCCCACCTTGATCTGCGCGTCCACATCCTTGATGGCCCGGACAGACTCGGCGTACAGCTGGAAATACTCATCCCGGCTGCCGTTCCAGAATACGAAGGGCAGGTCGGGCTCGTTCCAGACCTCAAACAGCCAAGTGCGCACCTCCTCGGCGCCGTAGCGGTAGATCAGGAAGCGGATGAAGGCTTGCAGGTATTGACGCCATTGGGCATAATCCGCAGGCGGCACGATGTTGGGCCGGTAAAAGAAACCGCCCTTCACAGGTCGTCCCTCCTCCTTCAACGCCAGCTTCTCCGGCATAAAGGACAGCTCCACCAGCGGCTTCATCCCCGCAGACAGCACGTTGTCGTAGGCAATGCCACAGGCGCCAAAGTTGTATTCCGAAAACGCTTCCGCCCCCGGCACGTCCAGCTGCATGGACAGGTCGTTCACTGTGCGCATGTCGTCGCAGAAGATACCGTGGAAACGCACCCTCTGGATACCCAGCGTATCGTGGATAAACTTGAGCTGCCGGGTATAGTCCGTGCGCAGCGCCATCTGCGCGTGGGCGGAGCCCACGCAGAACTGCCAGTGCTTTTTATGCGGGATTCTGGGAAGGCTGCTGTCGATTTTGAATTCCATGTCTTTTTCTCCTTTCACCGGCCGAGGTTGGCGTTGAAGGCATCGACCAGGGTTTGCTGGTACGCCCCGGCGAAGGTTCCCTCTGTGAAGCGCTCCAGCGCTTCATCCAGGAAGCGTCGCCAGCTCTCGTCCTCATGGCTTACAAGTATGGGATAATACAGCACATGATTCTTCCGGGCCGCTTCCTCGTCCCCGGGGGCGTCGCCACACATCAGTATGGCGTCGTAGCCCTTCTCAACCAGCTTGCCGATGCAGTAAGCCTTGCTCCCCATCTCCTGGGTGCAGAGCAGGTCCACGTCCCCGATCAAGCCGAAGCGCTTCCACTCGTCCCGCACGGCTTCCGGGTTGGCGCTGGAGACGACCACCACGTCCGCGACGCGATGCGCCGCGGCCAGCGCTTCCTTCACGCGAGCGAAGGGCTTGACCTCCTCCGGGGGCAGCGCTTCGATGGCCCGGTTGACCGCCTGGCTCCAGCGCAGCGCCTTATCAAAGATCGGATGTTCGGCGGCCTTCTTCGCCACGGCATCGTTGGAGAGCTCCGGCGCGTGCCCGGCCCAGTCCACAAGCAGCTCAATCCCATCGATGGGCGTGTATTGCCTGTTGATCTCGCCCAGGGCCATCGCCAGACCCTTGAAGCGGTTGATGCCCCGGGTACCGGAATAGAGGTTGATCACGTTCCAGCGTAAAAGGATATCGTCCCGCCATTGCTCCAGCCCCCATTCTTCAACCATACAGGGACCAAAGCAGCGGAAGTGCTTGATGTTCATGGTGTCCATGGCGCAGCCGTCGGAATCCACGCATACCGCGAACCGCTCATTTCTTTTGAAATCATCCAGCGCTGACATCGCTATGCCTCCTTGCTTCGGTTGTCGATGGCGTTCAGCTTTTCCCCGATCTCGCGTATCCGGCCTACATCCATGCCCATGTATCTCAGGGTGTCCCCCAGCCGGATGACCGTCGCCCGACCGCTGGGCGCGTCGCTGTTCCAGCCGGATACCGCAGTGTCGAGCAGCGCCTTGGCCGCCGGATTGCCCATCAGATGGGCCAGCGTGCAATCCAGGTTCAGCGTCTTTTCCCGGTTGCCATTCACCTTCGCGCCAAAGCGCGGCGCTGCCAGGCCCTTGGGCGTGACGCCGCCCAGTACGTCCTTGAGCCAGGAGATGCTGTCCTCCACCCACCTGGGATAGCGTTCGCAGAAGGGGTTGCCTTCGATGCTGGCATCGCCGGTGGACAGCCCATGGGGCCCGTTGGAATAGATGTGGCTTTCAAAGGCCACCTCATTTCGATACAGCGCATCGACCAGGTGGATGGTATTCACCGCGGGCACCAGGTTGTCCGTGCGGGTGGCGAACACGAAGCAGGGGCAGGTATTCCCGTCCACGTGCGCCACCACGTCCGGCGCGGTCCGCTGGTATTCGCGGACGCAGTCGCCGTCGATGACCGGATAGCCCAGTATGGCGGCGTTTGGCCGGTGCTTTGACATCGTCGCCGCGCATGCGGCCAGGTGTCCTCCGGCAGAAAAGCCCACCACCGCGATCCGGTCCTCCGCCACATGCCACTGGTCCGCGCTTTGGCGGATCAGCGCCATGGCCTGCTCGTAGTCGTCCAGCGGATTGGGCCAGATGGACTGCGCATCCAGGGAATAGCGCAGTATAAACGCCTGGTAGCCCGCCTTCAGATAGGCGAAGGCGACGGGCTCCGCCTCCCGGTCGGAGCAGAAGTGATAGCCGCCGCCGGGAATGACCAGCACGCCGGGACGGCACTCGATTTGGCCGAACTCCCCGCCCACGGGCTGGATATACGCCGTCAGGCTGACGTTTCTCTCCGGGTTCAGAACGATGCGTTCGATTGTCATGCGTGTTTCTCCTTTACAGCCGGGTATCCCAGCGCCCGCAGAACACGGTGTCGTCCGCCGTGCCGCGGAAGGCGCTCCTGCCCGTGATTTTCTCGATGGCTGCGCGCACATTTTCCCGGTTCGGCCCATAGGCGTTCACGAAGGTGTGTATGTTGGCGCAGTCCACCAGGTGGTTGGTATAGTTCAGGCTGACGCCCACGGTGGGCACTTCCTCGGTGTACCAGGGCATCTCCATGGAATGGCCGCTGCTCCAGGACAGGCGCTCCACATTGCGCTGGGCATAGCCCTTCACGTAGATGAACACGAACACCACGTCGTATTGCTTTTTGAAGTCCTCGCGTCGTCCCATCTGCATCATCCTGACAAAGTTCATCGGATGGGGGCCGTTTTCGACCTCCAGGTCGTAGAAGCTGGGGCACTGTGTGACGGCAAAGCCCGCCCGCTCCAGCTCCTCAGCAATCAACCCGCGCATACCGTCGCCCTGCCAGGCCTTGCTGTTGGGCGTGCTCTGCACGTAGATCAGCAGGGCGTTCTTCCGCTGCGCCGGGTCGATGGGCAGCAGGTTCCGGGTATCCTTCACCAGCGTCACACCCGCGTCTGCGGCCTGGGCGGTGTACTGCCTGTGCGCCTCGCAGCCGATCACGTCCAGCCCGGCTTCGTCAGGATAGCGCACCGCGTCGTCATACAGCCGCAAGCGCGCCTTCAGGCCCAGCACGCGCAGCAGCGCGTCCCGCAGCCTTTCCCCGGTTACGATTCCGCGCTCATAGCCCGCCTTCAGGTAGCCCAGGTCCTCCTCAAAATCGTTGGTGAACAGGAACATGTCGCAGCCCGCGGCGATGCACCGGGGCACGGCCTCGCTGCGCGCCATCACGCCGGACATGCCGATCATGTGGGAAGCATCCGAGATAATCAGGCCGTTGAAGCCCAGCTCGCCGCGCAGCAGGTCATTCAGCAGCTCCGGGGCCAGGGAGGCCGGCATGATCTCCTCGTTTCGGATGCCGGGACGCAGCCTGCGGCTCATGGCGGGCAGGGAGATCTGGCCCGTCATGACGGTCTCCAGGCCCTCGTCGATCATCGTCCGATACACCCTGCCGTAGCTTTCCAGCCATTCCTCCGCACCCGCCTCGTTGTGGGCCGGGGAGATGTGGGGGTCCAGCTCGTCCCAGCCGTCGCCGGGAAAGTGCTTGCAGGTGCAGGCCATGTGTGGCGCGGCGTCCTTGATGCCCCGGATGTACGCGCGCACGCATTCGATGACGCGGTCCGGATCGCTGCCGAAGGAGCGGGTGTTGACGATGGTGTTGCGCCAGTTTTTATACACGTCCGCCACCGGGTTGAACATCCAGTTCACGCCGATGGCCGCCGCTTCCCTTCCGGCCACATAGCCCATGCGGTAGGCCGTCTGGGTGCCCTCGCTGGCCCCGGCCTGGGCTGCCGTGGCCACGAAGGTGCCCTCCTGGGGCAGCACGCCGTTGCCGCCGTCGTCGCAGTTGCCCGCGATCAGCACGGGAATGCGGCTGTATTGCTGGAAATAGCGGTTCTGCCGCCACACACTGCATTTGTCTCCGCCCTGCCAACGCATGCCGCCCGGCCGCGCGGTTTCCATCAGATGCTTGATTTGCCCCTCGTCGACGCCGGGAACTGCCTTGAGCAGCACGAACAGCTGGCTCAGCTTTTCCTCCAGCGTCATGGAGGCCAGGGTGTCCTCCACCCATTGGATCTGGCTGTCCGTCAGGTAAAAGGGCCTGGCTTTCAGATCGACCATCGCAAATCGCTCCTTATTCTTTCACAATTTCCATAAGCTCCCTGATGCTCTTCATGTTCCAGTCGCCGGCCCCGTGCGCCGCGGCGTCGCCCAGGCAGGCCACCTTCATGCCGCCCGCGTGCCCCGCCTCGGCGCCCGACACGGCGTCCTCCACCACCAGGCAGCGCTCCGGGGGAATGCCCAGCATTTGGGCGGCCTTTACGAACACCTCGGGATCGGGCTTGGAACGGGTGATGTTGTTGCCGTCGCTGACCGCGTCAAAATACCCTGCCAGGCCAATCTGGCCCAGAATAAAGGGGGTGTTTTTTGAAGAGGAGCCGATGGCCAGCTTCAAACCCATGGCCCGCAGGCCGTCCAGCGTTTCCCTGACCTCGTCGCTCAGGTCCTCCGGGCTCATCTCATGCAGCGATTCCCGATAGAGCTCGTTTTTCTGTGTGGCGAGACTCTCCTTGTCCGCCTGGCTCAGGGCGGGGCCGTCGTATCGCTCCAGTACGATCTCCAGGCTCTCCATGCGGCTGACGCCCCGCAGCCGGTTGTTGATGGTTCGGTCAAAATATATGCCCATGCCGTCCGCCATGGTCTTCCAGGCGCGATAGTGGTATTCGTCGGTGAAGCAGATCACGCCGTCCAGGTCAAAAATGACCGCTTGAAATTTCATCATGCCGCCTCCTCAGTAGCGCAGGTAGTCCTTCCCACAGAAGGGATCGACGGGGCTTACGCCCTTGAATTCACTCTTGCCCACCAGCTTTTCCACCACGGTGTCGATCATCAGGTCGTGGTTGGAATAGGCATTGATATAGGTCTTGACCATGGGTACGTCCAGCAGGTGATAGGGGTTTTGCAGCGAGATGAACAGCGTGGGCACCACCTCCACAAACCAGGGAATGTTGTTCCCCGCGCCGTAGGGCGCGTGCCAGTTCAGGCGGGCGGTGGTCTTGTTGGAGGCGTTCTCCACGTTGCCGATGTAGATCACCAGGTCATACTTGCCGCGGAATTCCTCCACCGTCTCCATGTGCATGGGCTTGGAGAAGTCAAAGACCTCCTCCTGATAGGGGATCATCTCGAAGCCTTCTCTTTCCATGTCCTCAATGAAGCGCCGGGCCACGCGCTGCTCGCTGGGGCACTTGCCCATGATCTCAAACAACACCCGATGATGCTTTACGGGGTCGATGGGCAGCAGGTTCTGCGTGTCCTTCACCAGCGTTACGGCCCTGTCCGCGCATTCCTTCGCCCAGGCCCGATGCTGCTCGCAGGCGATCACGCAGAGGTTCTCCCTCTTCGGCGCCAAATTGCCGTTTTGCTGCTTTTCGTGCAGCTTCAGCGCGGCCTTGGCAGCCAGGATGCGGGTGACGGCCTCGTCTAACCGCTGTTCGGAGAGGATGCCGTCGGCATAGCCCTGCTTCATGTAGCCCAGGTCCTCCCCGTAATCCTTGTTGAAAAGCAGCATGTCACAGCCCGCTTCAATGCAATATGGCACGGATCTGCGCCGGTCCATAGCGCACAGGAAGCCCACCATGGGCGAGGCGTCGGTGATGATCATGCCGTTGAAGCCCAGCTGCTGACGCAGCAGGTTCTTCAAAAGCTCGGGCGACAGGGTGGCAGGCATCAGCCTGTCAGGGTGATTGGGGTTGAACTTTTTCTGATAGGCGGGCATGGCGATGTGGCCCACCATCACGGTCAGCGCGCCGTTTTCGATCAGCGTCTTATAGATGTCCCCGTAGCTCGCGTCCCATGCCTCGCAGGACAGGGCGTTGACACTGGTGAGGATGTGCTGGTCGGTTTCATCCACGCCGTCGCCCGGGAAGTGCTTGATGGAAACGGCGCTGCCGCATTCCATCGCGCCCTTCATGTAGGCGAGGCCGCAGGCCTTCACCATGTCCACGTCACTGCCGTAGGTGCGCACGTTGGTGATGGGGTTGTGATAGTTCAGGTCGATGTCCACCACCGGAGCGAAGGCGTAATTACAGCCCACCGCCTGCCCCTCGGCACAGGCGATTTTTCCCAGCCGGTAGGCCTGCTCTGGGTCGCCCGTGGCGGCGCACTGCATCTGCTTGCCGAAGGCGGTGCCCTCCTCCACGATGCCGTCGCCGCCGGCCTCCAGGTTCGCCGCCAGAAACAGAGGAATCTTCGTGTTGTTTTGCAGATAGGAATAGGCGGAGAACAGCTCTCCGGTCTTGCCTGTGCGGAACATGACGCCGCCCGGATGGCGGTTCAGCAATTCATATTGCAGATAACCCTCGTTGGACGAATAGCCGATGGGGAAAAACAACTGTTCCAGCTTTTCGTCCGTGGTCATTTGCGCTTTCGTCTCCTCGACCCAGCGGACGGCTTCGTCGTCCAGGAAAAACGGATTGGCTTTCAGATCGATCATGGAAAGGTCCTCCTTAGTTTGCTTTCAATTCAAGCAGACGCCTTGCGCCCTCCGCCACCATTTGCGGGTTAAACCCCCGGAAGAACAGGGTTTTCAACTCCTCCAGGCTCATGGTCATGAATTCCTCGTCGCTGGAGGCGATCATCTCCCAGGCGCCGGGAAGGTCCGTTTTGAGTATCTCCAGCGCCTCCGGGTCGTCCTTCATCTCGCCCAGGCGGCTGTTCATGGTGTATTTCAGGCGATAATCCACCTCTGGCCGGTAGGTTTCCTCGTAGACGCCCGCCGGCAGCTCGACCACCCGGCCGCAGCCCGGCAGCACGGCCTCCGCCGTGCAGCCGAAGGGCACCTGGAAGCGCACCGCCAGCGTGCCATCGTCGTTGACGCGCCAACGGGACGCATATTCGCCGCTGACGGAATCATAGGCGCAGGACAGCTCCTTCAAGCGCCAGGTGGGCTGGGGCGCGAAGCGCACCCTCGTAAAGCCCGGCTCCAGCGGACGGATGCCCGCCAGGTCCCGGAACACGTATTCCATCACCGAGCCATAGGAATAATGGTTCAGCGAGTTCATGCCCGTGCCGCTGATGCTGCCGTCATCCAACACGGAATTCCAGCGCTCCCAAATGGTCGTGGCCCCCAGGTTCACGCAGTGCAGCCAGCCCGGGAAGCCCTCCTGGAACAGGAAGTGGGCCGCCAGGTCCTCCATGTCGTTTTCCGCCAATACCCGGCACATCATGGTCGCGCCCACGAAGCCGCCCTTGATTTTGAAGCAGTCCTTTTTGAATCGCTTCTTGAGGCCCTCCAGCAGGCGGCCCTTGTCCACGTACACGCCGAAGTTCAGGCACAGCAGGTAAGCCGTTTGGGTGTCCACGCACAGCCGCCCGTTGGGGCTGAAATACTCCCGCAGGATCGCAGTGCGGATCTCCTCCGCCAGCCTGCTGTATCTCTCGGCGTCCTCTTCCTTCTCCAGGATGCGAGCGGCCCGCTCCACCTTGCGGGCGGAGGCGTAATAGTACATGCTGGCCACGAAGAAGTCGTCGGTGCCGCCCTTCATGCTCTGGGGCGTCACGCCGTCCTGGGCCAGCCAGTCACCGAAGTGGAAGCCGAAGTTCCACAGCCTTTGGCCGCCGTTTTGCGCGTCCTGCCGAACAATCCATTCCAGCCAGTCCCGCATCAGGGGATACTGGCCGCGCAGTTCTGCGCTGTCGCCATAGTAATCATAGAGCGTCATGGGCAGGAAGGTAGCGATGTCGCCCCACACGCTGCTGCCGCTGGGTATGCCGCCAAAATTGGGCAGGTAGTTGGCCACCGCGCCGTCGTGCTTCAGCTGGTCGACGCGCAGGTCGTCCAGAAACTTGCGATAGAAGGCCCTCGTGTCCATCTGGAAGCAGGCCGTAGGAGAAAACACCTGGGCGTCGCCCGTCCAGCCCAGTCGCTCGTCGCGCTGGGGGCAGTCGGTGGGCATATCCAGGAAATTGCTGCGCTGGCCCCAGAAGGCGTTTTTTGCCAGGCGATTCAGCTTTTCGTGGGAGCAATGGAAGCGAACGGATGTATCCAGGTCGGAATAGACGACCCGGCCTGTGAAATCCCCGGGCCTGACCTCCTCCGGCCAGCCCGTCACCCGCACATAGCGGAAGCCGAAATAGGTAAAGTGGGCCCGTACCGTCTCCCGCTTCCCGTCAGACACATAGATCATCTGTGCCCTCGCGGTGCGATAATTGTCGTTGTAGAAATTCCCGTTCTGCAGGATCTCGCCGTGATCCAGCGTGATCCGCGTCCCGGCGGGAAAATCGGCGATGTACTCCAGATAGCCGGTGAAGTTCTGCCCCATGTCAAGCACGATCTCCCCCGCCGGCGTGCGGATGACCTCGCGAACCGGCAGGCTGTCCTTTACCACGACAGGCAGGCTGTAGCGGTCCACCAGCGTCTTTTCCGGCATCAGGCAAACCGGTTTTCTTTCGTTTTCCTTCCCCTTCCACAGCAGGCGGTTCAGGCACTCGCCGTCATAGAGATCCGTAGCCTCGAAATCGCTGCCCCGGTACTGCCAGGCCTCGTCCGTGCCGATCACCCGCTCGGTGCCGTCGGCCAGGGTCAAACGCAGCTCGGCGATCGCCTGGAAGCGACTGCCGTAGACCTCATTTCGGCCCTCGTAGCCCAGGCGGCCCTTGTACCAGCCGTTCCCGGTGAGGATTTCCAGCTCGTTTTCGTCGGCTTTCAGCAGCGCGGTCACATCATAGGCCTGGGCCTGCACGTGCTCGTCATAGTCGTTGCAGAATGGAGCCAGCAGATCGTCCCCGGCCTTTTCGCCATTGATGTACGCCTCGTACAAGCCCAGTCCGGATACATACAGTCTGGCGGAAACGACGTCCTTCGGCAGGGAAAAGCCGCGGAAGAACACGGGATGAAAGCAATCTTCCACCGCCTGGCCGATCCACTTCGCCTGCCATGGCTCCTCCAGCTTGCCGGTTTCGAACCAGCTCTCGCCCACGGCGGCGTCCCCGGCGTCGCCCTTCACCTCCACCCGCACATAATACCGGGTGCGGGGGCGCAGCGCCATGTGCACCTCCTCCCCGATGCTGCGCAGCTTCATGCCTTCCTTTTCAAACAGAATTTGAGAAAAGCCGGGGTCGGCGGCCACCCAAAGGCGCGAAAACACCGGCGCTTTGGAATCCGTCTCCACCGTCTTCCAGGAGACGGACAGGTGCGGCAGCGAAAAGCCCAGCGGCTCACGTATGCCATTAATGCGGATATCTGCAATCTTCATCTCGAATTTCCTTTCAAAAATGGCGGGCGCGGCGTATAGGGAGTGTTTCTAAAATTCAGGATGTGCAGTTTCGAGTGGATTTGACTGCATTTCAAGGCGATTTTCCGCAGGCTCAGTGGGGCTAAGTCAAGGAAAATCAACGCAGAAATGCAGGCAAAGATGCCGAAAATGCACGTTCGGGGTTTTGAAACACGCCCTCAGCCTTCGCTCGCCATAAGGTGGTTGGTTGAAATTCGGTCGGTCACGCCTTGATCGGATTGTGTGTGGCCGTCATCTTTCCGAACAGCTTCTTGATGTTGCCACTCTGTCCGGCCACCAGGTTTACCAGGAACACGAACAGGTCCATCATTGCCGTGGAGATGGCGCCGCCCAACTCGGCCTTGAACACCATGGTCAGGCCGGTCTTCATCATGCAGATGGCCAGGGAGCCCATGATGATGCCGATGGTATCGCCGCAGAACGCGCCGATGTACAAGCCTACGAACACGGGCAGTATGTTGGAGAACAGCTCGCCTACCGTGCTCAGGGAGGAGAAGCTGGCGTCGCGTTTGCCCAGGGAACCCCAGATGATGGTGGCAAAGCCGAAGATCAGGCCGCTGTACACATAGCTGAGGATGACGTTCTTGTTCTCGTTCACGCCAATGTTCACCGCCGCCTGTTGGTTCTTGGCCAACAGCAGGCTCTGCTTGCCACCGTGGCATTTGATGCGATAGTTGGCGATCTCCACATCGCTCAGCTTCTTCTCCGCCCGGGGGCTGATGAAGGTGTTGTGCTCCAGGGCCGGGATGGAGAGCAGCACGATGTTGTCCTGGATGGGACCGTTCAGGATCAGGGCCTCGCTGTCGCGGTTCTTGGAAATATAGCCGATGCCGTTGTTGATGGCCTGCAACGGCGTTTTAATCTCGTGGCCGTTGCGCACCACCCTGCCGCCGCTGAGCTTCTCCAGGCCGTAGGCGATGCGCCCGATGTCATGCATGCCGCAGCCTGAAAGGCCGCCCATGCCGATGATCTCGCCCTTGTGCAGCTTCAGGTTGAAGTGCTGTATCCGTCCCAGGGATACGTCCTGCAATTCCAGCGCCACCTCGTCGGAATGGCTGGTATCATAATCCTCGCGGTAATACTTGTCGCCGATCTCCCTGCCCACCATCATGTAGCGGATGGTCTTCACCGAATCCGGCGCGTCCATCTCCTCGCGAGTCAGGTGGCCGATGATGTCGCCGTCCCGAAGGACGGTCAGGTCGGTGCACTGCTCCAGGATCTCGTCCATGTCGTGGGAGACGAACACGACGGCCTTGCCCTGCTCCGCCATCCTGTGGATCAGCTTGTACAGGATCTCGCGGCCCTCCAGCGACAGGGCCGTGGTGGTCTCGTCCACTACCAGAATCTCGGTCTTGTCGGTGACGCAGCGCACCAGCTCCACCAGCTTGCGGTCCTCGAAGGTGTATTGGTCAATGGGATCGCCAGCCTTGATGTGGCTGATGCCGAAGCTCTCCAGCACTTTCTGGGCTTCCTTCTTCATCTTCCGCATGTTGATGACGCCGAATTTGGAGAATTCCGCCTCGTGGCCGGAGAAGATGTTCTGCGCCACGGTGACGCCGGGAATGGTGTTGGCTTCCTGAAGGATCATGGAAATGCCCGCATCCTGCGCTTCCACCATGTTGCCGGGATTCCAGGGCTTCCCCTTGTAGGTCATATCGCCTCGGGTAGCGGGCTGCATGCCGGAAGCAATGGACATGATCGTGGATTTGCCGGACCCGTTCTCCCCCACCAGGCCGCGAATCTCACCCCTGCGCAGGGTATAATCCACATCCTTGAGGGCGATGGTGGGGCCGAATTCCTTTCGCATGTGTCTTGCTTCAAAAATGATTTCCTTCTGCATTTGCACCATCTCACTTTTTAAAGAATCGGAAGCGCTCGCGTCAGTCGGTCATGGAGGTCTCTCCTTTTACAATGGTACCTCTCCAACCGCTTTCACAGGGAGGTGGGCAGGACGTTGACCGATTATATCAACCAGATCCGCGTCCAGCGCGCGGTCCGACTGCTGGAAAGGACGCCCCTTCCCATGCAGGAAATTGCGGAGCAGTGCGGCTTTTCTGACGCCAATTACTTCACCCGCACCTTCAAGAAGATCAACGGCATCTCCCCCAACGAATACCGGAAATCCCTGGGCAAACTGGCGCGTCCCCATTCATAATCAGGAGGAAAACCCATGCAAAAGATCTCACTGAACCCAAGCTGGAAATTCAGGAAGCTGCCCGGCATGACGCTGGATACCCTCCCCGATATGCTGCCCGACGGCCCGTGGGAGGCGGTTTCCCTGCCCCACACCTGGTACAGCGACGACGAACCCTATCAGGGCCTGGCTGTCTATGAGAGAACGATCGAGCGGGATGCACACTGGCAGAGGGTTTTTCTTTCCTTCGACGGCGCAGACCAACGTTGCCGCGTGTTTGTCAACGGCTACTTCGCCGGGGAGCATCGCGGGGGCTATGCCCGCTTCCGACTGCCCATCCCCGTCGCCGCGATGGGCGATGAAGTCTGGCACATACGGGTTTTCCTGGAAAACAGCGTCAACGAGGATATCGCCCCGTCCTTCGGGGATTTCACCGTGTTCGGAGGGCTGTACCGGAACGTCGATCTGCTTGTCTGCCATAAAAGCCACTTCGACCGCTGCTATTACGGCACGGACGGGATGATCCTTCGAACCTGGGTTGGCGACGACGGACAGGGCGTTATAGATGTGGCGCCCCACGCCATCTGTGAAGGCGACAGCGGCAGCATCGCCTATGCGCTGACCGATGAAAGCGGAGCGGTCATCCGCGCCTTGGAAGCCGGAACCAACGAAGTGATAGCCATTGACGTGGATACCCCCATGCTTTGGGATGGCGTGGGAAAGGCTCGCCTCTACACGCTTGCAGCCGATCTGGTTGTAGATGGAGAAGTCGTCGATCACACTGACCTGCGCACGGGGTTCCGCCGCATCGAAATGACCGGAGAGGCCGGTCTTCGCCTGAACGGACAGCCCTGCCAGATTCACGGCGTATCCAAACACCAGGACCGCGCCGACACGTTCAGCGCCACGACGCCGTCGGATATCCGGGAGGATTTTGCCATCATCCGGGAAATGGGGGCCAACGGCGTGCGGCTGTCCCATTACCAGCACCCCCAGGCAGCCTACGACTGCTGCGATGAGCTGGGGCTGCTCTGCTGGGCTGAAATTCCCATGCTGAAGATGACGGAGAGCCCCGCCCTTATGGAGAATGCCTCGCAGCAGCTCACCAAGCTGATTTTGCAGAACATTCATCATCCCTCCATTTTCTGCTGGGGCATTCAAAACGAAATCGCCATGTTCCGGGACGCGCCCTTCATGCACGAAAACTGCAAGCGGCTGCACGAACTGGTTAAGGCCCTGGACGGGCATCGCCTCTCCACGGCAGCCAACCTGTATCCTCTGAAGGCGTCCAGCAAGTTGAATGAGATCACGGATATGATCGGCTACAACCTCTATTTCGGCTGGTATTACGGGGAGATGGCGGACTTCGGCCCCTGGCTTGACCGCTTTCACGCCCTGCGCAGCCAGCTTCCCCTGGGCATCAGCGAATACGGCGTGGACGCCAACCTGGCGCTGCACAGCGAAGCGCCAGCGGTCAAGGACTACTCCGAGGAATACCAGGCGCTGTGGCACGAAACGGTCTATCCCCAGATCGCGGCCCGCCCCTGGCTGTGGGGCAGCTTTGTCTGGAACATGTTTGACTTTTCCAGCACCCGCAGAAATGAAGGCGGCCAGCGCTTCATCAACGCCAAGGGCCTTGTAACCCATGACCGCAGGACCCGCAAGGACGCCTTTTACTACTACAAGGCCCGCTGGTCGGAGGAGCCCTTTGTCCACCTGTGCGCCAGGCGGTTTGAAAACAGGGGCCAGGAAGAAATCGACGTGAAATGCTATACCAACCAGCCCTCGGTGAAGCTGCTGGTGAACGACCGCCCCTTCGGGGAGACCCGGTCTGAAAACGGCGCGGCTGTGTTTCGCCAGGTTCCACTGGACATGGGCGATAACGCCGTCCAGGCCGTTGCCGGCGATTGCGTCGACAGTGTCCTGTGGCGTCGTGTCCCCGATCCGGACACCAGCTATCGTCTGCCGAATGAGAAAGCAGGCGGCGCCGTGCTCAACTGGTTCCTGACGGAGGACGACATGCGCAAGGAGGGTTTCTTCTCCATACAGAATACCGCCCAGGAGCTGCTGGACCACGCAGACGCGAGAGCCGTGCTGGAAAAGTATGTTCCCGACCTGGTACACGTGATGGTAGAACAGAGCGTCATCCCCCTGGGCCTGTCACTGAAGAGCATCCTCAGCCGGGACGCGGACGAAAAGCTGGATGTTAAGGCACTAAATGAAGAACTGAACCGGATTTCCGACACGGACGAATAAGCATAGGAGGCGCATTTTCATGAAGCGCAGCGAGATTCTGAACCGCATCGGCATCACCCCGCCCCCCGACGCACGCATTCGCCTCATCGTGGATACGGACGCGAAAAACGAAGCGGACGACCAATACGCCATCATGCATCACCTGCTGACGCCCATGTTTGACGTTCGCGGCATCATCGCCACGCATTTCGAGCAAAAGGCGGAGTATGGCGGACAATCCATGGAGGCGAGCTATCTGGAAATCGAAAAGGTGCTCCAGCTTGCGCAAATCGATGACGTTCCATACTTCCACGGCTGCGCCCTCCCCTTGAAATCAATCCATGACGCGCCGGACAGTGAAGCCGTTCGGTTTATCATCCAGGAGGCACGCAAGCCAGGAAAGCTGTACATCGCCCAACAAGCGGCCCTGACCAACACAGCCGCGGCGATCAACGCCGCCCCGGACATCGCTGAAAACCTGGTGGTACTGTGGAACGGCGGCGGGCCCTACCCCGGGGGACGCCCGGAATTCAACGTCATGCAGGACCCGGACGCCGTGCGCGCGGTGCTGGCCAGCCCTGCGGAGGTCTGGCAGACTGACCAGAGCGTCTACTGCACCCTGGAGGTAACGCTGGGCGAGCTGAAGCACAGGGTATTCCCCTGCGGCAAAATCGGCCACTATCTGTACGAACAGCTTGAAGCTGAAAACCACGCGGAATACAACCCGGATTTCCTGCTGCGCACCGGCGAAAACTGGACGCTGGGCGACAACACCACCGCCGCTGTCCTGCTGATGAATCGATGGAGGGGCAACTGGCACATGGCGCACGCGCCCATCATCAAGGATGATCTGACCTACCAGGCCAATCCTGACGGCAAACTGATCCGCATCTATGACAGCATCGACGTGCGCATGACGCTGGAGGATCTGTTCGCCAAGCTCGCCCTGGCCTACGGAAAAGATTAAGGAACTACCGCACAATATGGCGGCACATCTGGCGGTGCCTTTTCCGCCAGTCATCTCTTGCAGATTTTTTGATTTACCGCCAGTAAACCTTCAAAATCTGCAAGAGCGCCTGACGAAAGAAAAGGAAAAGGCCCTTCGCTTCGCTCAGGATGACAAGCGTACCGGTGCCATCCTGAGCGAAGCGAAGGATCCTCTGCATTGAAATCGAGAGCACTTTGAAAGTATCCAAAATCCACACCATAAGTACAGGAGCAGCACGGTATTGTCATTCCTGTCTACAGATGTGCCCCATTATCAACCCTGTACAAAATCAATAAAAGCCTGAACTACCTCCATTCTTTTCAGTCGGGCCGTGTACATGTAGCGTCCCATCTGGGGCCAATTCATGGGCGGCATTTCCTCCTGCATCACCATGTCCGCACCGTAGCGGGCCATGATCTCCTCGTGGGTGCGGGCATAGCGGTGACCGTCCTTTCGGCTGGCGTATACGCAGTAGAAATGCTCACTGGGTTCCGGCACTCGGCGCGCGTCCCAGCACACCATGTCGGCATAGATTTGGTAAACATCCGTGGAGTGGGCAAAGTCCATCATATCCGGGGTATAGCCGCCCGCCGGTCGCATATTCACCTCCAGCGCCACAAAATCGCCCGCGTCGCCCAAACCCGGCTTCGCCCGGGTCAGCCGAAAAAATTCCAGGTGCACAAATCGGCGATCCACGCCGAAGGCCTTGACGGTGCGGCGGCCCAGCTCCCGGAGCGCATCCGGAACCTCTGGGCAGGTGTAGTACATCAGGTCCATGTCCCGATTGACGATGTCCATCACCGGCGGCCAGACCGTCATGCTCTCAAACAGGGGCTCGCATTTGGAGTTGAGGATGGCGTCATAGGAGCAGATGTCCCCTTCGATGAACTCCTCCATCACATAGGGAACGCCGGGCAGGTTGGCATAGAAGGCTTCAAGGTCGCCGTCGTTTTCCAGCTTCCAGGTATTCGTCGCGCCTACGCCCACGTCCGGCTTGACGATGACCGGATAGCCCACCTCGCCGATGAACGCGCGCCCGGCGTCGGCGTCGGACACCACGTGCTGGCGCGCAGTGGGAATGCCCGCCTGGCGATAGACCTGCTTCATGGACGACTTGTTCTTGATGATGCCGATCCTGTCGCTCCGGATTCCCGTGGTCACGTTGAAATCCTGCCGCAGCCGGGCATCCTGCTCCAGCCAGTATTCATTCATGGATTCTATCCAGTCCACCCTGCCGTACTTGAAGGCGAAGAAGGCCACGGCCCGATAGACCTGGTCGTAATCCTCCAGGCTGTCCACGCGATAGTATTCCGTCAGCGCAGCCTTCAGCGGCGCTTCCAGGCCGTCGTAGGGTGCGTCGCCGATGCCCAGCACATTGACGCCGTTGCGGCGTAGTCGGTCGCAGAACTGCCAGTAGGTGTGGGGAAAATGCGGCGATATAAAGATGAAATTCATGGTTTTCCCCTTCTGTATCACTTCTCGCCAACGACGTACGGAATGAAATAGCGCATTTGCTTGAACCACCACGGCCAGTCGTGGTTGACATCATAGCCCCAGAAATCGCACCAGGCGTGAATCCCCTTTTCCTGGAAGATGCGCTCAAGGTGCCTGAGTGTGCGCACGCCGTCCTCCTCCCAGGCACCCTGGCCCACACAGAAGATCATCCGCTTTTGGTTGTACAGGTTCACATAGGGATGATCCGCTGGCAGATTCGGCAAAAATCGCTCCGGGGAGTTTTCATACAAGGTGGGATTCATCCAGCCATGGAAGAAGTAATCGGAATCGTAGACGCCGGATAGGGCCACAATGCCCCGGAACAGATCCGGGCGGCGCAGGAACACGATGGCCGCGTGGTTCGCGCCCAAGCTGAGGCCGGTCACGACAGGCAGCGCATCATTATAGGCGCGCATCAGCGGTATGACTTCATCCACGATGTAATGATAATAATGCTCCTGACGCTCAGCCCGCCAGGCGTTGTCCCCGCCTTCATTCGACCAGCTCTCTATATCCACGGTGTCCACCACGAACAGCTGAAGCCTGCTGCCGTCGATATAATCGGCCAGTTGCCCCGTCATGCCGAAGTCTTCATAATTCCTGCACATGGAATTCTGGGTCGGGAACGCCAGAAAGGGCACGCCACCCTGTCCGTAGATCATCATGTGCATTTCCCTGTCAAGGCTTTGGCTGTAGTGGGTGATCGCTTCTGTACCCATCGTCATTCACTCCTCGCTCTTGTTACGGTCGTCTGTATATTGTCGTAGGTCTCCAAAAAGCTGTGCGGATGTACTGGTGGAATAGTCCGGATAAACCACAGGTCAATATCTCCTCACAGAACCAAATCTCATACATTATATCACATAATGCCTATCATATAAATAGTATTATGTGTAAAACCTCGGTTCTTCATACTATTGAAAAGCCATCACCCAACATTTAAAAAGAATATTGGACATTTGATACTATGCCCCCACCGGCATGTGCAAGCAGTCCCCGATCATACTGGTCGTCAGGGATCCGGAGATCCGCGCCACGCTGACCAGGCTCAACGCCGCAGCGATGGACATGGACATCGATCCCTTCTACGGCGCGCCGGAGCTGCTGGTGATGCTAGCGAACAAGGCCATGCCGACCTACACCTACGATGGCAGCCTGGTGATGGGCAACATGATGAACGCCGCCGCGGACCTTGGCGTGGCAAGCTGATGGATTAACCCGGAAGCGTATCAGTTGGGTAAATTCTGATTTATCGAACAGAGCTCGATAAATCAGAATTGAGTGATTAGTGGTTAGGGCGTGTTTCTAAATCGGCATCGCCAGGCCCTCTTCGACGCTGTTTTCCCGGTCCCGCGCATAGACCGTACGCGCTTCGTTGTCAATCAGATGGATATACCCGTTGGCACCAAGCCCTGCTTTCAAAGAATATAGATCATTCATGTCATTTTCTCGCAGTGATGCAGAAGATGGGCGTGGGATTGTAGAATTTGTCAATCTCATGGTAGATGCGGTGCCAGCAGTCCCGATCCACCCTGTGGTCCCGATACCCCGCGCCAGCCAGCAGCGCCATATCCCAGTTCGGGCGGGGCTGTTGAAGCTCCCGCATCTCACTTTCGATGTGGGCATAGGCCTCATTCTGCTGTGCCGTCAGGTCCTTGTGGGCGTGGTTTTCCGGCAGCGGAGCATCCGAATGGTCGTGGTGGTAATCCCCATCGAAGTTGATGAGGATGCCGCCCTTTCTGAGCAGGGCGTGCCACTTCTTATAGGCCTCCGGCAGGTTTGGCAGGAAGGAGGTCAGGTTTCGGGTCACGATGGCATCGAAGGACTCGGGTTCAAAAGTCGGGTTTTCCGCGTCCATCACCAGGAACGTGGGGTGCAGGTCGAGCAGCTTCGCCGAATGCTTTGCCCCGCGGATCATCTCCTCCGTCAGGTCGATGCCAGTCACATTGTGCCCCTCCGCCGCCAGCAGGAAGCTGAAAAAGCCGGTACCGGTGCCGATGTCCAGTATGTCCAGCTTTCTTCCCGTGGGGAGGTAACGGTGCAGTTCATAAAGCCACCGCTCACGCTTGTTGCTGTTCAATTCGTCCAGCCGCAGCGCCTCGAATTTCTCCACACGCCCCGTCCAGTAATCGGTGATTTCTCTTTTGATGCTTTCCATTTTTACCTCATTATACTAGGGTGTGTTTCTAAAGTCGAAGTGTTGCAGTTTCGAGCGGATTTGCCTTCATTTCAAGGCACTTTTCCGCAGGTTTACTGGCGGTAAATCAAGGAAAAATCAAGGAAAAGTAACGCCGAAATGCAGGCAAAGACGCCGAAAATGCGGCGCGGCGATTTTAGAAACACGCCCTAAGCTCAATCTAAAAGTGAACATATGCGGAGCAGATTTTTCGTTCTGCCTAGGCGGAGCGGAGGGAGGCGATGCAGCGCATCGTTGACCGCAGCGAGGCAACGGCAGGGCGGAAAAGATGCCCGCAGATGCTTGCAATTTAGATTGAGATTAGTATTAATACAGCGCGAAACGCCGGGAGCCGAAACTCCCGGCGCAAGATGTCTTTAAATTACTTGTCGATGTCCAGATCAGCCGTCACCTGATAGTAGTCGCAGGCGTGGGCGGTGTAACCCGTCACATTGACCTTGGAGATCATGTTCATCTGCAGGAAGGAGCAGAAGATGTAGGCGTTGTCGTCCAGTATCGCCTGCTGCAGCTCAATGGCCAGCTCGCCGCGCTTGGCGGTGTCGAACTCCGTGGACATCTGGTTCATCAGGTCGTTCACGTGCTCGTTCTCGTAGGCACCGAAGTTGTAGCTCATGCCCGGCAGGCAGGAGGTGGTGAAGAAGTACTGGGGGTCGCCGGAGGGCGCGGTCACCAGCGCGGAGGCGTAGATGTCGAAGCTGGTCATGTCGGCCAGGAACTCGCGGCGGCTGGCGGTGCAGTTGATGTCCACGTCGATACCGATGTTCTTGAGCGTCGCCTGTACGCTCTCGGCCAGCAGGGGCAACTCCTGGCGGCTGGGATAGGTCAGCCAGCGGATGACCAGCTTGGTGCCGTCCTTTTCTCGGATGCCGTCGCCGTCGGTGTCCACCCAGCCGGCCTCCTCCAGCAGGGCCTTCGCGCCTTCGGGGTCGTAGCCCTCGGTGGTCACGTGCTCGCCGCCGAAGGTGGAGAAACCGTCCGGGAACGCCCCGTGGCCCACCACGCCGTGGCCGTCCAGCAGCACCGCCACGAAGCCCTCCTTGTCGATGCCCATGGCGATGGCCTTGCGCACGGCGGGGTCCTGAATGACGGGGGAGGTCATATTCATGGAGGCGAAGAAGGCGCGGGAGGTCTGGATGGCGGAGAACTGGAAGTTGCCGTTTTCAAACAGCGGATAGCTCTCATAGGCCATGCCGTAGGCCGCGTCGATCTCGCCCGCCTGCAGCGCCATGGCCAGGGTGTTGCCGTCGGAGATGGTGCGGATGGTCAGCTCGTCCAGCTTCGGCGTGCCGTTCCAGTAGTATTCGTTGGGGACCAGGGTCAGGTGATCATCGGTCACCATGTCCTTGACCTTGTAGGGGCCGGTGCCCACGGCGATGCCCGCGTCAAAGTCGCTGGCGTCCACGTCGATGATGCAGCCGTAGGGGTCGCCCAGGTAGTTCATCAGCGCCGGCAGGGGCTCCTTGGTGGTGATAGTCAGGGTCTGGCCGTCGGCCTCGATGGTGTCGATCATGGTGTCGCTGGGCGCGCGGTCGTGGACCTCCAGCAGGTGCTCCAGGCACTGCTTCACCGCCGCGCCGTCCATGTCGCGGCCACTGGAGAACTTCACGCCGTCCCGCAGGGTGATGGTCCAGGTCAGGTTGCCGTCGTTGGTCCACTCGGTGGCCAGCCAGGGCTCCAGTTCCATGGTGTCGGTGTAGTGCACCAGGGTTTCGCCGATGCCGTAGCGGATACAGGCCCATCCGTTGTAGGTGCGGTGGGGATCGACGGTCTCCTCCCAGTTTTCGGAGTTGAAGGTGGTGTCGCCGATGGTCATGGTCTTGCCCTCAGCGAAGGCGCTGAAGGACAGCAGCAGACACAGTGCGAGGATAAAGATCAATACTTTCTTCATGGTTTCTTCCTCCTTATAATATGCTCTCAATGAGCCGTTTGGTGTAGTCGTTCTGCGGATTCCGGATGACCTCGTCGGGCACGCCTTCCTCCACGATGCTGCCCTTGTACATCACCAGCACCCAGTCGCAAAATTGCTGGACCAGCGCAATGTCGTGGCAGATAAACAGAATGGAGAGGTTCAGTTCTCGCCGCAGATCGGACAGCAGCGCCAGGATCTCCGTCTGGATGGTCACATCCAGCGCGGAAGTCGCCTCGTCGCAGATCAGCAGCTTCGGCTGGATGGCGATGGCCCGGGCGATGGCAGCGCGCTGGCACTGGCCGCCGGAAACCTGGTGGGGGTAGCGCTTCGCAAACTCCGGGGGCAGGCCGCACTGCTTAAGCAGTTCCGCCACCTCTCGATTGACCTCTGATTGATCAAGGCCGAAGTTCCGCAGGCTCTCGCCGACGCCGTCCCCCAGCGTGTGCCGGGGGTCGAAGGATTCGGTGGGCGTCTGGAACACCATCTGCATCTTCCGGTAGGCCGTTTGCAACTGCCTGCCCTTCAGGCGGGTGATGTCCTCCCCGTCCAGAACGATCTGTCCCTCGGTGGGGTCGATCAGCCGCGTAATCAGGTTTGCGACGGTGCTCTTGCCGCTGCCGCTCTCGCCGATGATGCCGAGGCACTGACCGGGCTCGACCTCAAAGCTGATGTGATCGACCGCAGTGAAGTCGGGTTGTCCCTTTCTTGTGAACACCTTCGTAAGGTTGTCCACCCTCAAAATCGGTCCCACCGGCATCACCTCCTGAGCCTCGGCACGGCGGCCATCAGCTTCTGGGTGTATTCCATCTGCGGATGCTCAAGCACCTGCCGAGTCTCGCCATATTCCACCATTTTGCCGTCCTTCATCACCAGCACCTTGTCCGCCATCGCGCCGATGACGCCGATGTTGTGGGTGACGATGACGATGGCCGTGCCAAAGGTCTTCCGCACCAGCAGCATCTCCTCCACCACCTGCTTCTGGACGGAGACGTCCAGTGCCGAGGTGGGCTCGTCTGCCAGCAGGATCTTGGGGTTCAGCAGCATCGCCGCCGCGATGCTCACGCGCTGCTGCATGCCGCCGGACAGCTCGAAGGGATAGCTGTCCAGGATGCGCTGCGGGTTGTCGAAGCCGATCTTTTGAAGCAGCTCCACGGCGCGGTGGTTGAAATCGTCCTTGCCGATGGATTCATGCTCGGTCATGCTCTCGAAGAGCTGCGCGCCCACGGTGCGAATTGGGCAGAAGGACGCGCCCGCCGCCTGGAAGATCATGCCAAGCTCCGGGCCATTCAGCTTCCTGATCTGCGCCGGAGACAGGTCGGGAAGATCATTCCCATTATAGTAGATGTCGCCCCGGGTCACCTGACCGGCAGGCCCCAGCAGCCCCATGGCCGCCTTGATGACGGTGGACTTGCCGCTGCCACTCTCGCCGACGATGCCGAGAATCTCGCCATCCTCCAGCGTGAAGCTGACATCCTGCACCACGACTTTTCCGTTGTAGGCGATGTCCACGTGCTCGTATCGAAGTATCTCAGCCATGTCAACGCCCCCCGCGGTGGCGCGCCTCAAATCTTCGATTTGAGCCGTCGCCAGTTTTGCCTTTGGCAAAACCAGCTTTGCCAGGGCAAAGCTGCCTTGCTCTTGGATCAGCGTAATCCCGAACGGTATCTCCAAGCAGATTGAAGATCATCACCGATACGAAGATCGCCAGGCCGGGGGCCATGGTGATCCACGGCACCGTGGTCATCAGCGCTCGGTTCTCGCTCATCATACTGCCCCACTCCGCGATCGGCGGCTTTGCGCCGAGGCCCAGGAAGGAAAGCCCCGCCAGCTCCATCATCATGGTGCCGATGTCCAGCATGGACGTGACCAGTATGGGGCCGATGATGTTCGGCAGGATGTGCTTGGCCAGTATCTTGACTGTGCCGCTGCCGGACAGCCGCGCCGCCCTCAGATAGGGCGTCTCCTTCTGGGAGAGCGTCTGGCTTCGGGCAATGCGGGCGTACTTCGGCCAGCTGATGGCCGCCAGCGCGAATATGGCGTTGTGCAGGCCGCCGCCCAGCACGCCGGCCACCGCCAGCGCGAACACCAGGCCCGGGAAGGCCAGGAACATATCCGATATGCGCATCAGCACCGTGTCGATCTTCCCGCCGTGCCAGCCACAGAACACGCCGATCACCGTGCCGATGACCGTGATCACCGCCACCAACAGCAGCGTCGAGAAGATGGACGTGCGGCTGCCGACGATCACCCGGGAGAGCATGTCCCGCCCGTAGCGGTCCGTGCCGAAGATGTGCTGGGCGCTCGGCGCGGCCTTGGCGTTGGAGAGGTCCTGCAAATAGGGATCGTATGGGGTCAGGTACTCCGAGAACAGCGAGCAGAGTATCAGCAGCGCGGCCAGTATGCCGAATATGATCAGCCGCGCCTTGACGGTGTCCCGCCTGATCCTCGCAGGACGAATGGCAGGCTGCTTCATCATCCGTCGATCGCCCCCAGTCTGATCCTCGGGTCGAGGGCATGATACAGCAAATCAGTAATGAGGTTCACCAGCACGTAGATCACTGCCATCCACACCACATAAGCCTGGATCAGCGGATAGTCGCGCATGGTGATGGCGTCCACCGCCAGCTTGCCCACGCCGTCCCACATGAATATGGATTCGATAATGGCCGTACCACCCAGCAGACTGCCGATGGACAGCGCCAGCAGCGTCACGATGGTGAGCATAGAGGACTTGATGACGCTCCGCCACAGTATGACGCTGCCGCGCACGCCCCGCGCCTGCGCGCCGATGACATAGTCCTTGTTCAGCTCCTCCAGCACCGTGGCCCGAACCTGGCGCATGTACTTGGCGGACATGGAGATGGCCAGCGTCAGCGTGGGCATCATGGCGCTGCGGATGGAGGTGCCGCTGGAGATGACCGGCAACCAGCCCAGCTTGATGGCAAGCAGCTGCATCAGCAGCAGCGCCACGAAGAAGTTCGGCAGGGAGTTGCCGATAAAGCTCAGAAAGCGCAGGCAGTAATCGGTGATCTTGTCATGCTTCACCGCCGCCAGCACGCCCAGCGGGATGGAGATGACGACGGTCAGCAGGATGGACAGCGCCGTCAGCAGCAGCGTGGCCGGGAGCTTCGACACGAAGGTCTGGAACACATCGCGCCCGGAGACATAGCTGACGCCCATGTCGCCCCGCAGCATTCCGCCCAGCCAGGCGAAGTACTGGGTCACGAAGGGCTTGTCCAGGCCCAGCTCAGCACGCTTCAGGTCAATGACCTCCTGGGACACCGCGCCTTTGTTGGCATACATCTCCGTCACCGCGTCGCTGCCCGCCAGCCGCATCATCGCAAAGGACAGGAAGGTGATGCCGATCAGTATCGGGATCAGCTGAATCAGGCGCCTAAGCGTGTATCGCCCCACGAAGCCTCACTCCTTTCCGGTACCCAGCAGTCGGTTTTGTAATAGATAAACAGGCACAACGACGTACAGATCCAGGTGATCGGGTAGACCCAGGCCACACTGCCCACCATCGGCGATTTCGCCGTGATGAGCTTCAGCGCACCGATGCGCACGCCGTACGTGTTGACGAGTATGATCAGCTTCCTCTGTATTTTCAACTAACTCATACAATAATTATAAAGGCAAAAAAATAGCTCCGGAAGCCCCGGAGGGGGATATTGGAGCCATGATTTAATGACTATTTTACTTTCCTCGCGCAGATCTCAAACAGCGGCGATTCGGCGTACAATTCCTTCTCCCAGTCGCCGTACACGAACCTGCCGATGTCCCGCTGAATCTCTACCTTGAAACCCAAATCCGTGAGCACCCTTTCGTCCCACTCGGGCCTCTGATATCGGGTCATCGGACAGGTGGCCAGGAATTCCGGGTCGTCCTCGGTGACGATCTCCCGAGTGCCGTACTTGCGGAAGTGGGCCTCTTCCCGCGCCATGACCTTCTTCATCAGCTCCGGGTCATACAGGTGGGCGTGCCAGTTGGCGTCGTAGACCAGCAGCGTCCCGCCCGGTTTCAATACGCGCTTGAAACTGGCATAGACCTTCTCGGGGTATTGCAGCGTCCAGGTGACGTTGCGGCTCACGATCAGGTCGAAGGATTCGCTAGGGAACTACCGCACAATACGGCGACACATCTGGCGGTGCCTTTTCCGCCAGTCATCTCTTGCAGATTTTTTTTTTTTGATTTACCGCCAGTAAACCTTCAAAATCTGCAAGAGCGCCTGACGAAAAAATCACTCGCCAGCTGACCACCTTAATTGCGCGGTATTTCCCTAGGAAAGTCCAGCCGGTTCACGTTCATCCGCAAAAAGGACGGGCTGACCCCCAGCTTCTTCGCGTTCTCCCGCGCCACTTCAAGCATGCCCTCGGACTGGTCGATGGCCGTGACCTCCAGGCCCTCCTCCGACAGGATGCAGGCGAAGAAGCCCGGACCGGTGCCCACGTCCAGCGCCTTTATTTTGTCCCTCGCGTCGAAGTGCTGCAATATCTGCTTCTTCCACGCCGCCTTCCGAAAGGACGTAAGCTCAGCGGTAATGTAGCGGTTGTAGCCCTCGCCGCTCTCCCACTGGCTGTATCTCTGCCTGTCATCCATTTGCATTGTCTCTCTCCTTCTGCCAACGGTCCATGGTCGCTTCATCCGCCGTGAATACGGAGGCGATCAGGTTCCGGGTATAGTCATTTTGGCTGTTGTGGATGATGTCCGCCGTCGCGCCATCCTCCACAATCACGCCCTTGTACATCACCAGCAGCCGGTCGCACAGCATGCTCACCAGCGCAATGTCGTGGGAGATGAACAGCATGGACATGTCGCTCGTACGCCTAATGTCCATCAGCAGCGCCATCACCTGGGCCTGTACGGACACGTCCAGCGCGCTGGTGATCTCGTCGCACAGCAGCAGGTCCGGGTTCGCCATCAGCGCCCTTGCGATGGCCGCCCGCTGGCACTCGCCACCGGAGAGCTGCGCGGCCTTTTTGTCGGCATAGGTCTCGGGCAATCCCACCTGCCGCAGCCGCTCCAACATCATGCCATGCCGCTGCTTCGCGGGGATGCGCTGGTAGTACCGCACCGCTTCCTCAATGCCCTGGCCGATGGTCATGGCGGGGTTGAAGGACAGGCGTGGGTTCTGGAAGATCATTTGCAGCTTGCTCCGACAAGCGCGCACCCCAGCGCGGTCTTTCCTGTCCAGCAAGTCGGTACCGTTCATGACGATCCGCCCGCTGTCCGCTGTTTCCAACCCGGCGATCAGGTTCGCCACGGTGCTCTTGCCGCTGCCGCTCTCGCCGATCAGGCCCACGCATTCGCCGCGGCGCAGCTCAAAGCTCACGTCCCGAACCGCTTCGATCCGCTCTCCGTCCTTGGAAAAAGACTTGCACAGGTGCTCCACCTTCAGTATCACATTGCTCATGCCGTCGCCTCCCCCAATACCCAGTGGGTCGGGGAAAGCTGCACCTTCACGGCGTTTTCCTCATCCCGACCCTCGTAGCGCTTCGGCGGCACGAAGGGCTCGCCCAGCTTGGGGATGGCGCTGATCAGGGCGCGGGTGTAGTCGTGGGCGGCGTGTAAAAGTATATCCTGCCGGGTGCCCCACTCAACGATGCGGCCCTTATACATCACGCCCACCCGGTCCGCCATGTAGGCGATCACCCCCATGTTGTGGGTCACCAGCAGGATCGACGTGCCGGAGTCCTCCCGCAGCTTCATCAGCGTGCGCACGGTCTCGGCCTGCACGGTCACGTCCAGCGCGCTGGTGGGTTCATCCGCCAGCAGCAGCCTCGGACGGCAGGCCATGCCCACCGCGATGGCCGCCCGCTGGCACATGCCCCCGGACAGCTCGAAGGGGTAGGATCTCAGCACCCGCGCCGGGTCGTCGAAGCCCAAGCCACGCAGTATGGCGCCTGCCCGCGAAAGCGCGTCGGCCCTCGTCGCCCGCTCGTGCAGCTTCATCGTCTCGCAAAACTGATCGCCGATGGTGCGGATGGGATCGAAGGAGCTCTCCGGCTGCTGGAAGATCATGGCGATTTCACCGCCGCGCACGTCCCTCAGCTGCCCGGGCGTCATGGTTTCAAGGTGCTTTCCCTGAAACACGATGCTCCCGGAGGTGATCCTGCCCTCCCTGCCCAGCAGGCCGATGACGGCACGAATCAGCGTGCTCTTGCCGCTGCCGCTCTCGCCGACGATGCCTATAATCTGGTTTTCCCCCACGGCGAGGGACACGTCCTTCACCGTGGGGATATCGTTGTAGGCGATGTTCAATTGTTGTATGGACAACAGTTCAGACATATTATTCGGCGATGTCGATGGTGTTGGTGATCAGGTAATACTCAGTGGGATTGACCACGAAGCCGGTCACCTTGTCGGAATAGGCGCAGATCAGCTGCTGGTGGCATACGAAGTCGTACACGCGATCATTGACCACCTGCTCGCACACAGACTTGGCGATAGCGATGCGCTCATCCTCGTCGAAGGTCGCCTTCAGCTGGTTGGACAGCTCGTCCACCTTCTCGTTGGAATAGTGGGCCACATTGCCGCTGGAGGCGCTCTCGAACAGCATGCTGATCAGGTACTGGGCGCTGCCGGTGGGAGCCATGGCATAGTTCATCACGGCGAAGTCGAAGTCGTCCGCAGCCACGGTGTCGTCCAGCACGTCCATGGTCTCGATCTGCACGTCCACGCCGATGCCAGCCAGCTCCGCCTGGAGCATGTCGGCCAGCTGGATGCACTGGTTGTTGTAGCTGTAGGTGATGAGCTTCAGGCTCACGGCCTGGCCGTCCTTCTCCAGGATGCCGTCGCCGTCGGTGTCCTCATAGCCGTTTTCAGCCAGCAGTGCCGCCGCGCCTTCAGGATCGTAGCCGGTCACCTTCAGCTCAAAGCCGTCGGTGCTGCCATAGGGCAGGGACGCGGGATAAACACCATAACTGGCGGTGGCGTAGCCATTGTAGACGACTTCGGCAAAGGCCTCGCGGTCGATGCACATGCCGATGGCGTCGCGCAGCGCCTGATCCTGCACCAGGGGCCGATTCTGGTCGTAGCACAGGAAATTGGCGCGGGTGGAGGTCTTGGCGTCCATCACGATGCCCTCGGCATCGGCGAACACGGCGGTACCGGCGGCGGGAAGCTGGGCGATCAGGTCGATCTCGCCGTTCTGCAGGGCCATGTTCAGGGCCTCATTGTCATCGATGATCTTGAGCTCGACATTGTCCACCAGCGGACGGCCACCCCAGTAGTTCTCGTTGGCGACCATGGAGACCTCGGTCATGGCGGTGAAAGCCGTGGCGATGAAGGGGCCGGTGCAGGCCACGCCCAGCTCGGGGTCGGGCTCCTGGGAGGCGTCGTAGATGCCCATCAGCGGGTCGCACAGGTCGTTGATGACGGTGGGGTTCGGCGTAGCGGTGACCAGGGTCAGCACCTGCCCGTCCGCCTCCATCGAAGCGATGTCCAGCGTGGAGGCCGCGCGGTCGTTGATCTGGTAGGTGCGCTCGAAGCAGGCCTTCACGGCGGCGGCGTCCACGGGATTGCCGTTGGAGAAGGTCACGCCCTCGCGGATGGTGAACTTCCAGGTCAGCTCGTCCACGTTTTCATAGCTCTCGGCGATCCAGGGCTGGGGCACGTAGTTCTCGTCCAGGCGGAACAGGTTCTCGGAAATGCCGTAGATGGACATGATCCAGCCGTCCCAGCCGGCGGCCACGTCCAGGCTCTCCGCGCCGAAGAAACCAGTGGTCGCGCCGGCGGTGAAGGTCTTGCCCCCAGCGGGGGACGCTCCCTCCGCGAACGCAACGCAGCCAAGCGCCAGCATCATTGCCAGCACGAGCGCCAAAATCTTCTTCATAACTCTCATCCTCCGTTGATATGGTTTTCTATCCAAACAGACGCTTCGTCCGTTTTGATCCTCAGATCTCGCCCTTCGTGTCCAGGGCGTCCCGCAGGCTGTCGCCCAGCAGGTTGAACACCGTGACCACCAGGAACAGCGCGATGCCGTTGAACACGATGATCCACGGAGCCTTTTGCAGGTAGTCCTTGGCCTCGCTCATCACCGCGCCCCACTCGGCGGTGGGCCGAACCGCGCCTAGACCCAGGAAGGAAAGCCCCGCCATGCTCAATATCACGCTGCCCACGTCCAGCGCCGCGGTGACCAGCACCGGCGCGACCACATTCGGCAGCACGTACTTGAACAAAATCGACAGCTTCCCGGCTCCACATACTTTCGCCGCCTTGATGTAAGGCGCGTTGCGCATGGACACGGTCAAGCTTCGGGCCAGGCGCGCATAGGTGGTCCAGTACACCGCGCACAGCGACAGTATGCTGTTGCCCATGCCGTTTCCCAGTATGCCCGCCACGGCCACCGCCAGTATGAACGACGGGAATGCCTGGAAGATCAGCGTGACCCGCATGAGGACGTGATCCATCACGCCGCCGATGTAACCCGCCGTGATGCCCAGCACTGTGCCGATGGCAAACACGATAGCCACCACGGCCAGCGCCGCGAACAGCGACGTGGACGCGCCCGCCACGATGCGACAGGCCACGCAGCGCCCCAGGTTGTCCGTGCCCAGCAGGTGCTCGTGGGACGGCGGCTGCAGCGCCGTGCGCATGTCCGGCTTGAAGGGCTGGTGCGGCAGGTAGTTCGGCCCGATGATGGCGACCAGCGCCAGCAGAGCAATCAGCGTCAGGGATATAACCAGTCCCGCTTTATTGCGCTTCACCGGTCACGCCCCCTTCCTGATCCTCGGGTCGAGGAAGCGATAGGAAAGGTCCACCAGGAAGTTGATGGCCAGGAAGATCAGCGCCATCCATACCACATAGCCCTGGATCATCGGGTAGTCCCTCGCGGTGATGGAATCCACCGCCAGCTTGCCCACGCCGGGCCAGGAGAAGATGCTCTCGACGATGGTCGCGCCGCCCATCAGGTTGCCGATGGAGATGCCGAACAGCGTCACCAGCGGCACCATGCAGTTGCGCAGCACGTGTCTGAACAGTATGCTGCCCGTGGACAGGCCGCGGCTCATCAGGCCGTCGATGTAGCCCTTCTCCATCTCCCGCAGCACGATGGCCCGCACCTGCCGGATGTACCAGGCGGACAGCGTCAGCGACAGCACCAGCGCCGGCATCACGATCCCCTTCACGCTCACCGAGCCGATCACCGGAAACCATTTAAGCCTCAGCGACAGCACGTACATCATGATCAGCGATATGAAGAACGACGGCAGCGACGCGAACAGGTAGGTCACGAACCGGAATGCGTTGTCAAGCGGTCCGTCCTTCCACCAGGCGCACAGCAGCCCCACCGGCGTGGAGATGGCGATCACCAGCAGCATAGACACCACCGCCAGCAGCGCCGTGTTGGGCAAGCGCTTTCCCAATTCCAAGGCCACCGCCTTGCGGGATTTCACCGACGTGCCCATGTCGCCCTTCACCAGATTCCTGAGCCACAGTCCGTACTGAACCAGCATCGGCTGATCCAGCCCCAGCTCGTGCCGCGCCTTCTGGAGCGTCTCCTCCGTCACCATCATGCCTGAGCGCTTCAGCATCTGCTGAGCCGGGTCACCCGGTGAAAGATAGGACAGCGTAAAGGAGAGGAACGTGATGCCCACAATCAATATCAGGGTCTGCGCCAGGTTGCGCAGGAATTTTCTCATCCCATTCATTCCCATCAAAAGGACGCGCACCGATGCGGCACACGTCCCTCTTTCAATGCATTCTTTATGATAGTCCCCTGAAAAAACCAGTGCAAGCCCCCCTGGGGGATGATTTACGCAAATTATAACACTGTTTAGGAAAGAACGCTATTTCATATACGTCGGCAGCAAAAAGCTGGTCAAGCGCAAAGAGTTTGAGCAGTACATCCAACATAAATTAGTGATCTGATTACACGTCCGCTATTGAGAAAAAGATGACTTCGTGGTACAATATAGTTGTTGCATGGAGCTCTTTTCTCAATGCGGGAAAGGAGTTCAAAATGGGAAAAAACCTCAAGGGGAAAGAAATTGGCAAGGGGATCTGCCAAAGAAAGGATGGTTTGTTCGTCGCAAGGCTCGTTGAGAAATCAGGCAAGCGCCATGCCAAGATTTTCAAGACGATTCCTGAAGCGCGCAACTGGCTGGAGGATACCAGACAAGCTGACAAGCATGTCACCCTTCCGCTTGTATCTGAAATCACCGTCGATCAATGGTTCGATTACTGGATTGAGAACATCGTCGGAGATCGGGCGCCTAATACGTGCAGGAATTATCGTGAACGTTATGTTCACAATATCCAACCGTATATCGGACGTATGTTGCTGACCGAAGTCAAGCCCATGCACTGCAAGATGGTTCTGAACAATATGGAAAAGACTTATGCGGGCGGCACAATCCGACAAGCGTACATCGCGATGGGGACCATGTTCAAATCGGCTCTGATGAACGATATGATTTCAAAGCACCCGATGAACGGTGTTCTCTACACAAAACCCACTCGATCGGTGGACGATATTCACTTTCTGACAATCGACGAGCAGGAGAAGTTCCTCGAAATCGCCAAGCGTTCTCATAACTATCGACAGTACGTTTTGATTCTGGAAACAGGATTGCGAACGGGCGAACTGATCGGTCTGACATGGGACGCGATCGACTTCGAGAAGCGCACGCCGACCATCAACAAGACGTTGGAATATCGCCACAAGTATAAGGAATGGCGTGCCGGGCCTCCGAAGACCGTCAAGAGTTATCGAACGATTCCATTGACCACCCGGGCCGTGGAGATTTTGAAAGAGGTGTACGCGGAACGCGACACCCAGAAAAAGTCTGACACACTCACGCTGGAATTGGAGTACATGGATCGCCGTACGGGGCAGGTAATGATGCTTCACATGAGCGATTTGGTGTTCATCAACTGGCGGACGGGAGAGCCTGCGAAAAACAGCTCGTATGATACCCACCTTTACAAGCTGTGTGATGAAGCGGGCATCAAGCGCTTTTGTATGCACGCGCTGCGGCACACCTATGCGACACGGGCGATTGAGCGTGGCGTACCGCCCAAGGTGCTGCAAAGACTGCTGGGGCACGCGAGCATGAAAACAACCATGGACAGGTACGTTCATGTGACGGACGAGTCCATGGAAAGTGCCATTCGGCTGTTCGAGAACGGAGAAAATGGTACATAAATGGTACAAAGAGCCTTGAAAGAGGCCCGAAAACCCCTGAAAAACAAGGAGATGTGAGGAAAAATGAAGTTAGGCGTCGTTGGCCTGCCGAACGTGGGCAAGAGCACGCTGTTCAACGCCATCACCTGTGCGGGCGCGCAGGCGGCAAACTATCCCTTCTGCACCATCGAACCGAACACCGGCGTAGTGGCCGTACCCGACCACCGCTTGGACGTGCTGGCCGAAATGTATCATCCCGAAAAGTACACCCCCGCCACGCTGGAATTCGTGGACATCGCCGGCTTGGTGAAGGGGGCCAGCCGGGGCGAGGGTTTGGGAAACAAGTTTCTCAGCCACATCCGCGAGGTGGACGCCATCGTGCATGTGGTGCGCTGCTTTGAGGACGACAACGTCATCCACGTGGACGGCAGCGTGGACGCCGCCCGGGACATCGACGTCATCAACACCGAGCTGATCCTGGCCGACATCGAGACCATCACCAAGCGCACAGAAAAAGCCGCCGCCATGATGAAAAAGGGCGAGAAGAAATTCGCCGTGGAGGCCGAGGCAGGAAAGCTGCTGCTGGAGCACCTGAACGCCGGCAAGCCCGCCCGCACCTGCCCCCTGGACAAGGATCAGCAGGCCGTAGTGCACGACTGGTTCCTGCTGACCAGCAAGAAAGTCATCTACGCCGCCAACATCGGCGAGGAGGACTTGGGCAAGGACGAAGCCGAGCTGCCCCTGGTGAAGCCCGTGCGGGAGATTGCCGACAGCGAAGGCGCGGAGGTGTTGGTCATATGCGCGTCCGCTGAAGAAGAAATTTCCCAGATGGAGCCGGACGAAAAGGCCATGTTCCTGGAGGATATGGGCATCGGCGTCTCCGGCCTGGATCGCCTGGTGGTACTGGGCTACCGGCTGCTGGGCCTGATCTCGTTCCTGACCGCCGGCCCTAAGGAGGTCCGCGCCTGGACCATCGTGAACGGCACCAAGGCGCCCCAGGCCGCCGGCAAGATTCACACCGACTTCGAACGCGGCTTCATCCGCGCTGAAATCGTCGCCTACGACGACCTCATCCGTGAGGGCAGCATGAACGCCTGCAAGGAGAAGGGCCTGGTGCGCAGCGAGGGTAAGGAGTATGTGATGAAGGACGGCGACGTGACGCTGTTCAGGTTCAACGTATAACTTCGGTTTGATCGATATGCAAGACCCGATTTATTCCAAAATAGAAAGACAGCCCCGCCCGACGCTCTTTGCGGCGAGCGGGTTTGTGTTGCTCGCCGCCGTGGGGCTCTGGATTTCCACACTTTTGGAGCTCCTTCTGCCCGACGCAAGCATGGCCATCGTAAATGCGCTGTACTACCTGCCCTTCATGTTGCTGCCCGTAGGACTGTACATGCTGCGTCGGCCGGGGCTTGGGTCTGCCATGCGCCTGAACGCCCTTCCGGTGATGCCCACGCTGTCTGCGGCACTGCTGGGACTGCTGAGCGTCTATGTCGCCAGTATGTTGTCCGCGGTCTGGGGCGCCGCCCTGGACGCCTTAGGACTACACGGCCTTGGCGGAGCGCCCGTCCCCCAGAACGAAGCAGAGTTGATGACCTCCATACTCACACTGGCCGCAATGCCCGCCATCTGTGAGGAACTGCTGTTTCGGGGCTTTGTGCTGTCTGCCTGGGAGAGCCGGGGCACCTGGTTCGCCATGGGCGTGACGGCGGTGCTGTTCGCACTGCTTCACGGCAACCTGTACGGCATCCCCGCCTACCTGCTGGTTGGCGCAGTGGCCGGATACCTGGCCTTTGCGCTGGATTCGTTGTATGCGGCCATGGTGTATCATACCGTCTATAACGCGAGCTGCCTGGTACTCCCCTACCTTGCCGCCGGTCAGGGTGAGGCAGATGTAGCCATCGACGCCGCGACGGTGTTTTCCCTTTCACTGCAAACGATGATGATCATCGCAATGATGGCCATGCTGATGGCAACGCTGCGCCTGCGCGCCCGACGCGAGGGCATCGAACCCATTCCCCGCATCCGCCGCCCCCTTGAAGGGCGGGACAAAGCCATGTTGCTGGCCGCGGTGCTGGTTATGGCCGCCTCCATGCTGATTCTTCTCGTCGTATCGACCCAGGGGGGCGTCGCATGAACGGCATCATACTCTGCGTGGGCAAGCTAAAGGAGAAGTGGCAACAGCAGGGCTGCGCCGAATACCTGAAGCGGCTGTCACGCTACGGCAGATACGAGATCATGGTCGTGGATGACGTGAAGGACCCCGACAAGCCCAGCGAAGCCCTGATTCGGCAAAACATGGATCGGGAAGGTCAGGCACTGCTCCGGCACATCCGCTCCACGGACCGGGTAATCTGCCTGTGCATCAAGGCTGAGGCGCCGGATTCGGTGGCGCTGTCCCAAAAATTGACTGCCTGGAGTGGCGACGGGCGGCGAAATGTGTTCGTCATCGGGGGGAGCAACGGGCTATCCGACGCAGTGCTGGCCCGGGCCGACGGGAAACTGTCCTTCTCCAACCTCACCTTCCCCCACGGCTTGATGCGGGTAATACTTCTGGAACAGCTGTACCGGGCCGAGCGCATACGCACCGGCGAACCGTACCATAAATAAATATATCTGATCAACGATAGCGCTCCGACAGTTTCATCACCGTCGAAGCGCTATCCTCATGCCTTTCGTCCGAACCCATAAGCGCTGTATAGCGCTTCCAAGTCCGCAAACAGCGGGCAGGCATCGCCCTCGCATCGCTGCCTTTCTCCAAATACAAGCCACTCCATTGTCGTATCCAGCGCCTTGCTCAGCCTGGCGACGGTCTCGAGCGACGGTATCTTCTCAGCACGCTCGATGTGGCCGATGAAAGAAGCGATTACACCGGTGCGCTCGGCCAAATCCTTTTGTATCCAATTCATTTCCTCCCTTCTCTGCCGTACCCTTATTCCCAATTCCTGATAATTCATTAATGTCTTATCGAACATAGACACATCTCCTTCCAGTAGCATTATAGTGATTATATTCACTATATATTAAAACCACAAGCCTCATATAATGCATATGAGGTGACGATATGGCTATTTCCTTTCAACCCATGCGAGAATATATGCAGAACAATCATATATCTTATTACCGCTTGGGCAATGAAGGGATTGATGCCCAAACCCTTCAACGCATACGTCACGACCAGCCAATTACAACCACTACATTGGGGATGCTATGCAAAATTATGCATTGTCAGCCAGGAGACCTCATAGAATACGTCGATGAAGATCCAGATGAAAAATATTGATATAGAGCCGTGCATCGCCGGCTCGATTATTATATACAGAAAAGAGAGTCATTCAAAATGAATGACTCTCACTGAGATCCGGCGACGACCTACCCTACCGGGCCGTTTCCAGCCAAGTACTATCAGCGTGCTGAGGCTTAACTTCTGTGTTCGGGATGGGAACAGGTGGGTCCCTCAGGCTATTGTCACCGGAAATATGGGGTTGTCAAGGTCCTTGGCCGCTCTGCTTCCTTCCACGCTCTCGCGCTTCTCTTCCGTTCCGCTCCTGC
>CADBVG010000043.1 GCA_902798105.1 uncultured Eubacteriales bacterium
TTTTTGCGAGGGCGTGCTGCCCGTGCGCCTCGGTGTAAAATGGGGCTACGTGGACGACGCAGGGAGGCTGGTCGTCGGCCCGTGGTTCGACGACGTCAACGAGTTTTCCGAGGGCCTGGCGGCCGTGGAGCAGGACGGCAAGTGGGGCTATATCGACCACACCGGCCGCTTCACCGTAGAGTCGACGTATGATGCCGCTGACGACTATCACAATGGCTATGCCGCAGTGGAGTCTGGGGATAAATGGGGACTGATCGACAAGGGCGGCGCATGGGTGCTTGAACCTGAATTTGAATACCCCGAATTTCGCGTGGACGGTGACGGCCTGATTGCCGCCATCGACCCGGACTCAGGCAAGGCCTTTCGCCACTATGACGTCTCCTCCGGCACGGCGGTGGAGGTGAAGGCCGTCACCTCCGGCATCGACCTGTCCGACTACATGCCCTTTGAGGGGAAGAAGGTGGCGACCCTCGACGAAAAGCGCACGCTGGACAAGCGGGTCACCGAGGAACAGACCCTTCCCCGCCTGGACGGGGCCACGGCGCTGTTCCCGGTGTATGCCGCCTTCTGCCAGGCTGTTTACCCGAAGGACACCCGCTTCACCCGTCTGGTAGACAACGAGGTCAATACCGAGGCCCTGATCACCTGCACCAAGACCAACCGGGCTTACGAGCGGCTGATCCAGGGCGAGGCAGACATCATCTTCGTGGCCCAGCCCTCCGACGAGGAGCTGGCCCTGGCCGCCGAAGCGGGCGTGGAATTCGACATGGTCCCCATCGGCAAGGAGGCCTTCGTGTTCATCGTGAACAAGGACAACCCGCTGGACAGCATCACCGTCGATCAGATCAAGGGCGTCTATTCCGGCGCGATCACCGACTGGAGCCAGCTGGGTGTGGAGGGCGTCGGCCCCATCGTGGCCTACCAGCGCCCTAAGAATAGCGGCAGCCAGACCGCCCTGGAGGCGCTGATGGGCGATACGCCGCTGATGGAGGCTCCAAAGGGCGTCGTGGCCTGGGACATGGGCGACATCCTGGATACCGTGGAATACCGCAACCTGCCCAACGCCATCGGCTACTCCTTCCGATTCTTCTGCACCGACATGATGGGCAGCGACGTGAAGCTGCTGGCCGTAAACGGCATTGAACCCACAGAGGCCAACATCCGAAACGGCAGCTATCCCATCACCTCCACCCTCTACGCCATACGGCTTAAGGGCAACGACAACCCCAACGTGGTCGCGCTGCTGGACTGGATCCAGTCGCCCCAGGGCATGGAATTGGTGGAGAAGTCCGGTTATACGCCGTGGGAGGGGCAGGAATAACAGAAGGACGCCGTCAGCGTCCTTCTGATTCCCCCTCCGCCTCGTCGCTGGATTCCGCGACGATGTACAGGGGGCGGTTTTTGGTCTCCAGGAATATCCGGGCGATGTACTGGCCCATGATGCCGATGGAAAACAGCTGCAAACCGCCCAGGAAGATGATGATGCAGGTCAGGGAGGTCCAGCCCGAGACGTTGTAATCGCCGATGATGATCTTCTTCAGTATCAGCACCGCGGCCCAGATGAAGGAGACCACCGTCATGAACATGCCGATGTTCGTGGCGATGTCCAGCGGGGCGTGGGAGAAATTGACGATGCCCTCCAGCGCGTACCTGGCCAGCTTCCAGAAGCTCCACTTCGTCTGGCCCGCCACGCGCTCCACGTTGTCGTAGGACAGCCACAGCGTGCGGAAGCCGACCCAGCTGAACAGGCCCTTGGAAAAGCGGTTGTACTCCCCCGTGGCCAATATGGCGTCCACCATCTTGCGCTTCATCATGCGGTAATCCCGGGCCCCGTCCACGATCGGCACGTCCGACAGCCTGTTGATCAGCCGGTAAAAGGCCCGGGAAAAGAAGGAGCGTATGGGCGGTTCGCCCGCGCGGGTGCTCCTGCGGGTGGCCACGTTGTCGTATTGGCCGGTCTGCAGCGCCTCGTACATCCGGGGCAGGCAGGCCGGGGGGTCCTGCAAATCCGCGTCCATCAGGGCGACGTGCTCGCCCCGGGAATATTGCAGCCCGGCGTAGATGCCCGCCTCCTTGCCGAAGTTCCTGGAAAAGGACACATACCGCACCTGCGGGTGCGCCTTCGCCAGGCTTTTGAGTATCCCCAGCGTGCCGTCGGAGGAGCCGTCGTCCACGAACACGAATTCATAGCTCACGCCCATCTGATCGACGACGGCCGTGACCGCGTCGAAGAAGATGGGAATGGCTTCCTCTTCATTGTAGCAGGGAACGACGATCGACAGATCCATGCGGCCCTTTTTCATCTGTGTACCTCCTGCGCCACGCGCTCAGTCCGCGCCTTCGCCCTCGTCCTTGACGGCGAAGGCCCACTTCTTGTTGGTCAGGTAGTTGATCGGGATCGTGAACACGAGGTTGAGCAGCGGCGCCAGGAACTTGGAAATCCCCAGTCCCTCGATCCACAGCGTTGACAGCAGGTTGTTGAGCAATATGCCCGTAAACCCGTAGCACAGGTAGCTGCGCAGCAGCGCCTTGCGGCGCTGGGCCTTGCTCCGCGCCTTCAGGTGGAACACCTTCCGGCTGTTCCAGAAGAACGACCAGTACACGGACAGCAGGAACGCGACGGTATTGGCGACGATATAGTCGTACTTCAACCCCGGCGCCACCAGGTTGACCAGCAGCAGCGTGAGCACGTTCACCGTGTAGGAGAAGGCCACGTTGGAAACCCCGACCATGCAGAACTTGACAAACTGGGTCAGCCTGTCCCGGTTCTCCTGGGTCTTTTTGACGGGCAGCACCTTCATCGCGGTCCCGACGCCAAACTGTATCAGCTTTTCAAGCTTGCCGCCGATGATTTTGGAGGCCTTGCTGGCCACCGTGCGGGGGGTGGACAGGTATTTGCGGGCCGCGTGGTCATAGCCCCGGGCCTCCAGGTCCTCGAAGAAGGCCGCGCGCTGGGGCGGCACAGAAGCCGCGCGCACCAGCGTCGGGTTCTTCACCGTGGCCGCCCGCCAGTCGCATGCTTCATATTCAAAGGCGTCGCTGACCGCGTCGAACAGCGCCTTGCCCCGGGCGTTGTGGATGAGCAGCAGCGATGTCCCCCTGCCGTCGTTCAGCTGGGGCAGCACCCGGTTGACGCCCCAGAAATCCGCGATGGTGATGTCCGCGGTGTGCTTGGGGATCACCTTGAAGCGGCATTCATAGCAGGCCGGGCGCAGGTAGATGTCCTCCAGGAAGCCGTTCATATAGCTGTCGCGCAGGGCGGGGTACCTGCGAATCTCCTTCCCGTTGGCCAGCTTCACCCGGGTGCCCATCTGCAAGCCCGATTCATGCCAGCCCCTGTCCTTCTCCCGGAAGCTGAAGGATACGACCTTCGAGCCCTCCCTGGCCTCGATGCTGGCCAGGTATTGGGCGAACACCTTCGGCGAGGGGGTGCCGTGGCAGATGAAGTCCACCAGGTACAGGTTGTCCCAGGGCTTTCCGAGGAACGCCGCCAGCCCCGCCGTCTGGCAGGGCGCGCCGGTGAACAGCACGGGGCGGCCCGCCTTCAGGTGGGCTTCAATTTCACTGTAGGCGTCGCCGATGGCGCTCTGGACGTACTTGGAGCCCCGCAGCGCGGCCAGCTCCGCCCCGTTGGTCGCGCAGACGTGCGCCACCCGCCCGTCCCGCATCGCCGCGCCGTAGACGACGCCGCCCATGGCGAAGATCCTGTCGGCAAGCAGGCTGAACGCCCCGCCGCTGGAGGATGCCTGCCGGACGGCCTCGTCCCGGTGCCTGCCGCCGACGGCCAGGGGCTGTTCAAAGGCTTCCGGCGAATCCGCCGACGGGCCGTCGGCGCGGATGATCGGGCAGACCCGCTCGCACTTGCCGCAGCCGATGCACCGGGCGGCGTCCGCCACGGGGTAGGCAAAGCCCTCCCGGTCCGCCGCCATGGCGATGCAGTGGGTCGGGCACGCCTGGGCGCAGGCCCCGCACCCGCAGCACCGCCCCTTGTCATCGATCGCTATCATTGGCCAGCCCTGTTCCTTTCTCCAGATAGGCGTATGTCCTGCGGCGCTCGGCCTCGAGGATCGCGTCCTTGCGCGCGGGGTCGTATTCGATGTGGTAGTATTCGCCGCCCTGCACGGGGGTCTTTTCCAGCTTCAGCAGCTTGCAGAGGTATTCGATCCGCCCGCCGAAGCGCGATATCGGAATGTAATCCACCGTCTTGTTGAAGATCAGCGAAAAGACGATGCCGTGGAACGAATTCGTGCACACGTGCTGCGCCCCGGCGAACAGGCCCACGAACGCCTCCGGCCCCACGTCCACCAGGCACCGGTCCACGCAGTCCGGCTGGTAGCCGTAGCGGCTGATATCGTAGACCTTGCAGCCGGTCTGCCGCTTGATCTGGTCCACGATGGCGTAGGCGCCCTCGTTTTTCTGCATGAAGTAGGTCAGTATGTACTTCTCCCGCCCCTCGGGCCGGACGGCGATTTCATCCCATTGCGCCGGGGTCAGCAGCAGGGTCGGGTCGATGTGGCGCTCCACCCCCGCCAGCCCTTCGGCGCGCTCCAGCCAATCCGTCTCCTCCCGGATCGACACCATGTCCAGCCGACGGATGAGGCTGAGCATGCCCTCCCGGTTGCGCACCGAGCCGCCGACGCTGGCCGCGTAGGACATCCGCCTGCATCCATCCATCGGGAAATCCAGGAAATAGGGCTTCGCGAGCCCGCAGGTCAGCATGGGGTTCCAGATCTGGTCGCTGCCGCAGATCATCAGCCGGTAACGGCCGTTGAGTCGGCCCAGCCGCCCCGCGAAATCCACCCGGGGCGACAGGTTGCCCTGTCTTTTCATGAAATCCGCAAACTTCCGCCTGCGGCTGCGCATCTTCCCGAAGGACCGCAGCCAGGGCCCGTAATACCTGAAATTCACCGTCAGCGGCGCCATGCGAATGGCGTCGGTCATTCGGATGAACCAGTGGCGGTAGTCGATCAGCTCCGTATCCGGGCAAAAGTTTTCGGACACATACCTTCGCAGCGCGTAGGCCTGCAGCGCCCCGCCGTAGTTATTGACAAAGTGAAAGGTGATGATTCCCGTCTTCAATGCGCTCACATCCTTACGACGACCGTGTCGTCCACAATTCGCACGCTGCCCGCGTCCGGGTAATCCGGCATCTCGTCCAGCACCTCCGGGCGCGCCAGCTTGTCCGCGCCCACAAACGTGGGCGAAAAGCCGCACCACTGGGCCAGCGTATTCCTGATATTGCGCAGCGCGCCGTTGTCGCTGTGGGGAATGAGGTGGTTCAGCGGCACGATGGCGTAATCCTGCATCTCCACGTCCTGCGTCAGGGTGGCGTCCCGCTTCCCCCTGATGGCGATGCACACCGGCATGTCGTCCCTGTAGCCGTCCAGCGACTTGATCCGCGCCGTGAGCACCGTCATGCTGTTGATGGTCTGTTGCAGGGTCATGTCCGCCTTCATGGTGCAGCCGTTGTCGAAATAGATGTTCATGGCCGCCATCAGCAAAAGCGCCGCGGCCACCGCCCGGCGGCAGGCGACGCCCGGCTTCCCGCCCCGCCCCGCAAGGTGCCCGGCGGCGCACGCCAGGTACACGTACAGCATGCACTGGCCGTAGAGCATCACCGTATGGACGCTCTTCGCGCCGATCATATACACCAGGTTGAAGCACAGCGGCAGCAGGGCGATCAGCAGCGCCTGGGCGACGCCCTGCAGCCGGTCCTTCCTGAACCGGAGGACGACGAGCCACGCGCTGCACACCGCGCCCAGCGCCAGTATCGCCACCTGCACCCACCGCAGGCCCATCGGGTAGAGGTTTTCGCTCTTGCGGTCGAACACCAGGAAGAACCGGGCATAGGCCGCCCTGATCCCCTCCAGGTAGGTGGCGACGCCCTTGCTGCCCAGGGCGGAAACATCCTGGTAATTCGCGGGGGACACGCCCAGCACGCGCATCAGCGCCTTCCAGACGACCATGTACGCCGCGAACCCCAGGGCGCACACGCCCAGGGCGTAGAAGGCGCTCCTGAAGAAGGAGGGCAGGTCCGGGAAGCGCTCGTTGGCGATGTCCATGACCAGCGCGATGACGAACAGCGACACGGCGACGGACAGGTACGCCTGGTAGATGCCCAGCGTGAGGCAGACGCACAGCGCCGCCAGAATAAAGCCCGCCGCGCCGCCCCGCTCCCGGGCGACCAGCACCGCCGCCGTCGCCAGGAAGAGCCCCAGGAAATAGTAGGGGGCCGTGTACATATAGAAGAAGGTGCTGGTCACCACGGGCAGGGACACCATCAGCCCGCACACGGCGGCCTGCATGAACCCGTTTTTGATGTCAAAGACCCGAATGACCACCAGCGCCGAAGCGGCGATAAAAAAAATGGAAACCATGCCGTACAACAGCGGCATACCCAGGTTGTTTCCCCCAAAGGCCCTGGAAACCCCGTAGGCCAGTATCGCCCGCATCCACCGGCCCAGGGCGATGGCCGAGCCCGCCTTCACGCGGCGGGCGTAGTGCAGCCCGTCGTGCCACAGTATGGTGTTGGTCATCAGGCTGCCGTGGGCCAGCACACCGAATATGAACGTGAGTATAAAAACACGCCTGGCCCTGTCCGTGTCCAATCGCATCCTGTCGAACCCGCGCAGCTTCATATCCCCATCACTCCAGCCTCCGCGCCGCCCTTCGCCCGAAAAAGGCGCCTAAAACGCGCATTGTAGTTTATCGCATATAGCATGATTATAAAATCTATTGCGTAAAAAGTCAATACGCAACCGCGGCGAACGGACCCGGGCCGCTCTTGACAGATCAACCCACATATAATAGAATGATAACTGTTCAGTCCATGCCACAAATTCTGATTTGGCGAGCTGTTGACGAAGGCCCCAAAAGTAGCCTTCCCCCGGTGGGGAAGGTGGATTTCCCCGAAAACGCTTGCGTTGTTCGGGGAAAGACGGATGAGGTCTACAACGCATTTTTCAGCAGAGGCGCGAAGCGTAACGTTAGGGGAGGACCTCATCCGTCACGGCTTCGCCGTGCCACCTTCCCCACCGGGGGAAGGCTTTTGGCTGACGCATCTCCCCGACAAATCAGAATTTGCCTGGGACTGAACAGTTACATAGAATGATAATTGACCAACTATGGCGACAGCCAACCAACGGGAGGACACGACTATGAACTATGAAGCCCTGGATCGCCTGGTCGATTCCTACAGGGACGAATTGATTGAAAACATACGCAAGTGGATCGCCATCCCCTCGGTGCAGGGCGAGCCCGCGGGCGAAAACGCGCCCTTCGGCGCGGCGGTCCGCAAGATGCTGGACACCGCCCTGGCGGACGGGGCCCGCTTCGGCTTCGAGGTGCGGGACATCGACGGCTATGCCGGCGACATCAGCTATGGCCGGGGCGAGCAGACCATGGGCATGCTGGCCCATTTGGACGTGGTGCCCCTGGGCGACGGCTGGAAGCACGACCCCCTGGGCGGCGAGATCGAGGACGGCAAGCTGTACGGCCGCGGCACCACCGACGACAAGGGCCCCGCGCTGTGCGCGCTGTACGCCATGCGCGCGGTGAAGGAGGCGGGCATACCGCTCAGGCACGGGGTGCAGCTGATCCTGGGCTGCGACGAGGAGACGGGCATGAGCGACATGCGCCACTACGCCAGCAAGGTGAAGATGCCCGACTACGGCTTCTCCCCCGACGCCGAATTCCCGGTGATCAACATCGAAAAGGGCGGCGTGCACCTGCGCCTGTCGAAGGTCACCGGCGGCGAGGCGGGCGCGACGATGCCCGTGTACAGCCTGTACGCCGGGGAGCGGCCCAACGTGGTGCCCGCCGAGGCCGCCGCGGTGGTGGGGCTGGGCGGCATGACCCCGGAGGCGCTGAACGACAGGCTGGCCGCCATCGCCGCCGCCCACGAAGGGTTCAACCTGGCGGCCGTCCCCGAGGGCGGGGACCGGGCGCGGATCGTCGCCACCGGCGTCAACGGCCACGCCGCCATGCCCTGGAGCGGCGTCAACGCCGCGGGGATGCTGCTGGTGGCCCTGAACGAGCTGGGTGCCGGCGGCGGCAGCCGCGGGGCCATCGCCATGCTGGCCGGGGCCGTGGGCATGGACTACACCGGCGAAAGCCTGGGCATCGCCTGCAGGGACGAGCTGTCCGGCGAGCTGACGTGCAGCCTGGGCATACTCCGCTACGACGGCAACGAGATCTCCGCCCTGCTGGACATCCGCTACCCGCTGTGCGGCAACGAGGAGACCATACTGGGCCAGGCGGCGAAGCGGGTCGCCCCCGCGGGCATGTCCGTGGGCTGCGCAGGCAGCCACACCCCGCTGCACGTGCCCGCCGAGAGCCCCGTCGTGCAGGGCCTGCTGAAGGTCTACCACGAGGTCACCGGCCTGGACGCCTACACCATCGCCATCGGCGGCGGCACCTATTCCCGCATGATGCCCAACACCGTGGCCTTCGGCGTGTGCTTCCCCGGCGACATGGACGTGTGCCACATCGCCGACGAATACATCGACCTGGAAAAGCTGATGCTGGGCGTGAAGATCTTCGCCCACGCCATCGCGGAGCTGGCCGGGGAGAAATAAGGAAATACCGCGCAATTAAGGTGGTCAGCTGGCGAGTGAATTTTTCGACAGATGCAATTGCAGATTTCGAAGGTTTACTGGCGGTAAATCGAGAATCTGCAAGCAGCAGATGTCGGAAAAGGCACCGCCAGATGCGCCGCCGTATTGTGCGGTAGTTCCATAACAGGTTCCTCCCGCTTTTCAGGGGAATGCCCCTCTCAGCCAGCCTTCGGCTGCCGGCACACGGGGACGGGCCAGGAATAAGCCCCGAACGCATACCCCCTTGCCTTGCCCCCAAGGCGACAATCCCTCTGGGATTGTCGGCACCGTCGAGGGGAGAGGGGGCTCCATCCCCAAATCTCCGTGAATAGCATATAATAAGGAGAAAAGTCATGTCAACGAAGCCCTTTTCCATCGCCATAGACGGCCCCGCCGGGGCCGGCAAATCCACCGTCGCCAAGGCCGTGGCCGCCGAGCTGGACGCCATGTACCTGGACACCGGCGCCATGTACCGGGCCTTCGGGCTGTACATGCTGCGCAGGGGGGCCGTCGGCGACAGGCAGGCCGTCATCGACGCCCTGGACGACGTGGACATCGCCGTGGAATTCATCGACGGCGCCCAGCACATCTTCCTCGGGGGCGAGGACGTCACCGCCGCCATCCGGGAGCCCGGGGTCTCCATGGCCGCCAGCGATGTCTCCGCCGTGCCGGAGGTGCGCGCGCGCATGGTGGCGCTCCAGCAAAAGATCGCCGAGGGCCACAGCGTCATCATGGACGGCCGGGACATCGGCACCAAGGTGCTGCCCAACGCCACGCTGAAGATCTACCTGACCGCCTCCGCCGAGGAGCGGGCCCGGCGGCGCTGCCTGGAGCTGGAGCAGAAGGGCATGCCCGAGCCCTACGAAAAGGTGCTCAGGGAGATGCAGGAGCGGGATTACCAGGACACCCACCGCGCCGCTTCCCCCCTGCGCCCCGCCGCCGACGCCGTGACCGTGGACACCACAGGCAAAACCCTCGAGCAAAGCGTAGCCACAATCAAGCGCCTGGCGCTGGAAGCGATTGGGAAATTCTGATTTATCGAGCTGTTGCTCGATAAATCAGAATTGAGTGATTAGTGGCTAGTGGCTAGTGACTAGTGGTGGTACAAATCCCTACGGGATTTTTGATTCAAGGGAAACGGCAGAAGTTCCAACGCCTCTCAGCCTATTAAATCAAAGAAATCCGCAAGGATTTCATCATTCACTAGCCACTGATCACTAGCCACTAGCCACTCAAATTCTGATTTGTCGCCTCCGCGACAAATCAGAATTTCCCCCAAAAGGAGAATCTCCATGAACAAGAAATTCTACAATTTCCTCTGCGGCGTGCTGGGCGCGGTTTACGCCCTGCTGTTTCCGGTGCGGGTGGACGGGCTGGAGAACCTGCCGAAGGAGGGCGCGTACATACTGTGCTGCAACCACTGCAGCAACCGCGACCCCTTCTACCTGGCCCTGCGCTGCAAGCCCCGCTACCTGCACTTCATGGCCAAGGTGGAGCTGTTCAAGTGGAAGCCCCTGGGCCGGTTCTGCACCGCCCTGGGCGGCTTCCCGGTGGACCGGGGCCACAACGACCTGAACGCCGTGCGCACCGCGCTGAACCTGCTGAAGGAGGGCCATGTGCTGGCGCTGTTCCCCCAGGGCACCCGTAGCAAGGACAACAGCCGCACGCCGATGCTGGCCGGGGTGTCGATGATCGCCCTGCGCTCCGGCGCGCCGGTGATCCCCGCCTACATCGGCGGGCCCTACCGCCCCTTCCGCAAGACCCAGCTCTCCTTCGGCAGGCCCGTCAGCTTCGAGGGCCTGGGCCGCCGGGTGGATGCCGATACCCTGAAGGCCGCCACCGAACGCATCGAGGATGCCGTGTGGGGGCTGAAACAGCCGTAAATGCGAAGGACCGCCTCAAAACGCGCCTGTTTTGGGGCGGTCCTTCATATCGATTGTAAAAATTGCGTTATTCCATGATAATTTGCAGGAATTACCCATACTGTAAGCGAAACTATACGGATAGCATAATAGTCGTATTATGCGCGTATGCTTCGACAAAGCATATGGATTTCATCGAATAAAGGGTGGAGGCGGTTTCCCATCGCGCGCGTTGTACTGGCCAGCCATGCGGGTTTCTGCTTCGGCGTGCGCAGGGCCGTGGAGACCGCCGAGCGGTCCGCCCCGGCCATGACCCTGGGGCCCATCATCCACAACCCGCAGGTGGTGGCCTCGCTGGCCGGCATCGGCGTCAAAAGCGCCGACAGGCCCGAGGATATCCCCCCCGGTTCGAAGGTGGTCATCCGCTCCCACGGCATCGGCCGCGAAACCTATCGCGCGCTGGAGGCGCGGGGCTGCGAGATCATCGACGCCACCTGCCCCTTCGTGCAGCGCATTCACGACATGGCGCGGGAGGCCTCCCAGGCCGGCACGCCGCTGATCGTGATCGGCGAGGGCGACCACCCCGAGGTGCAGGGCATACTGGGCTGGAGCGAGGCGCCCGCCTGGGCCGTGATGACCGAGGAGGACGTAAAGGCCCTTCCCCCGATGCAAAGCGCCCGGGTCGTGGCCCAGACCACCATGGTGCAGCAGCGCTTTGACGCGCTTTGCGCGCTGCTGGCCCAGCGCATTGCCCGCCTGGACGTGCGCGCCACCATCTGCACCGCCACCCGCGACCGCCAACAGGAGGTGGTCGAGCTCGCCCGCAGGGCCGACGTGATGGTCATCGTCGGCGGCCGGCAGAGCTCAAACAGCCGCAAGCTGTACCGGCTCGCGGCGGACATCTGCCCCAGGACCTGTTTCATAGAGACCGCGGCAGAGCTGGACGGCATCCGCATCGGGCCGTTCGATACGGTTGGGATTACAGCCGGTGCATCCACGCCGGATTGTATTATTAAGGAGGTTGTTGCAAGAATGAACGACATCGAGAAGAAAGTCAATCCCGAAGAGAACCAGGAACTTGAAGTCATGTCAGAAGAGGCCATTGACAAGACCATAGTTCAAATTCGCCCCGGCCAGATCATCACTGGCAGGGTCGAAATGATCACCGACGATGAGGTTTGCGTCAACATCGGCTATAAGTCTGACGGTATCGTAAAGAAATCCGAGCTTTCTTCCACCGATGTCAAGGAAGGCGATGAAATCGAAGTCGAAGTCGTCAAGGTGAACGACGGCGAAGGCAACGTGGTGCTTTCCCAGAAGAACATCATCAACCGCAAGGCGTGGGAGGACATCTGCGCCAAGGAAGAAGCCGGCGAATTCGTTGAAGGCATCGGCAAGGAAGCCGTCAAGGGCGGCCTGCTGGCCGACGTGTGCGGCATCCGCACCTTCATCCCCGCCAGCCAGCTTTCCCTGCGCTATGTCGAGAAGATTGACGAATTCGTAGGCAAGCCCATGACCCTGAAGATCATCGAGATCGACAAGGCCAAGAAGCGCATCGTCGCCAGCCGCAAGGCCGTGCTGATGGCGGAAGAGGCCGAGAAGAAGAAGAAGATCTGGGAGTCCCTGGAAGTGGGCTCCGTGGTGAAGGGCACCGTTCGCCGCCTGGCGGACTTCGGCGCCTTCGTGGACATCGGCGGCGTGGACGGCCTCGTGCATGTCACCGACCTGAGCTGGGGCCGCGTCAAGCACCCCTCCGAGGTCGTTTCCGTTGGCCAGGAAATCGACGTCAAGATCAAGAACATCGACCCCGAGCGCGAGCGCATCTCCCTGTCCTACAAGGAGACCCAGCCCCGCCCCTGGACCGTCGCCGGCGAGAAGTATCCCGTGGGCTCCGTGGTTGAGGGCAAGGTCGTTCGCATCGCCAGCTTCGGCGCGTTCGTTGAGCTGGAGCCCGGCCTGGACGGCCTGGTGCACATCTCCCAGATCGCCCTGACCCGCATCGCGAAGGTCGAGGACGCGGTCAAGGAAGGCGACATCGTGCGCGTGAAGGTGCTGGACGTCAACACCGAAGCCAAGCGCATCTCCCTGTCCATCCGCGAGGTCCTGGAGGACGAAGCGATGGATTCCGTCAATGACGACGGCGATTACGACATCCCCGGCGAGGACGCCCCCATCGAGGGATAATCGCCCCCCCCGCAAAGCGGCACGAACCAATCGTGCCGCTTTTTTGCATTGAATGACAGGAGGAAATGCCCATGTCCAGGATCGAAAGCCTCACGATTCCCTCCGAAGCGGACGGGCTGTCGCTGTCCGTCTGCCTGGTGACGCCGGATTCCGGCGAACCAAAGGCGCTCATCCAGCTGGCCCACGGCATGGCCGAGCACAAGGGGCGCTACCTGCCCTTCATGGAATACCTGGCCGACCACGGCTACGCCGTGTTGATCAACGACCACCGGGGCCACGGCGGCAGCCTGCGCGATCCCGGCGACCTGGGCTACTTCTATGAAGGCGGCGCGGAAGCCCTGGTGGCGGACCTGCACCAGCTGACGCTGTGGTTCCGCGCGCGCTTTCCCGGGCGCAGGCTGTTCCTGTTCGGCCACAGCATGGGCTCGCTGGCCGTGCGGGTGTACCGGCAGCGCCACGACGGCGACATCGACGGCCTGGTGGTCTGCGGCAGTCCCGGGCGCAACCCCGCCACCGGCGCGGGCCTGGCGCTGAACCGGATCATGACCGCCTTCAAGGGCGAGCGCTACATCAGCCAGCTGTTCGTGAACATGACCACCGGCAGCTTCAACAAGGGCAACCCGAAGTCCGGCAGCCCCAACGCCTGGCTGAGCACCAACCAGGACAACGTTCAGAAATACGACGCCGACCCGCTGTGCGGCTTCCCCTTCACCCTGAACGGCTACAGGGCGCTGCTGACGCTGATGCGAGACGCCTACAGGCCCGTCCCCGCCGGGCACCCCGGCCTGCCCGTCCACTTCCTCTCCGGCGCCCAGGACCCCTGCGCCCCGGACGAAAAGGGCTTCAACGACGCCGTGGAATGCCTGCGCCGGGACGGCTACCGCGCCGTCACCGCCCGCATGTACCCCGGTATGCGCCACGAGCTGCTGAACCACGCCAACCGGATGGAGGTCTATGGCGATTTGCTGGCCCTCTTCGACGGCTGGACGCGATGACGCACATCTTTAACAATACGTAAACTATTGTTTCGGCACCTTGACATCTGATTCCGTCCGTGCTATTATTTAGGTACCAAATCAAAGAAAGGACGGATGAACATGATGTACAATCCGATGAATGAGATGGACCGGCGGCGTCCCCACGGCCGCCACTCTATGGAACCCGGCGACGCGCCCGAATGCATGCCCCGGGGCGGCTTCCGCCACGGCCGGGAGGCATATGACGCCCTGCCCCACGGCGATGACGCCCCCAGCGGGCACGGCTTCGCCCCCGGCGGACACGGCTTCGCCCCCGGCGGCGGGCACGGCTTCGGCCCCGGCGGGCACGGCTTCGGCCCTGGCGGCGGACACGGTATGCCGCCCCGCCAACCCGACCCGGACTTCCTGAAGCGCCGCATCGAGGACAGCGACCTGCTGGAGCTGATCGACATGGCCGGGCGCATGGCCCAGCGGCGTCCCCGGGGCGGTCCGGCGCGGAGCCAGGCGCTGGTGCTGTCCATACTGGCGGGGCGCGAGACGCTGTCCCAGCGGGAGCTCCAGCAGATGCTGGGCATACAGCCCGGATCGCTGAGCGAGCTGCTCAGCAAGCTGGAGGGCAAGGGTTACCTGGTCCGGGAGAAGGCGGAGGATCGCCGGGGCAACCTGCTACGCATCACCGATGAAGGGCGCAAGGCCATCCCCACCGCCGACGATCTGCCCGGGGACGACCCCTTCGCCGCGCTGAGCGACGAGCAGCAGGACCAGCTGGCCGCGCTGCTGCGCACGCTGCTCAACCACTGGGCGGACGCCATGGAGGCCGCCGGCCCCCGGGAGCGCCGCGGTCCCATCCCCCACCGCGACAGGCCGGTCGAACTCTGACCGGCCTTTTCCCCAACATCACCCATTCAACAACAAAACTAAACAAAAAAAAGTATTGACAATCCCTCAAAAACGTGTATAATATATATCGTTGCCGACGCAATGAGGCACTTGAAGCCGATGCTGAAAGGTGTCGCCGTCAATCGAAGGATCGGCTGGCGTAGCTCAATTGGCAGAGCAGCTGATTTGTAATCAGCAGGTTGCGGGTTCAAGTCCCATCGCCAGCTCCATCTTTTGAAGCTGGGCAACAGGGAATTGTGGGTAGGTTCCCGAGTGGCCAAAGGGAGCAGACTGTAAATCTGCCGCGGAACGCTTCGGTGGTTCGAATCCACCCCTGCCCACCATCTATGCGGGAATGGCGGAATTGGCAGACGCGCTAGATTCAGGTTCTAGTGATCATTACGATTCGTGCAGGTTCAAGTCCTGTTTCCCGCACCAAAATCCGAACGCCTCAGCGTTCGGATTTTTCATATGTTCGGGCTATATACCGAACATTCACGTCCAATATACCGGATTAATGTTCGGATTTTTGAACGTTTATCCGGCCCAAAAAACGCACTCATGACACGACTCATGACACGAAATCTGGGACCCGGCGATATTATGTTGCCTTTTCTTGGTTTCTCAAAAACTTAACAAAGCGCGTGTTTTACGCCTGTTTGATGCTCTCTATCCCGATATCTTATCCTTATGAATTCTCTCCAAACAGTTCTTCCACAATAGCGATGGCGCGCTCCATATCGTCCCATCGCACATAAAACCGGATGCTCTCCCGTATTGTGCCAGAGTAGACGGCCAGCCCCGCGCCCAGGCGTCCATCCGAGAGGAAAGGGATATTACTCTGGCGAAGCACATCCGCCAGCATCCCGCTCCATGGCGTGCCTTTTTCGGTCAGAAAGCATGGGTCCTCCAGCTTGACGGGGCGAACGCGGCTCTTTCGGCAGTTCGGGCAACGTTCGCCCTCAAACAGATGCCTGCACTTTTCGCAATACATGTGCTTCATGATTCAAACTCCTCTGACGGTCGCAATGTACTCAACGCCGTCCGGGACAGCCAACCCGGGGTCTGAGACGATCACTTCCGCCTTCCTCCCCTGCGCATCCAGCCCCATCATGAAGTGGCAGAGCGCGATTCCGACATCGATCTTTTGCAGGTCGCCTATCTTTTCGCCGACATAGCCCTTGTCCCGCTTCTCATAGAAGTGGAAATCGCGACCCGACACGACGACCCGCCAGGGCTGTTTGTTGACGGCGGACGGCGCCCAGCGCACCATTTCGATCAGCTCTGAAAGCGTTTCCTGCTGCTCGGCGGACAGGCTGACGTCCCATGTGCCGTCGAAGAACAGCTTTTCCGCAGGCAAGCGCGTATCGGCGCCGACGCCCTTGCGCATCAACGTTTCCCTGATGGAACGCTTTCGGGCGGGGTATCCAAGCGGACTGACGCAGGGCATCCTCTCGCCCTCCGCAAGCCCTGCAGCGCGCTCAAACGCCTCCCGCTTCATCGTGCCGCCGATCCACGTGGTCCCGATCCCCAGCGACCAGGCATACAGCACCAGCTTTTCAAAGGAATAGCCGAAGGCCACGTCCGCATACGGGACCCTGTCGACGATCCCGGCGACGTACAGCGTCTCGCCCGACAGCACGGGACTGGACAGCCCGTGCTCCTTCGCGTCGAGCCAGACAAACCGGACCGGAATGTCAAAGGGATTCGCGATCGTCTGAGCGTATTGTTCAAGCTTCTCCCTGTCCCCGGCGCTGACGGGCCTGCCGTCAAAGGTGCGAACGCTCTTCCTGCCCTTGATGATCGTCAGCAGATCATTCATCATCATCCCTCCATGTCACGTCTGCTTTACGCAGCTTCTCATGCGTTTTGGCGACCTTCGTGGCGGGCAGCATGGTCGCGGTACCCTTTCTTATGATCTCCGCTTTGAATCCTCTTTTCACCGCGCCCAGCGCCGTGGCGGCGACGCATCCGCATTCGTCCAGGCCGCAGAGATGGACCGTTTCAACGCCCTGCTCCCGAAGCAGCTTCCCCAGCGCCCGGTTCGTGAACGCGTCTCCGAAGTATTTGTCAAAGCAATAGTCGGATACGATGTCCAGCCCGCCGTACAGCTCCGCGCCCTCCGTCCCCGCAATCGAATACCCGAACAGCAAGCGGTTCGTCGGAAGGTTCTGTATGATGTGCCGGATATAGATCACGAGCCGATACCGATGGACCAGCGCGTTGACGGACGCGGTCAGTCGCGCGGTATCATAGGAAAACAGCTTCTTCCTGTTCTCCCACAGGTAGTCATTCTGCATATCGATCACAAGCAGCGCTGTTTTCATGATGGATCCCTTCACGTATTTACGACTTTCTCAGATGCATTATAACATATTACCGAGCCCTCGCATAGACCCCAAAGCGCGGCAACGTCTGTACGGTAACGTTGCCGCGCCTATGCTTCGGAGGATAAGGATGCAGCGATTCAGGTACCGGAAAACAACGAGCTCATCTGGCTGTTGATCGTACTCGTTACCTCCTTCTCCTTGTCCTGCATCGTATGCTGGTACACCTTCTTCAGGGTTGCCGGCGTGGAATAACCCATCCGCTTCATGGCGTATTTATCAGGGACATTCAACGCCAACATGATCGACGCGTTGTAATGGCGAAGATCGTGGAAACGGCACTTCAACCCGAGCTCATTCCGAATGTCGATGAACTCCTTCGAGATCGTGTCGGGCATACGGTTGATGACGAATTCCCCCTCCCGCGGCAACGCCAGCAGACGACCGATGATGAACGGCGCCACCTCAATTTCGCGCTTGCTCTTCGGCGTTTTGGTGTTATCCCGCACAATCCACTTCCCGTTTTCATCCTTCACGATCGTCCTGCGTATACTGATGATGGACTTCTTTGCGTCGATGTCAATGTACTTCAAACCGCAGATCTCCGAACGCCTCATACCGCAGCATGCTCCCAGCAGGATCGCGCCTTCCATACGCGTACCCTTGACGCGACCGATCATCCGCTGAACGTCCGCATTTTCTGGTATCACCACATCGGGCAGCACCTTCTGGGGAAGATTGGTCTTCAGGTGAAAGTCGGGGAGATAAACGCCAAGAGCCGCAGAGAGAAGTCCATGCGCACAATGGATGGACTTGGCGGCATACCGCTTGGAATCGATAGAAACCGCGCGCTGAACGTCGTCTTGGGTCAGATCGTAGAGTTTTATGTCCATGATCGACTTGAAGAACTTCTTCCTGTCCGTCTGATACCGGCGAATCGTCGTGGGTGACAGTACGCCGACGACGTTATTGATGTAGCGGTCAATGGCGTCTCCAACCGTCATTTGTTGAGCCAGAGGCTTCGCCATCTCCTTTTTCCTTTCAGACTGCTGCATCTGGAATTCCGCGGCTTTCATTTCGACTTCCTTCTTTGTCGCACCGGTGATGGATTTGTACACGGATTTACCGTTTTCCAAGCCTGCGTATACTCTTGCTCTCCAGGTTCCGCTCGCCAGTTTTGTGATGTTCATGCTCCTACCTCCTAAAAAAATAGCCCCAAGCGCAGTGCTTGGGACCTACTCAAAGCAGTATATGCCTCTCCTCTTCAGAGAATTTGAGAACACTGTACAGCACAAGCAATTCCCCGACTCGAAAATCATTTGGATTCTTGATTTTCGCCCATAAGGTGCTTCTGCTGATGCAAAGCATCTTGGCCAACTGTTCTTTGCTGATTCCAAGCTATATCGTCTGCTTGGCAACAACCGAACGAAAAGCTCTATGCTTCTGTTCTCTATCAGATACCTTCTACTTCGGCATTCAATCATCTCCCCTTTTCAGAAAGCCATTCATCAACAGCCATGCGGTACCAACGGCTGTCGCGTCACTCTCATCGTCGGTCATATAGGCATTCTTTCCAACATATCGTTCCAGTGATTCAGCAACCTCTTCTTTGCCAGCTTTTCCCGATCCAGTCAGCAGCTTCTTCACCGTTGTCGGCGCTATTTCTACGAATTCTGTCTTGCTCGTCCTCCATGCGGCAAGATCAGCGACGCCAACGACCTTGAAAAGTGCCTGCGTCTCGTGCGGGAATCGGGAGAATCCCTTTTCCCGCACGAATACGGCGATGTCCACAGAAAGTTCAGTAATCAGATCATAGATTTCAGAAAGAATCTGCCCGTGGCACTTTTTCTCGCCGCGGTTGTTCAGGTGACAGAGGCGTTCCACCGTCACTTGCCCCTTCTCATACCTCAGGATGGCAAAGCCGGGACATCGCTACGAAAGGTCGGCGGACAGGATGCGGAGGGAATCAGGCTTCTCCATCTACTCGGTCTCGCTCATGATCGACCTCGTAGGCAAACATTGCCCGCAGGATGGCGTGGCTCAGGTGGTCGTCGCTCTCATCCCCGGCCAGGTAGGCGAACAGGTGCTGAATGGCGTGGTTGACGTGTTCCTCGGGCGAGATCTTCTTGTAATTCCGATTGAGGAGTGTCTCGCCATACTTCTCCGCGCCGTACTTGGCTACTTCTGCGGCGGCGAAGAGCGCGTGTGGCGGCAGGAAATGGAACGCATACGGCGTTGCAGACTGCCGTCCGCCGTTTTCGTTGATCTCAGTCGGCACGTCGGGCTGTACGCCCAGGATCACACCCATTGTTCCTCACCCTCCTTGTCCAGCAGCGCGTCAAAGCAGACCGCGCTCCAGGATTCCATGTAGCCGTTGCGACGAGCTTCCTTCATCTGGGGTACTGTGAACCATCCGCCGACCAGTTTGTCATGCTCCCGGCAGACAATGTCCTCCCGATCCGTGTATGCATGGTAAACAACACCCACATGGACTCTATCTACCTCATTTAGTTCGCTGTAGATGTACCCGCAGAGCTGGATTTCGGACATCTGATCCTTCTCCAGGCCGATTTCCTCCTCCAACTCGCGGAACAGGGCGTCCACGACATCCTCTCCGTCTTCCAGATGGCCGCCGAGGCCGATGCTGGCCTGTCCCTTGAGGCGTTCTTCGCCGCCGATCCGCGTCGTCATGAAGAATCGGCCTGTGGGCTTGTGTTCCACCAGCACATAAGGGATGATCTGCTTGAAGGACGGGTCGCATTCCGCCTCGCAGCGGAGTTTCGGCGTCAGATTGTTGAAGATGATGTGCCCCATCGGTACGGACTCGCCATTTATCATGAGAACGGCGTCCTCCCTGCGGGTGAAGCCCTCCTTCTATAAGCCGTCAAGGGCTTTCATGGGCACCACCATGATTTTAGCCTCACCGTACTTCTCTCTGTACTGTTCCAGCGTCATTTTTCCACGCTCCTCTCTTGAAATAGTGTCGTTCTATCGATCAACCGCCCGTTTTCCAGGCGGTAGAATCGCTGATTGGTCGTAGGGCAGTCCAAGCCGCCCCATTTTTCATCGTAGTGGCCGACTTTGAGGTAGTCCAGCAGGTCGTAGACGTATTGAAAAGCCGTTTCATCGTCATTGCCGCTGTAAAGGCATGTTTTCAGGCCGTTTTTCCGGATAATTCGCTACGCCTCGCGCTATTCTGCGGGATTTCGGCCTTCCCCCATGAGGCAAACGCAGGAAATCAGCCCTTTGTACTGCTCAATTAGCCCTTGCAGTTTCGGAAGCAACGGTTTTCCCACGTTCTCCTGCAAATACTGTGAATGACATCCGTGGCAGCGGAAGGCGCAGTTGGAAATCGAAATCGTCAGGCTGATTTCCAGCGGCGCCTCCGCCATGGTCACGGCATGCTCCACATATTTCAGCGGCGGATCAGTCGTCCTCAACGTCCCTCGCGGTATAGCAGTCGTCGCAGATGCGCTGCCCGTCAATGGTCTTGATGTAGCCGCCCGTCAGCCACTTGCCGCACACATCGCACGTCCTGGCTGGGTGGATGTTTGTGCCGAAGCAGTACGGGCAGGCGTCGTATTCCTCATAGGGTGGCGTATCCAGCCCGTGGCGCTCAACGATATGTCTGGGCTGATCGAAAACCCGCTCGCACTCGACACAAATCAGCATTTCTCTTCATCCTCCGGCAGTTCGATGTACTATCCGCAGTCGCAGCCCCGACCCTCGCGGAAGTCCTTGCAGGGGCACTTGTTGTCCGGCTTCTTCTCCAGCTTGCAGGGGCAGTAGCCGTTGTTGCTCTTGATCCGCCTCCTGAGGTTTCGGACGAATACCTCGTCTGGATTCTTAATCACTCGGCTCATGATCGTCCTCCAGTCCTTTCGAGTAATGGCGGCGTCCGGCCTCCTCCTGCCGCGCCTCCGCGAACCGGGAGACCAGCTTCAGGTACCCGATCACCCGGGTGGCGTAGTCCAGATCGTCGCTGCCGCACCTGGGGCACTTGTCCAGCCGGTGCTTGCTGATGTACCCACACTGCCGGCACAACGTGTTCGGCACGTTGAAGGTCAGGTAGTTGCAGCCCGTGCGGATCGCCGCCCTCAGCAGCAGCGCGTACTGCTCCTTCGTCAGATGCTCCTCCAGGTTGATGTGGCAGGCGGAGCCGCCGTCCAGATACCGAGTGAATTTCCTGCCGTGCAGCTTCAGCTTGTCCAGCACGTTCACCTTCGGGTCCTCCACGCGGAAGAAGTAGCTGTTGTAGCAGTCTCTCGGGACGAACAGTTTTTCCGCCCGGTCCCACGAGGCGTTCTTCACGCCCAGGTTTTCCGCGGGCACCATTTCTGTGTTCCACATGATACCTTCGCTCCGCGCTTCGCGGTTGGCCTCGTAGATGGGCTGGAGCACAGCCTCCGCGTAGGCGATATAATCGGGATTGTCCGCGTCCGGCTCGATCCCCAGTGATTCCGCCCCTTCGATGAAGCCGTTGATACCCACGGTCAGGTACTGCTTCTCTGGCGTGACGAATCCCGCGTCGTAGACCGGCAACAGCCCGGCTTCCCGGCGCTCCTTCAGAATGGCGTTGAAGGCCAGCAGGTACTTGTGGACCTTCCCAACCATGACCCCCATTGCCTCGCGGATGTCGTTCATGGGATCATCCCAGATAGCGTTCTGAACCAGGCGGTTCACGTTGATCGTCATCACGCACTTGCTTCCCGTGGCCACGCCGCCCGCGCCGAGGGTATATGAGAAGGTATTGTCCTGAAGCTCATTCCTCAGTCTACAGCACGATGCCAGCGAATCGACCGAATCGGAGCGATACAAGAAGAAGCTGTGTCCCTCCGCCCACATCTCAGCGGTGAAGTCCGCCCACTCCTGATCGACGAAATCCGAACCGTCGTCCAGCAGGTTGACCGTCTCCACCGGGAAGGTCAGCAGCTTACGCTTTCGTTCTTGGTTGAACCACTTCATGAACCGCTTCTGGAGCCAGCTCACGGATTCCCACTTCATCGGCGTGCCGTCCGGGAAGACGAAGTTCTCGAACATGCCGTTGAAATAGGGATGGTCGAAGTAGGCGATGTTCCAGAACACCGACTGATTGCCCCTAGCCGCGGCGGGTTGGTTCAGGGAGTACACCACCTGCTCGAAGCTGTCGATGATCACCTTGTCGATCGTCCTGTTCCTGAACGACAGATCCGCGACCTTCTCGGGGCAAAGATAATAATCCTCTCCATATTCCCTGCGGATGAAGTAGTCCATGTAGCTCAGCCACTCCGGCGTGGAGATCGCGCCGCAGAACTGGCTGGCCAGCGCGAACACCAGGTTGATGAACGCGCCGTTGAACGACGCCAGGTTCTTCGGCGCCTCGCTGGTACCGCCGATGCAGGTATTCCCGTGGAACAGGAACGGGTAGAGCGTCACGCTGGCGCAATACGGCTTGCCAAGAATGCCCGTTTCATCGTGCCTGTAGATCTCGTGCTCCTCCAGTTGCCGCAGGTATTCCTCCGCGGTGTCGGTGCCGTACATCTCCTGGAGCTTCCGGTACATCCCCAGCCGGTTGATGGCGATGGCGTCCCGCTTGTAGATCTCCGTCTCCAGCGTGGCGATGTTCTTGTTCTCCACGTTGGCGTTGGGATCGACCTCGCTGCCTGTGGCGGCGTTGGACGCCCTGCCGTAGCGGGCGATGAAGTCCTAATGCGCGGCGTGATCCCGGTACTTGTCAATTCTCATTCGTTGTTTTCATCCTTTCCTCCAGCCATTGAAGCGCGGCCGGATAATTCATCATCATGTCTTTGGTCTCCAGCATGGGCATGGTGGTCAAGCCCATCTCCAGCATCATACGGACGTCGTCCACGACCCTGTAGCGGATACCGACGGCTTTCAGCCTGCTCTCCAGCACCTCGCAGCAGGGGCAGTGATTCGTGTAGAGGACGACGCTCACTCCGCCGCCTCCAGATCGTCGAATATCACGGGAATGGTCTTATTCGCCTGCTCCAGCAGATCGGCCATCTATGCCCGAATCTCGGGGTAGGCCGCCGGGCTGGTGCGCAGCGCAAAGATATGCCGCCACTCCCTCAGGTTGGCCTTCATCACGATGCGCGTCGCCGTGGAGTTGGGCAGCACCTTCCTCGCGTCCTGCGGCAGCCAGCCGCACTCCAGCAGTTTGTGGTAGGTCCTCTCGGATTCCGCCATGCTGATGCGCCAGATGGCGGAGGCTGTATCGCCAGAAATGAAGCATTCCGGTTCGATAAAGGCGATCTCGCCGTTCATACATACATATCTCTGGCTCTCAATGGCAAAGCTGGCCAGGCGGTGCCGGGTGATCTCAGCCATGACGTCCCGGGAGGTGACCAATTCCACGGTCATGTCCGCGAATTCCAGCGGGGACAGGTGCCTGCGCCGGATCTATCCCTGCACAAAGCCCGGCGCGCTGTCCGCCGTGATCTTCTCCTCGGACCGATAGCAGTTGCGCCCGGCCTGTTCGATGCGGCGAAGGGCTTCCGCGCCGTCAATCGGAGCCAGTATCTTCGCCGTCTGCCTGATGATCTTCATGCTCGTTCTCTCCTTCTGCGATCCCGTCGCTGGGGATCGCGTCGATTCTCGCGCCGATGGTCCTGGGCGTCAGGGCGCAACTGACGACCCTGCCGTCCTCCAGGAGAATCAGCGCCTTGGTCGTCCTGCCAAATGACAGGTCGAAGTGCAGCTTGTGCTCCTTGGCGTTCTTCAGCTATCGCTTCGCGCAGGCCGTACCGGGTGTCAGGATCACCACGATGCGGTTCGCGCAGAGCATGTTGCCGAAGCCCACATGGACAAAGCGCTACTGATTGGTTCCCATGCAAATCCCTCCTTGCGTATTCCCCGAATGGGGTTGGTAGGAGCAGCGAGACTTGAACTCGCACGCCTTCCGGCAGAGGTTTTAGAGACCTCCGTGTCTGCCAATTCCACCATGCTCCCCCATAGCGGCCGGCATTGCCGCCGGCCGCCGTGAATCACACGACCACTTCGTAGCCGGTGATCCAAAGGTCGCAGGTGTCGTGGCGGGGACGCGCCTTGCCGTCCACATAGGTGTAGGCAGGCTTGCGTTCCCATGACAGCAGTCGAAGTATCTCCCCAGCTTCCAACGGTTTGGTCTTGAACAGCGCCTTTTTGAGCTTCATGACGCCCGTCCGCCCTGTGGCCAGACTGCACAGCTTGACCCTGGGGCTGTAGCGGTCGTCTACCTCCAGCACGGCGTATTCATCGCGCAGCTCCGGGAAGGTGCTCACGGGCGTGCCGCAGTGCTCGATCTCGAAGCAGATCAGCTCACGCGGCGGGATCTCCTCGTCCGGCATCTCACCCTCCAGCCTGCGGAGGATCTTCAGCCGGGCTTCCTGGGTCTTCTGAATGTGCGTCTTGGAGAATCGGAATTCCCCGTTGCGGAACTCGCGGTAGAGCTTCTACAATTTGCCGCTCCCTCCGAATTCCCTGAAGTAGTCCAGTCGTATCAAGATTTCAATCACCTGCGAATCAAAGGCCGGATGGACCTCCATGTCGTAGAGCAGGTCGGTGAAGCAGACGTAGAATTCGTCCTTCATCCTGTACAGCGCGTCCGCCACCTTGCGGCTGACGTGCTTGACCGAGCTCTATGCGTCCGAGATCGTGTTCCCGGCGTGGTCGATGTAGAAATCGCGGTTGTCCTGCCGGAATTTGCAGGGCACCACGCGGATTCCGAAGCCCCGCTGCATCTCCTCCTTGACCAGCGCGATGCGATCCTTGTCGCCCTTCGCCGCGTAGCCGGAGAGCAGCGTCGTGTAGTATTCCAGGGGATAGTGCGCCTTCAGCCACGCGCCGTAGAGGGAATCCAGGGCGACGCAGACAGCATGCGAACTATTGAAACCATAGCTCGTAGCGTCCTCTATGATCCTCCACACCTTTTCGGCGGAAGCCATATCGCTTTTTGCGGCAAAGGCTTCCAGAAAGCGCTGCTTCAGCGGCAGCACCTTCTCCGGGTGCTTCTTGCCGATGGCCTTGATGGCGGCATAGGATTCCGGTGCGGTGAATCCCGCGTGCTGGAGCGTCTTCATCAGCTGCTCCTGGAACAGTATGAAGCTGGAGGTCATCTCCCGGGTCTGGATCAGCCGGTCGAAGGCTGGAATGCCGTAGTCAAAGTGCTTCCTGGCAAGGAATACCGGCAGCATGGACTTGAAGGCCGGTCGCACCGCCGCCACGAAGGCCGCCAGCTCCGTGATGTTCCTCGGCTTGTACTGCATGACCTTCTCCCGGGTCTTGGGCTGTTCCACCTGGTTCAGGCCCATCGTCAGGCCGTCCGCGTACATGCGCCAGGTCTCCCGATCGTTGGCGACGAGCCTCAGAAGCGCGTTCACATCCGGCTGCTCCATGCCGATGCGGCGGAATGCCTCATGGTTGGTCTTGACGACCTCGACCAGCAGAAGGTCATTTTTGAGGTATCCGAACTGCTCCGCCGTCGCGCCGTCGATGAAAGCGGCATACACCGTCTTCTTCTTCCCGCCCTTGCTGTTCAGGCGGATGATGCCGATTTCCCGTCGTATGTCCTCCCGGCACAGCAGATAAGCGCACGGATGCGGGGATATGGAGTCGATCACGCCCAGGTACTGCTCGCTGGCTTCCACCAGCTCCCTGTACTGGACTGGCACATAGTCCGCCAGGATGATCTCCTCTCCTTCTTCTGCAAACCTGACAGCCTGCTCATAGGCCTTCAGCTGGTTACCGACTTCGTTGGCAATGTCGTAGGACAGACTCGCCGCCCGGCAGAACATCTTCCATGCCGGCCTCCCGGTTGGCGATGTTCATGTCGATGTCCGGCAGGCTGCCTGACAGTATCCTGTCCGCCGAAATGAATCGGTCCGGGAACATCTCCACCGGGATGGCGAAGCGGTCTATGGACGACAATCCCAGCAGCGAATTCGTGTAGTAGCTCGGCGCGCTGCCACGCCCGGTTTTCGTGATGATACCGCCCTTCTCCACGGCGCGGCGCACGATCTCATGGTCGAGAAGGAAATAGTCGCTCATATTGGTGGAGGTCACCACGTTGGTTTCGTATTCCACACCTTCGGCGCGAACGGCTTTCTCCTCCGCGGTCATGTCGGCAGTCTGCGCTTCAAACGCCTCGTTGACCAGAGAAAGGTACATCTGATTGCGCTCCTCCTGCGTCAGATCAGGATAGATCGTAGGCAGCTTCTTCGACTTGTCAAACTCCACATCCTCAAATGTCAGGAAGACGCCGGTGTTCTCCATCGCCTCCCGAATCTGCGCGTCGGACAGCACGCCCTGCTGCCGAAAGCGCCGGTATGCCTCCGCGCCGGAGGGGTAGTCCATATACCAGTCGCCCTCGTCCTCATAGCGGATGCGGTTGGCCTCCAGCCGCTGATCCCGCAGCGCGGCGTCCTCCGGGTAGATGAAGTGACTGTCCGTGCCCATGATCAACGGGATGCCGTGCTTGCGGTACAACCTCAGCAGGAATCGATTGACCTCCCGCTGCTTGTCGGTGTCGTGATACTGCACCTCCAGCATGAAGCTGTCCCGGAAGTGGCTCGCCATTCGGAGGATCAACTTTTCGGCCTCCTCCCAGCCGTACTTGTATACCCCGCCGACGCAGGCCGTTGTGACGAACACGTCCCTGGGATCGAGCGCCATCAGCAGCTCCAGGTCCACCCGCGGGCGGTAGTAGTAGCCGCTGATATTCGCCTCGGACAGCGCGAAGTTCAGATCGCCGATGCCCTTGCGGGTTTTGGCCGCCAGAATCAGATGGCAGTTGGCGTTATCCTTCTCGCGCCGGTCCTTCACGAAGTACGCTTCGCTCACATACCGCCAGCGCAGGCCGTACTGCTTCGCCAGTTCGGAACACTGCCAGTAGTTGCCCTGGGTGCCGTGCTCGCAGGAGGACAGGACGGTGTGACCCAGCTCCACGGCGCGCCTGGCGTAGTCCTCGTTCGTCACCACGCTGTCCGTCAGCATCACGTTGCTGTAGCAGGTGTGGCGGTGGTAGTTGACATAGGGAATATCGGCTACCGACGCGGTTTCCCCTTCGGGAGACGCCCTAATCTACGTCCCGCCCGGCAGCGTGAGAATCTTATCGGATTCCACGGTAAACCCTCCTGACGATAAAGATGATGACGGTGACGCAGACGATCACGACGATCACCCGGATCAGTATGTACCCTGTGGTCACGATCAGGATATCCGCCCAGGCCACCATGACCTGGATGTGCTGCTCAATGCTCATAGGCATTTCTCCCATTGTCTGTTATTTCGCGTTCATGATCTCCCCGGCAATCGGGCAATACAGGCGCGTGGAGCAGATGAACCGGCAGAAGTAGCCGGAGGACGACACCTTCCACTCCTTTTCAGCCTTGATCTCCGCGATGGTTCGCTCGATCCAGTCCATCGTCTCCGCGTACCGATCCCTGCTGAAGGGCTCGTCGATGTTCACGCCGTAGCGGAACATGTTGAATCGCAACAGGGTCGGAAACGCCCCGAAGCGCTCCTTCACGTAGGCCGCGTAGGTGTACAGCTGGCGCGTGTTCTCGTACTGCGCCTTCTTCATGGAGTTCATGGACTTCGATTTGTGGTCAATTACCGTGATGCCGCCGGAATTCCTGTCCCTCAGCACCAGATCCGCGATGCCTACGAACCGATTGTCGCGGATGTCCAGTTCAAACTTGTCCTCTACCGACAGAATCTCCATGTCGTCTCCGAAACCGTCAAAGGAGCGGAAGTATTGAAGGCCCTCGTCGTAATACCTGCCGGCCAGTCCCTTCGGGAACGGCGGGAAGTAGTGCTTCACGGCCTCATCGTACTCAGCCTCATAAGCGTCGGCCAGCTCGAAGGACATAAGCTCGCCCTTGGCCCAGCGTTCCAGCAGGCTGTGGCAATGCGTCCCATACTCCGCAAAGCTGTTTTGCTCCTGCGGTACTTTGTCGATGTACTGCTACTTGAATGCCAGCGGGCACTGGTCGTAGAGCTGCTACTTGCTGAACGACCATTTCATATCATTGGGAATCTCACACATATTGTTCCTCCATCAGAATGGCTGCGCGGATTCCGCCATGCGCACGGCGTACTCCGGCAGACTGTCCGCCCGCGGGTTAGGCGGCATGATACCGTCGCGATTCCACGAGAACCGGCACAGGTCGCCCTTGTCCGCCTGATAGATGCGGCGGCTGTCCGGGCAGTAGCAGCACTCGATCAGCCTGCACACGCCGCCCTCGCGGTTCTTCAGCACTCGCAGGTTCGGGCGCTCCACCACGATGGCGCTGTCCGCCAGCCGGATCGTGGCGCTGCTGCCGCCGATGTCGTCCTGGCCCAGTTTCTCACCCTGCTTGACCTTCCTCGGGTGGGCCACCAGCAGCACATGGACGTGATACCGGGTGGCGAACTTCTTCAGCGCGTTGGCGAATTTGCCTTGCGCCTTGGTCTCTTCATCCGAATCCGACAGTGCCGTCATCAGGTTGTCCGCCAGGAAGAGCTTGCAGCCGTAACGGCGCGCCGCCATCTGGAAGACCTTCAGGATGCTCTCCGACTGATTGGCTTCGAAGATCTCCTGGTTGTCAAACAGATAGAAGTGATCCCGGTAGTATTCCAGAAGCCTCTCCTGCACCGCGTACGGCACGGAGGGTATCTTCACGTCGCGGATGGGATCGTATTTCAATCCGATGTACTCCGAACCCGCCGCCTGGAGGTTGATCCACTCCTGGAATTTCTCCTTCGTCAGCTCCCCGCTGTACGCGCAGACCGAATATCCCTGTTCTATCGCGGCGAGGAGCTATTGTCCGGTCAGAGTTGATTTTCCCATCCCAGGCCGGCCTGTAAATACTGTTACAGCACCCTCTGCCTACCCGCCGATCTACTCGTCCAGCGCCGGGATCATCGTCTTGATGCGCGGCACTGTGGTCGGATCGTAGGGCACGACGTCCGCCTATTGAAGAATCCCCTTCACCGGCACGGGCTGGGCACTGTCCAGCGTCGCCTTCAGCGCCTCCGCGCCGTGGAAGAACAGAATCTCGTTGGCGTCTTTGCAGGGCGTTCCGTCCGGCCTGTCGGGATATTCCTCCACGACCATGCAGCGGGCTTCATCCAGCCTGCGCACGACCTCGCGCACCATCTTCTTGCCCGGCTCGTCGTTGTCGCCGAAAAGAATGATGCTTTGAAAGCGCTCCAGCCAGTCCCAGCAGGTGTCGATCCAGTCCAGATTGGAACAGCCGCTGGGCACCGAGACGACATTGCGGATTCCGGCTTCATACATCGACAGGCAGTCAATTTGGCCCTCCGTGATGATAAGCGGCTGGGAAAACGCGCACATATCCATGCCGAACAGTATCGGCTGGGTGTTGTGGGCCTGCCATTCCTTCTTTTCCTTCGGCTGGGGCTTGCGCGGCGCTCTGTACTTCACGTACACCAGCACATTGTCCCGGTAGAATGGAAACACGATGTTCCCCTTGTCGTCGCTGCCGATTTTGAAGGCGTCGAGCGTCTCAAAACCGATTTTCCGCTTTCCAAAATACCCGATGATCTCATCGGTCAGCGGCTTCAGCATCACCTCCGGCAGGACGTACTGTTTCTTCATCCTGCCGGGCGGCCTTATGAACTCCGCCTGCTCCCCGAAGCGTCTGGCCAGCTCCTCGAACCGACCTCGCGCCCCACAGGAGCCGCGCTTGCAGACGTAAATGCCCTCCGTCAGGTTCAGCGCGAAGGTGTACCGATCCCGGTTGTCGCCGCCGTGACAGATGGGGCAAAAGTCCGGGATCAGTTCATCCCCGCGGAGGGTATATGGTGACAGATGGCGATCCGCGAAACTCAGCATCAATTCACGCATTAGCGCTTACTCCTTTGACCTGACGATAGTATGCTTGCCGGATGCCGCTGAAGCGCCTTGAGACACAAGCCTCGGAACCAACACCTGCCGCGCGCGCCGCGTCCTTACCCCTGATTCCCTTCATTTTCACATCGAGAATCTGCCGATCCTTCTGTGAAAGAGAATTCATGAACTCTTCAGCCAGCAGCCGATACTCAACCTGTTCCTCAAAGCTCACGGGATCCTCCATATCCTCCGCCGATTCCAAAGGGATGACGGAGTAGTCCTTGCGGGCTTTGCTGAAACTATTGGCTGCAAAGTGCAGCGGCGCCATATTTCTGAACTGCGCGTGCATGGCATGGAGTATGTCATAGTAGCACAGGCACAATTCCTCCATGCTGTCCATCTTTCGGATATGCTCCAGAAACGCCAGTCGGGCTTCCTGCAGGTAATCCTCAAAATCAACGGCATGTCTTTGGGTATCCTGGATGTAGTTCTACACCCGTCTTTTCAGAAAAGGTTCATACCTGATCAGAAGATCGTTTTCCTGCTCAAGAGTCAGCTTCATCCCCTTGGGCCTCCCGTTCTTAGTTTTTTGGCGCACTTACCCAGACGCATGGGCTCAGAAGGGGAGCTCATCGTCGTCGTCCGGCGGCGCGGTCTGCGGTGCGGCCTGCGGCGCAGCCTCTGCCGGTTCGCTATTCTTCCTGGTTCTGCAGAAATCAATATTGCCGATGGTCAACTGGATGGAAACCCTCTCCGTGCCGTTCTTGTCGTGATACGGTCGGATGCACAGATCTCCGGCGACAGCCACAAGATCGCCCTTGTGGAGGTACTGAGCACAGAGCTCAGCCTGTCTGCGCCATGCGGTAGCCCGGTAGAAATTGGTGATGTACTCACCGTTCGCGTCCTTGGTATTGGAATCAGACGCGATCGTGAAGTTGGCGCACTGGGCTTCGCCAACCTGCGAAAGGACGGGATCGGCCGTCAAACGCCCTACGACGACCTATTTGTTGATGCTCATGCCTCGTTATCCTCCTTGAATGTCTCGTAGATCTTCCTGAGAATCGCCTCATCGGTGATGTTGCGGTAGTTCGCGGTGCCGCCTGTGATCTGCTTCAGCTTCGCGGCCACGACGGCCTTCTGATCGGCGTTCATGCCTTCGCAGTGCTTCATCATGGTGCGATTGACTAGCTCCGCCAGCGAAATTCCTTCCGTATCGGAACCGGGCGCTTCAGCAGGCTTTGCCGGCTTGATCACAGGCTTGTCCTGACCCTCAGTGTCCGCGCCTTCCAGCCACGCCCTGATCTTCGCGCCGGTGTCCGGATTGATGGTGAAGAACTGTCCGTCGAACATGCCGGTTCGATCCTTGGTGGCGCTGGCCACATGATCCTGGCTCAGCTCGAAGAACACCGTCACCTCATACTCGATGCCGTCCCTGAACACCGGGGCCATGCCGACCTTCTTGGGGCTCTTCTTCCCGTTGCCGTTGTCCTCGATCACGTACTCCGTCTTGGTGCGCAGCGTGATCGCGACGTACATCGGGCACTGGAGTACGCGATCCACCAGCTTGTTGTGCTGCGGCGTCACCTCGCGCCACGCGGTGTAGCTGTTGCCGCTGCGCTTGGCAATGTTGCTCTGCACATCCAGCAGGCCGCCCTCGCCGGACCAAGCGTGAGACAGAGAGTCGATGATCAGGAACTCCACGCCGTTCTGCTCGGCCACGTCGATGGCCTCAAGGTATCGAGCCGCGCTGAAGGGCGCCTCCAGGTTGATGGTCAGGTATTCGCCTACGCGCACGCCATTGACCACCGTGCCAACATACAGGGAGCCGGACTCGTTTTCCGTGTCGATCACGCACAGCTTCTCCCAAATGTCAGCCTCCGCCATGCCGGGATGCGCCGCTTTGATGAGCCCGTACCCCAGCAGCAGGGAGCTCAGCGTCTTTCCACTGCCGGAAGGTCCCGCGATGCCCAGCTTGAGCTTCGCCTATGATCGTTTTGCCTTGTGAATCTGGATTGCCATACTGTTGTCCTCCTTTTCGTTCTGAGGTGTTTCTTTACCCCTCTATTTATAGAGGGTCACAGCGGAGGGATTGAAATTGCAGAAATCGATGTTAAACAATGATTAAATCCAAATCCCCGCTCTGCTGTTGCTTTGACAAGCATTGCGGATTATAGCATACATTCTTTTGAGTGACAATGAACCTTTTTTGAACGATGGTACGGCGTAAACGCCCCATCTTATTATGGTGACAGGTTGGGAACTATCGAAGAGAGAAGCACAACGAGCAGATTGAAGACTTCATTTCTGAAATCGAAGCCATGCCCAACAGCATCAAACGATTCTGCACCGCCTACCGGGGACATCTGGTCGAAAAACACGATCCATGTCTACGGAAAGATGGTGTTCACGCTGGCGTGCGGGCTGGACGTCGAAGTGTAAAGGACAGGGCTCCCTGCTATCCAATTGTGGGCGGCGGGGAGCCGCTTTTTTTGTGATCACAGCAGCGATTCTACCGCCAGAACGACATTATGGAAGCCGGGTATGACAATTTAGCGGTTATCGATTGCGCAGGGCCACGGGGTGTGATAGACTCTTCTCACAGCCCAGAAAGGGCTGGAAAACAATGGTGTGAACCCCTTGATTCTGCGAAAGGAGGACCATAAAAATGCTGACGCTGATTACCATTGTTTGGATTCTCTGGGCTCTCTGCCGGCCACGGCATGGCTACTGGTATCATCGTCCCCCGATGGGCGGCTTCGGCGGCTGGCATCGTCCTCCGATGCATCACCATCGTCCGATGGGCGGCTTCGGTGGCGCCTTCGGCGGCGGCCGGACCATGGGCGGCGGCGCAGGCAGAGGCAGGCACTAATCAAACAAAGAGCTCTCCATCATCCGATTGTGGGTGGTGGAGAGCCTGTTTTTCTTTATGAGGCTCGCAGCATGCTTGCCTCAAAACAAATCAGTCGTCGTCTTCGCCGTATCCGTATACCGTATTCCTGTGCCCACAGTAAGGGCACCTTACATAGGCCATGGGGTTATCGCCGTCCTCCCAAGGGAGAACCAGCACTCCGCGATCCAGAGACTGTCCGCAATTCTCGCACTCCATGTAATACACCTCATTTCTGTCGTTTGGCCTGCTTGGGGGCAGGCTTGTACTTTGCGCTGTAGGCACACACATCAGGATCATCCATTAGCCAGCCGTATCGCTGGAGGAATTCCAGCTTCCGACCAGCTGTGTCATAGCGTTCCTCCTCGCGCTTGCCAGGGATCCGCTCGTTCTCTCGGCCATTGAAAAACCGCTCGGATTGACCTTGACGATACGAGACGGGGATGCCGTCCTTTATGTACTTGCCGCAGTAAACACTCCGGTAACCCCGATACTCGCGCTCGTCGCCGACCATTCCGTCTAACGCGCCGCTTTCCAGCTTGGCTAACAGCGCTCGTTCCTCATCCGTCATGCGGCAACACCGCCTTTGACGTATGCCTCAACCCAGGTCTGCCCATCCTTCAGATCGAATCCATGCGCCGCCGCCGTTGCGATTTTCTTTGGAGAGGCATGCCATCCAGGGTGGAGGTCACGGATATGAGGATCGACTTCAAACGAAATCAGACTGGCGCGTCGGGTGATGGTAACCGTTTCCTCGATGGCAGGTTCGATGGCCTGAGCCACGGGCTTTACTGCTTCGACCACGGGATGAATGACCTGCGGTTTGGGGGTGTGGGCGACGGGGACTTTCACCGCTGCCTTTGTGGGCTGCTCGATGCTCTTCCGCAGGGAGCACCAGAATGCTTTCAGGACTTCCTTGTTTTTAATGCCGACGATGATGGCGATCAGTCCAACGACGCTGATGCCGGCGATGGCCAGCGCCTTTTTGTGGGTCTTAACCCACTTGATGAATTTGCGGTGTTCTTTCATTTCAATTCCTCCGTTTCTTCGTCGTGCCCCTCGTCCAGGGCAAGGTGGAAGGGTACTTGTGTTACAGGCCGGTCTGTGGTATAATCATATCAGATAATATTGTCTGTTGCAATGTCTTTTTAAGAGCGTACCCGCGCAAATACCAGATATATATGTCTGATTTTAGGAGTGGAATTATGGCTATTACGAAAATGGAACACATGGAAGGAAAAGGTGCCTTTGGAAAGAAGATATTTGCACTAGGGGTGAAAAATAGGATGCGTGGCCCTGCAGCGATTGCAAGGGGGCTATATGATAGTGACGAATGCTTCGAACTAATTCATATAAAGGACAGACCGATTAAAATCCCTGAAGCTATGGAGATGGATATTGACACGTTCGGAAGGACAGTGCAACGCCACTTTGATGCAGAAAAGCCGATAGAGGTTTCCTCTAGATATCTTCTGGCGTACAGTATCCTGTTTAATACTTCTTTGGACTATCTATATGGTAAAGTTGATGATGATTGCCCCAATGTGGACATTTTGGCGATTAGCCAGAAAACAGGTCTATCCATTAATGCTATCGCAAGGTTGAACGATGCAATTGACGAACGTGATGGACGAGGCCAATCAGCATCGTTTATTCAGAAGTGTTGGTCACACTTGATTGAAGATGAATTGTATTACCAGTTACCGTTTGATTGGCATAACGCATATGCGGAAGAATGCGAACGACTTAAGTGCTTAGCAGCATTGGACGCAATTGGTGAAACAGTAGCTGAGATGGACTCCTCCATCGGCAGTGCTCTAATCGAAATGAAAGCAAAACCAATATCTAAAGCCGGAGAAGGGCATTATGCTGCATACTACGGAATGCTGCATAAACTAGCTCAGGATATCATTTCCCGCCTGGATTCATTGGTTAATAGGCAGATTAAAGAAGATGGTGTGTATGAGCGTGAACACAGGAACATGCTGTATCAGTTTCAATGCGAATTGGCAGTTGCCAAAGGAAAACCCATGCCACCCAAACCTGATGATGATTTTCATTGGCACTCGCATATTGTAGTATAGACATAGTAATAGCGAACTTACCCCGTAGTCACCCCATACTTCCAGCGAAGTGGTGGTGTTGTATTATTGCGGTTGTCCTGCGGAATGAGAAATACCACGGAGATGCTCTGATGGACCTCTGAATAAACCATAACATGATTCGCTTAATTGCGAAAAAAACTGGCGTAACTCATATTGTTCACAGCTGCCTTTCTTTCATCTGCAGTAGTGTGCAGATAGTTGTTGGTGATCGCCACGCTGCTATGGCCACCGAGGTCGCGGGCCAGCGCGGCGCTCCCGTTTGAGTGGTGATCCACATCGGAGAGGAAGGTATGGCGGAAGCGGTGGACGCCGGTATCGAGGCCAAGCTCCCGCTGCTTGCTGGCGAAGGACTTCCACAGGGCGTTGCGGGTCATGCGATTGCCCTTCTGGGAGACGAACAGCGGCGCGTCCGGCACGCATTTGCCGCGCAGGAGCAGGTACCGCTGAACGTGGGGATAGACAAAGCTCGCGACGTTGACCTCCGACATCTCCCCGCCCTTGCGCTTGCAGCACACGACACCATCCTGAATATCGCGCAGTTGGCTGATGTTCAGGTTGCAGGCCTCCGAAGCCCGCATGCCGCTGCCGAGGATCAGGGCAATGATCGCGAGGTCACGGTAGTCGGTCAGACGATCGGACCCATTCTCCAGACGGTCCAGCAGCGCCGCGATCTGCTCGGTGGAATAGACCTTCTCCTGCGCCTTCGCCAGCTTCTGCCGCGCCTTCTTGTCCTTCACGCAGCGCAGCACCCGAGAAGCATCCTCGGACACCTTGTTCAGCCTTGCCAGATAGTCGAAGAAACGATGCAGGATAACGACATAGTTGTTGCGCGTCGGCACGCTCAGCCCGCGCGCGTACAGTTCCTGGTAGTATTCGCTCAGCATGACGGCGGTGACCTCCGGGACGTGCTCCTCGGTCAGGGACAGGCTGTAGCGCTCGCCCAGCCACTTCTCAAAGCGGCTCAGCTCCTCGCCGTAGTGCGCCAGCGTCTCCGGCGACTTTTCCTCCGCGGCGAGTTGGTTCAGGAAACGCTCGATCAGGTTTGTCATGGTGCTCCTCCTCTCAGTGCTCGTTGAAGACCACGGATTCCCCGCGCTTCAGGTCCCAGCAGCTCATGCCTGTGGCGACGCAATCGCCGCAGTAGGACGGGCAACGGCGGGCGTCCGCGGGAATGTCCGTGGATACCTTCTTGAAACGAATATAGGCTACGGGCAGGCTGTGGGGATTGTCGGGCTTAAAGTCACCCCACGCGCTCAGGACGACGATGAGGTTTTCCGGGAGACTGCCGTGGGCATTGATGTAATTATCGACCAGTTCATACCTCTTGGTGAATGCCAGAAACCGCGTGTCGGGCAGATTTGCGGCCACACGCGCCATCATATCCAGATAGGCCATGTCCGGGATATCACCCGACGAGTGCCAGCGGAAGAAGCGCGCCGGGAAGGCTGCGATGGTGATCTCCCGCTCAAAGAACGCGGGATCGTTGCGCCACAGCGCCAGGTTGGTCTCCAGATACGCCCGGTTGCGCTGGAAGCAGAAGCGCCCGCGCCGGGCGTAGCACTTTTTGAAGCACGGCGCATCCGCCCGGCAGGTAACGCCCACGGGCAGGCTGACGGAGGGAATGTCCGCGCCCAGCTTCGATACGCCATGGGAAATGTGAACGTGATCGTACAGCATGCCAGCCTCCTTCTTCACTGTTGTAAAAAAGACAGCCTCACATAGCGTGAAGCCGTCTTTGCCGACCATCTTCTGTTCAGTTATGCAGCCTCTTCCACCTCCGGTATGTACTCCGACAGATCAAACACAATGCCGCAGTAGTAATCCCACAGCGTATCCGGGTTATCATACTTCGGCAGATGATCGAAGAAGTAAGCGTCGTTGAAGCCGGGAATTTCCTCCTCCATCCGCGCCTCCACGTCCTCCAGGAAGCCATCGAAGAAGTCGCAGACCACATGCGGGTCGATGTGCCTGCTGTTGCGGTAGTCCGCGATGAACAGCGAGTTCAGCACGATCTCCCGCCGCAACGCCCACAGAGTTTCTTTCGTGAAGCCCATCCTCACATCCCCTTTGTCACATTTTCGCGGGTGTCGGTCAGGTTGTTCATGCGGCGCTCGATCTCCCGGAGTTCCCATCCGCCCGTACAGAGCCATACCGCGATGGCGATCTCGTGAACGGTAAAGCCGCCGTCAGCCATCTCATAGATCCTGTCGTGCTGCTCGGAATTCCAGCACCTGTCCAGCCACTTATTGGCGATGACCAGCGTCCGAAGCATCACCCTGTTCATAAGCATCTCCTCCTTAAAAATCCTTCTCAGGCCGGTTGACGTGCTTCGTCTCCACCCAGGTGTGCGCGTCTGCATCTGCCTGCAGAGACTTTTCCAGCCAGGTCTCTGCCCGGGTTTCGGTCGTGAATACCCCAGCACATTTGGTGCCATTACCATCGTTCAGCATAGCAACGCTGACCTTGCGGCCAGCCAGCGTGAGCGAGGCATCGCGCAGAGCCTGAGCCGTGGCCGGAATGCCATCCTTCTCCCTGTAGGCCCAGATATCGTAGTATTCGCCCTGCCCCCAGACGAGCTTATCGCCCTGAAATTCGGGGTAGTGTGCCACGATATACTTGACGGGCTGCCCCTTCTTGAGGAACGACTCATCCTTCACAGCGATCTGCAACAGCAGCAGCGCGTCATCACCCGCCGCCAGGCAGATGTGCGGGAACTCTCGAATGATGAGCGTCCGTCCCACCAGCGCGTCCATTTCCTGCCTCGTCATCATGATAAATCCCCCTCCTCGTAGACCAGATTGTAAACGCCCTTCGGCCAGCGGGCGTCAAACCAGTGCCAGATATCGAAGCGGCTGGTGCCTACTGGCCAGCCCATGTACTCCTCGTCGATCTCATCGGCGTCATTGATGGGAATGTCGTCAAACTGCTCCCACAGGAACCGCAGCTCGTCGATGGAATACTCCTGCTCGCCATCGCACAGCTTCAGGCCGCCGTATTCCCCGCAGTCCGGGCAATGATCGGGGATCGTGATCTCCGTCTCCCGTCCGATCCACCCGCAGCGCTCACACCGTACGATCCGCATTGCGCTCACCTCCGAGGACGCCGTACACCTTGGAATTGGTGCCGCTGCGGTTGCTGACGCAGTAGCCACTCTTGCAGGCGTAGCCCTTCACCAGTCGGTTGAACAGATTGCAAGCATCCCTGAAGATTTCCTCGTCGTGCAGCGCAATGTCCTCCAGTTCCGCGTCGTCCGCGCCATCCGGGATGCAGTAAACCCAGGCCATGTACGCCTCCTCATCGTTCATGGCCAGCACCAGCCGGTGCATGGATTTGATGATTTCAATCCGATCACGTTTATCGTAGCTCATGCCTTGCCCCCTTCCCCGGCCAGCATCATGACCATTTCCTTCCTGTAGCTGCCCTCGTTGGTCACATTGCAGGAACCGCCGAGACTGTCGAGATACTGCTTGCCGCCCTTGGACTTGGAGATGTACAGATAGTGCTGCATGGCGGTAAAGCCCATAGACTGTATATTTGAGATATATGAATTGTGCATCAAGAAGAGGAATCTTTCCCAAACCCAATTGATGCTTGAATCCCCCGGTAATACAGGCATTCTATAATGAATCAGCTTTTCACGATGGAATGTCCTATTACAAATAAACAATCGCAGGAGGTAACACTATGAATCACAACG
>CADBVG010000044.1 GCA_902798105.1 uncultured Eubacteriales bacterium
GCGGTAGAAGGCAAGCTTGAAACTGACAGGAATAAGCCTGTCAAAATCAATGTGTTCCTCCAGAAGGCGGATAAGTTGGGGCTTATGCTGCTCGATGGCTTCGGACACACCGTTGTAGATGTCCCACAAGGATATTTGCACGGCTGACTTTCGCATGGTTTTTCTCCCTTTTGTTGTACGGTTGAAGTAGTGGTGTACTAATATTGTACATCAAAAGTGGAGAAAAATCAGTTGATAAATGTATCGATTTCACTTGTATTTGTGGAATTTTTCGACATTTACAAGTGGCAACCGCAAATCGATGGAAGGTGAAAGACACCATGCAGATCACGACCTTTAACCCCATGATTCTCTCCAGGAACGCGGATGATATCATCAGCTGTTTGAGGAACTGGGCTTTGAGCGCCGCCACAAGGCGGACAACATCGACGGCAGGGACATCTCCAGCGTTCGCATGACGGACGCCAACGGCTTCCATGTGGACGTGGCCCGGGTGGAATCCATGGAAAAGGACATGACCACCATGCGGATGAACGTGCGCGACTTCGACGAGGCCTATGCGTTTCTGAAGGCGCGCGGCTTCAAAAACGCCCGGGGCGAGGATCATGCCATCGAGTCCAAATACGCCCGTTCCTGCCTGATGGTCGCCCCTTCCGGCTTTACGATCCAGCTCACCCAGCACATCCGAAATCACGACTGACAGCGAATGACAGACGTTTAGCCTCGCGGCGTTGAAGGCGGGCCCTTTGCGTTGCCGTGAGGCTGTTGATGCCTATAATGACGAAAGGGAGGAGCGTTTCAGCGTGGCAAAGAAGACGCGAAACAGAAGAAGCCGGACACGGTGTTTGTACCTGTACCTTGTCCTTGTCCTTCTGCTGAATGTGAGTGCGGCGCGCGCCGACGGGATAAGCACCGTGGATCCGGTCAACCAGCCCGAAAACTTCTCCGCGGTGTTGTATGACAACACCAACGGCCTGCCCACCTCTGAAGCCAACGCCATCGTGCAGACCTCGGAGGGCTTCATCTGGATCGGCAGCTACGGCGGACTGATCCGCTACGACGGCAACACCTTCGTGCGCATGGATTCCACCAGCGGCATCACCAGCATCAAGTGCCTGTATGTGGACAGCCGGGATCGCCTGTGGATCGGCACCAACGACAACGGCGTCGCGGTGTTGGAGCGGGGCGAACTGCGCAAGTGGGGCAAGCTGGACGGCATGCTGTCGGCGCACACCCGCGCCATCACGGGAGACGAGAGCGACACGATCTACGTCGCCACGACCTGCGGCATCGCGGTAATCGACCCGGACGGAAACCTGCGGATGATGGAGGATGAGGCCATCGCCGAGGCGAACATGCGCGATTTGCGGATGGGAAGCGACGGGATCGTATATGGCCTGACCAATTTCGGTGATCTGATGAAGATCAGGGACGGCAAGCTGATCAGCTTCCTCAGGGCGGAGGAAAGCCCCGTGCAGGGCGTGGCCTCCATGCTCCCCGATCCGGCGGAGCCGGGCAAGCTCTGGTTTGAGGGCGGCGACTTTGGGTTCTATCACGCATCCTACGGGGAAAACCTCACCGGCCTTGAAAAGATAGACATTCAGCCGCTGAGTTCCGTGCAGCAGATGGAATACATCGACGGCAGGGTGTGGATCTGCGCCTCCCAGGGCATCGGCGTGCTGACGGACGACGGCATCCAGGTCCTGGAGGACCTGCCGATGAACAACTCCATCGGCCACGTGATGCGGGATTACCTGGGCAACCTCTGGTTCACCTCCACGCGCCAGGGCGTGATGAAGGTGGTGCCCAACCAGTTTTCCGACCTGTTTGAGCGGTACGGCCTGCCCACGCAGGTGGTGAATTCCACCTGCATGTGCGAGGGCAAGCTGTTCGTCGCGACGGACGCCGGGCTGACCGTCATCGACGAAAACGGCCCGGTAACCAGCCTTCCGCTGACCAAGGCCGTGACCAACACCGGCGCGGCGTTTGAGGCGGATGTGGAGACGGACGACCTGATCAAGCTGCTGGACGGCTGCCGGATCCGATCCATCATCCGCGACAGCCAGGATCGACTATGGATCTCCACCTGGCGCAAGTACGGGCTGCTGCGCTACGCAAAGGGCGAGCTGACCGTGTTTGCCCAGGGCGACGGCCCGCTGTCCAACAGCATGCGCGCCGTGTGCGAGCGCAGGGACGGCACGATCCTCGTGGCGCTGACCGGCGGCGTGAACGTCATCGACGGCGACCGCATCGTGGCCTCCTACGGCGAGGCGGACGGCATCGTCAATACCGAGAGCCTCACCGTCGCGGAGGGCGCGAACGGCGACATCGTCCTCGGCTCCAACGGCGGCGGTCTTTACATCATCAACGAATCCGGCGTGCGGAACATCAACGTGGAGGACGGGCTTCCTTCCGACATCGTGATGCGTCTCAAGCGCGACCCGAAGCGGGATCTGATCTGGATCGTCACCAGCAGCGCCATCGCCTACATGACGCCGGACTATCAGGTGACGACGGTTCAGAAGTTCCCCTACAGCAACAACTTCGATCTCTTCGAGAACCGCAAGGGCGATATGTGGGTGCTCTCAAGCAACGGCATCTACGTGGCGCCGGTCGAGGAATTGATCGCCAATGGAGAAATCAACCCCGTCTACTACAGCATCGCCAACGGCCTGCCCTGCATCACCACGGCCAATTCCTACAGCGAGCTGACCGAGGAGGGCGACCTGTACATCGCCGGGACCACCGGCATCTGCAAGGTCAACATCGAGAAACCCTTTGAGAATGTCGATGACCTCAAGGCAACGGTCCCGTTTGTGGAGGTGGACGGCCGGACGGTTTACCCCGATGAAAACGGCGCGTTCACGATCCCGTCCAGCACGCAAAAGCTGACCGTTTACAGCTATGTGTTCAACTATTCGCTGAGCGACCCCCAGGTGAGCTACCAGCTCGAGGGCCTTGAGCACAGCCCCGCGACGGTCAACCGCAGCGACATGGTGCCCGTGGATTACACCAACCTGCGCGGAGGCGCCTACCACTATAAAATGCAGCTGAAGGACTCCATGGGCCGGGGCGACCGGGAGGTGTCCGTGCTGATCGTCAAGGAGAAGGCTTTCTACGAACAGGCTTGGTTCTACGTCCTCGTGGGGCTTGCGGCGGCGATATTGATCGCTCTGCTGGTGCGCCAGTATGTTCGCAGGCAGATGAAGGCGCTGGAGGCCAGGCACCGCGAGGAGGCCAAACGCGAGCGGATCGAGAACGAGCTGCAGCTGGCGACGAACATCCAGGCCTCTGTGCTGCCCCACACCTTCCCGGCCTTCCCGGAACGGGGCGAATTTGACATCTACGCCAGCATGATGCCCGCCAAGGAGGTCGGCGGCGATTTCTACGACTTTTTCCTGATCGACGACGATCACCTCGGCCTGGTCATGGCCGACGTCTCCGGCAAGGGCGTGCCCGCCGCGCTGTTCATGATGGTCGCGCGCGCGCTGATCAGGGCGCATCTGCAGAATGGCGAGAGCCCCGCCAAGGCGCTGGGGAACGCCAACGAGCAGCTGTGCGAGGGCAACGAAGCGGAGCTGTTCGTCACCGTGTGGGCAGCCGTGCTCGAGATCAGCACGGGCAACGGCGTCGCCGCCAACGCCGGTCACGAGCATCCCGCGCTGCGCAGGGCGAACGGGGCCTATGAACTTCAAATATACCGCCATTCGCCGGCCGTCGCCACCATGGAGGCCATGCGGTTCCGGGAGCACGACTTCCAGCTCAACCCCGGCGACAGCCTGTTCGTCTACACGGACGGCGTGGCCGAGGCCACCAACGCCGAAAATGAGCTCTTCGGCAGCGAGCGCATGCTCGACGCCCTGAACGTCAACCCCGAAGCGAAGCCCGAAGCGGTGCTTTCAAACGTCATGCAGGGCATCAACGCCTTCGTGGCGAACGCGGAGCAGTTCGACGACATCACCATGCTGTGCCTGAAGTACAACGGCCCCGCCGGCCGGGAGGCTTAAGGAAATGCTGCCTATATTGTGCGGTATTCCCTTAAGGAAATGCTGCCCATATTGTGCGGCATTTCCTTAAGCGCGCGTGAGAAGGAAATCGTGATATGAAAGGTTTCTGCGAGAAGAAATTCAGCTCCATGCTGATATCCGGCACGTTCACCAAAGCGGTGATGTATCTGATGCTGCTCAGCGACAGCATCATCGCCGGACACTTCATCGGCGCGTCAGGCGTTGCCGGAATCAATGCGATCACCCCCGTAACGGCCATTGTGACCTTCTTCGGAGATCTGGTTTCCACCGGCGTCGGGATCGTATTCTCGCGGGAGGTCGGCGCGATGCGCAAGGACCGGGCCGACCAAATCTACAGCCAGGGACTGATCATCAGCGTGGGCATCGGGTTGCTTTCCGCGCTTTTGATTCTCGTGCTTCAAAATGCCTATTTCAAATTGAGCGGCGTCACGGGCGAGATACTGGAGAATGCGCTTGAGTACTACCGTCTGGTTCCGATCAACGCCTTCCTGACCATCGTCATCTTTTATCTGGAGCAGATGGTCTACAGCGACGGAGACGAGCTGTGCAACAACATCTGCTACGGGTTTCAGATCGGCGGGAACATCATCTGCTCCGTCATACTGACCCGCTTCCTCGGAATGACGGGCATCATCCTGGGGTCTGTGATCGGGAACAGCCTCGGCATCCTCACCTGCTTCTGGCACTACTTCCGCAAGGAAAACACGCTGCGCTTTGTCTGGCACCTGTCCTTCAGGGACTTTCTGCTCACGTCGCGCTACAGCATCGTGGATTCCTCCGTCTATATCTGCTGGGGCCTGATGGACTATGTGATGATCGGCTTCGTCTCGGGCCGCTTTGGCGAGACCGGCCTGATCGCCCTCGCCGTGGTCGTCAGCCTGATCGAGTTCGGCGTCGTGATGGACGGCGTGGGCATGGCGATGCAACCGCTGATCGGCACCTACTTCGGGGAAAGGAACCACCAGCTCATCAAGCGGGTGATGCGCTCCGCCGTCAAGGCCGCGGTCATAGAAGGACTGGCGGCGACGGCGCTGATCTGGGCCTTTACCCGGCAGTTCTGCGCCCTGTTCGGCATCACGGGCGGTGAAGCGCTCGCCCCGTCGATTTCGGCACTTCGGATCGTGTCCCTTGGCTTTACGTTCTGCAGCATGGTATCGCTCACCACTTCCTACTATATGCTGATCGACCGCATCGGCATGGCGACCTGCATCGCCTGCTTCCAGAACGGCTTCATGTATATCCTTCTGCCGGTGCTTGGGGCGTTGGCCTTTGGCATGGGCGGCATGTGGGCGGGCTTTGTCGCGGCGCCGATCCTGACGCTCGTCTGCGCCTATCTGTATGTGTATCTGCGGTTTGGGAGGGACAATTTCCCGTTCCTGCTGAAGGACATGGAAACGGAAATCGAGGTGATGGACGACACGCTGACCCCGGAAACCGCGGCAGGCCTGTCGAATCGCGTCAGGAGCAGCCTGCTGGCGCATCAGTATATGAAGAAAACGGCCGGCAAAGCGGCGCTGTTTGTCGAGGAGATCGGCCTTACCATCCTCGAAAGGAACAGGCAGGCGAAGAAGCCTGTCCTGGTCGAGCTCTCGCTCTTCTTTGAAGAGGACTCCGTCCTCGTCATCGAACGCGATTCGGGCGTGCTGTTCGACCTGACAGAATCCGACGTACAGGTTGGAGGACTGAGCAGCTTCCTATTGAGCGGACTGATGAAAGCGCATAAGGACAAGGCTTATCTCATCACCACCGGCTACAACCGAAACATGATCCGCTTTCCCCGGGAGCGGAAAGAGACATGAACAAGCGGAATACAGAGGGCCTTGCAGCCGTCGTGTTCCCGGGGGCGAGGACGTCAGCCCTTCCCTGTACCACGATCCACAGCCGGACCAAGCCCAGGAGGGTTTCAGCGCCGAGACGCGTTCGGTGAGGTTGATAATCAGAAAGGAGAGTCTCCCAGTGAAACACAAATTCAAGCCATTGCTCTTGTTTCTTCTGACGGCGGTGTTGTTTACCGCAGCCTTGCCGGCTGCGGCGGAAGGGGATGTCCCCAAAAGACCGACTGTGCTGCTCATCCTCGACGGCTTCGGTCTGAGCGATCAGACGGAGCACAACGCCATCGCGCTGGCGGACACGCCGGTGCTGGACCGGTTAATGAAGGAATGCCCCTTCGTCAAAGGCGAGGCCAGCGGCCTGGCCGTGGGGCTGCCGGAGGGTCAGATGGGCAGCTCCGAGGTGGGCCACCTGAACATCGGCGCCGGGCGCGTCGTATATCAGGACCTGGTCCGGATCACCAACGCCATCGAGGACGGCAGCTTCTTCGAAAACAAGGCGCTGCTCGCGGCGATCAACAACGCGAAGGAAAGAGGGGGCGGGCCTGCACATCCTCGGCCTGGTCTCCGACGGCGGCGTACACAGCCACAACGCCCATCTCTACGCCCTGTTGGAGCTGGCCAGGCGCGAGGGCCTCGATAAGGTCTACGTCCACTGCTTCACGGATGGCAGGGACACGCTTCCGGAATCCGGCATCGATTACATACGCCAGCTGGAGGACGAGATGAAGCGAATCGGCTGCGGCCAGATCGCCACGGTCGAAGGCCGGTATTACGGCATGGACAGGGACAACCGCTGGGACCGTGTGCAGCTGGCCTACCGGGCGCTGACCCTCGGCGAGGGCGAGACGGCGAGCTCCGCCGCGGAGGCGGTGACCCAGTCCTACGCGAAGGGAGAGACGGACGAGTTCATCCGCCCCACGGTGGTGATGAAGGACGGCGCGCCGGTGACCACTGTCGGCGACGGGGATTCCGTCATCTTCTTCAACTTCCGCCCGGATCGCGCCAGGGAGCTGACCCGCGCCTTCTGCTGCGATGACTTCGACGGCTTTGACCGTGGCCCCCGCAAGCAGGTGACCTACGTGTGCTTTACAGATTACGACGTGACGATCCCCAACAAGGCGGTTGCCTTTGACAAGGTCGCCTTCGTCAACACCCTCGGCGAGTGGCTCGCAGCCAACGGTTTGAAGCAGGCCCGGATCGCGGAGACGGAAAAGTACGCCCACGTGACCTTCTTCTTCAACGGCGGCGTGGAGGCGCCCAACGCGGGCGAGGATCGGTTCCTGATTCCCTCCCAGCAGGTGGCGACCTATGACCTCGCGCCGGAGATGAGCGCCAACGCTATCTGCGACACCCTGGTTGAGAAAATCCACTCCGGCGAGTACGACATGATCATCACGAACTTCGCCAACTCGGACATGGTTGCTCACACCGGCGTGGAGGCGGCCACCATCGAGGCCGTCGCCTGCCTCGATCAGTGCATCGGACGGATAGTGGACGCCGTGGAGGCGGTGGACGGCCAGCTCTTCATCTGCGCCGACCACGGCAACGCCGAGACGATGGTGGACGCGGTCACCGGGGAACCCCTGACTTCTCACACCACCAATCCCGTTCCCTTCATACTGGTGAATTACGACCCGGCCTACGCCCTCAGGGAGGGCGGCCGCCTGGCCGATGTCGCGCCCACGCTGCTTGAGATGATGGGATTGGAGAAGCCGGAGGAGATGACGGGCGAGTCGCTGCTGATCAGAAAATCGGGGATGTAGATAAGCTAGGGAAATACCGCACAATATGGACGGCAGTCTGGCGGGTGACTTTCAGCCGTCCGCAGCCTGCAAATTCCTTGACTTACCGCCAGTATGCCTGCGAAATTTGCAGGCCACGGCTGACTAAAATTCACCTCGCCATACTACCATCCAATTATGCGGCATTTCCCTAGTTCGACAAGAGCAATTATCAGCGTCATGCCGCAGCCGGTTCCGGGCGGCGCGGCGGCTATGATGCTCCAACGGATTTCCCTTTGAAAGGAAGAAAGTTATGACTATTTCCGACAAGCTCTATACGATCCTGATCCAGGGCGGTTCCTGGAAGACGATTCTCGGCGGCCTGTGGGTCACAGTGCAGATCTTCGTGCTGGCGCTGGTGCTTGGCACCGTGCTTGGCGCGATGATCTGCCTGATGCGCACCCGGAAGAGCCCGGTCCTCCGGGGCATCGCATCGGTGTACATCGCCGTGCTGCGCGGCACGCCGGTGCTGATGCTGCTGCTGCTCTTGTACTACGGCGTATTCGCCAGGACCGGCTTGAAGCCGGTGACGGTGGCGGTGTTCACGTTCGCGCTGAACGTGTCCGCCCACGTGGCGGAGCTGCTGCGCTCGGCGCTGAGCGCTTCGGACAGAGGCCAGGCCGAGGCGGCGCGGACGCTGGGCTTTTCCGCCTGGGACACCTTCCGGCTGATCACCCTGCCCCAGGTGCTGCGCATCGCCAAGCCGGTTTACCAGTCCACCATCGTGAACCTGATCCAGTGGACCAGCGTGGTGGGCTACGTCACCATCACGGATCTGACCCGCGTCATCAACAACATCGCCTCCCGCACCATGCAGCCGCTCTTAACCATCACCATCGGCATGCTGATCTATCTGGCGCTTTCCTACATCATATTCGGCCTGTTCGCGCTATCGGATAAGCTGAAGGAGAGAGCGCATACGACGACCTGAATGAATAACAGGAGGATTCAACCATGAAGAAAGCAATCTGTCTGATACTGGTCGCCCTTCTGGCGCTTTCCACACTGGGCCTTCCGGCGCTGGCGGGGAATCAGGGCGAGCTCGGGCGTCTGACCAAGCTGAATGTGGATGAAGACACGCTGACACAGGCCATTATGGAAAGCTACTTTGACAAAGTGCCGTTTTCCCGCTATCGTTTTTTTGATAATCTCAACAGCATGATCGGGGCGCTTGTAAGCGGGAGCATCGCGGGGATGGCGCTCGATGAATTCACAGCCGAATACCTGCTCTCAAGGGCCGAAGAATATGCGATCTACAACCCGCCTGAGACAACGCCTTCGTATAATCTGAATTTTTCCATGCTGCTCCGCGAGGAGGATGCCGAGCTGCGCGACAGGATTTCTGAAGCGATCGATGCCATGAAGGCCGACGGCACGCTGGATGCGCTGAAGAAGCAGTACATCGACGAGGTCATCGCTGGGAGCGAACCCGAAGCGATCGTTCCCGAGGTGTTCGAGGGCGGCGAGGCCCTGAAGGTTGCGGTCACAGGCGATCGGCCGCCGATGGATTATTTTTCCAATGCCGGCGAACCCATCGGCTTCAATACCGCGCTCGTTTCCGAGGTTGGCAGGCGGCTCGGCATGAATGTTGAGTTCGTGTCCATCGATACGGCCGCGAGAGCCCTGACGCTGGAATCAGGGATATCGGATGTGATTTTCTGGATGGAAGCGGGCGACTTTGGCAACTGGGAAAACGCCGACGTAGAGGATCAGCCCGCGGGCACCGTTGTATCGACGCCATTCCTCACCGGCGCGTTTACCATTGTTGCGCTGGCCTCGTCGCCGATTATGAAGTCGGATGAGGGTTATAGCTCTTTATTAGAATATGACGACGCGCAAGAGGGAGGCATTTCAAAATGAGCCTGATCGAGGTGAAGGGCCTGAGAAAGTCCTTCGGTCGTCTGGAGGTTTTGAAGGGCGTCGATTTGACCGTGGAGCAGGGCGAGCGCATCGCCATCATCGGCGGCAGCGGCTGCGGCAAGAGCGTGTTCCTGCGCTCGCTTTGCCTGCTGGAGAAGCCGGACGCGGGGCAGGTATTCATCGACGGGAAGGAGATCACCGCCGCGAAGGGCGGGCAGGTGGACGAGATTCGCCGCAGCATGGGCATGGTGTTCCAGAAATTCCACCTGTTCAGCGAAATGGACGTGATGGACAACCTGTGTCTCGCGCCCACGCGCATCCTGAAAATGTCCCGCGACGCGGCGGAACAGAAGGCCATGGAGCTGCTTGCGCAGGTCGGCCTCGCCAGCCGCGCCCACGCCTGGCCAACGGTGCTCTCCGGCGGCCAGCAGCAGCGCATCGCCATCTGCCGCTGCCTGATGATGGAGCCGAAGGTAATGCTGTTCGACGAGCCGACCAGCGCCCTGGACCCCACGATGGTGGGCGAGGTGCTGGCCGTGATCCGCATGCTGGCCAAGCGGGATCTGAGCATGCTGATCGTGACCCACGAGATGAACTTCGCCCGCGAGGTGGCCAGCCGCGTGCTGTTCTTCGCCGACGGCGGCATCTACGAACAGGGCACGCCCGCGGAGATCTTCGACGCGCCGAAGCGGGAAAAGACGATTTCCTTCATCAACAAGATCAAGTACTTTACCTACGAGATCACCCGCCGCGACTTCGACCTGATGCAGATGCAGGGCGGCATCCAGAACTTCGGGGAAAAGTACGGTCTGGACCAAAAGCACACCTACCGGCTGCAAATCTGCTGTGAGGAACTGATCTACGAGCTGCTGGGCCGCTGCTACCCCAATCGGGACGATGTGGACCTGAAGCTGACGGTCACCCACGCGGAAGCCGACGGCACGACGAAGATCGCCCTTTCCTGCGGCGGCGCGGCCTTCAACCCCTTCGAACAGGAAGAGGAGGTCCTGGGCGTGACCATCCTGAAAAGCATGGCCAAAGAGCTGGATTACCGCCACACGAATGACAGAAATCTAATCAGCATCGCGTTATGACGATGTTCGGCTGCACGGGACGCGCAGCTGAACATATTCCGACAAAATAATTATTATGGAGATGTGCCCTATGAAAAAGACTGTAACGTTTATTTCTGCTCTCATGATCGTCCTTTTTGTCTGCCTGTCCGTTTGCGTCGCCGAGGATGCCGCAAGCTCTGGCGCAGTTCAGAAATATGGCGACATCGGCCGGTTGTCCAAGCTGAATATCACGGAAGACGAATTGAACGAAGTGCTCAAGGATATCATGGTTGACAGCATCTGCAACAGATATGTTTTCTATGACACGATGAACGATATGATCATGGCGCTGAACAGAGGCGATATCGTGGCGCTTGAAACCGATCAGAATACAGTAAGGTACATCGCGTCCAGAAACGATCATATCGTGGATCGCCCGCCCTACATGAATCCCAATATGCTGATCTTTTGTATGCTCCTGCGAGGAGAGGACACCGAGCTGCGCGATCAGATCTCCGCTTGTATCACCGAAATGAATAAAGACGGCACCGTTGAGGCGATGAAGCAGACCTACATCGAGGATGTTATCGCGGGAAAAGAACCTGAAGCCATCGAGCCTCAGATCTTTCAGGACGCTAAGACGATCCGTGTGGCTGTGACAGGAGACCGTCCTCCCATGGACTACATTTCTGCCAGCGGCGAACCTTTGGGTTTCAACACGGCCCTGATCGCCGAAGTCGCAAAGCGGCTGGAGATGAACATCGAAATGGTCAGCGTGACCTGCGCGGCCAGGGGCGTAGCCCTCGCCAGCGGCGTCTGCGATATCGTTTTCTGGATGGAGGTCGGCGATTTTGAGAACTGGGAAGGCGCCAATTTCGAGGATCAGCCTGAAAATACCGTTGTGACAGAGCCTTACATGTCTGTCCCCCTGTGGTGGGCAGTCCTCAAGGATTCCCCCGTAGTAAATGTGTATCGGGATAACTGAACCTGGGCTGCGCCCTTCAACCCCTTCGAGGCGGACAACGACGGCCTGGGCGTGACAATTCTGAAGAACATGGTCCAAAAGCCGGATCACCGGCCGTAGACCAACCCCAGAAAAGCAGGCATGAGAAATCAACATACCTAAGAAAGCCTGCAAATAAAAAGTCAAGCCAAAGAGACGTAAAGATTTGCAGAAGGCAGGAAGCGGGAGATAGGTACAACAAAAGGGTCGTCTGAGAAGGCGACCAGGAGGGACCGTAGCACAGTCATCCCACCGCGTCAAGGACAAGCGGCTGCGCCGTGCCTGCGGCATCCTTGACACGGCGTGCTGCCAGTGCTACGGGGCAATCAAGGGGTTGTTACCAACCCCTGTCAAACAGGGGTGACCTCATCAGATTCTGGGTCAGGCCACAAGCCCTTCTGTTTCAGGGCATCCCGGACAGTACCATAATAGATGCGGAGGAACTTGTTGGCTCCGGCGGTCATGTAAACGAGGTAGGGCTTACCCTGAGTGCGTTTCTTGTCCATGAAGGCATAGACGGGGCTGTCTGCCGGGGAACGCTGGATCAATCCATCCATGATGAGGAACAACGTTCTTCTCAGGTAGGGAGAACCCTTCTTGGAGGTGCGGTTGCTTCTCCGGTTGTGGTCGCCAGACTGGTCCGCGCCGGGGTCAACGCCGGCGAAGGCGGTCGGCGCCTCCCTGTGCGTGAACCGTGTGGGGTCGCCGATCTCGGCCATAAGCTGGGGACTCAAGGTAGGGCCGACGCCATTCATGGCCATGACGACGGAGTATTCCGGAAGGGTGGAGGCGACCTGATCCATCTGGATACGCAGGGATTCCACCATCTGGGACGTGGTGTTCAGCAAGGTGACGGCTTGCCGGATCAGCATTTTCGTGTTCTCGCTCTTAGGGAAAACGGCGATGAGGTCGATGGCGACACGATAGATTTCTTCGGCTTTGCCAGCGCTGAAGTTGTACCCCTTTCGCTTGCACCAGCTTCTGTAATGCTCGGTGAAGGCGCTGAGAGATTTGCCGCGGACGCAGTCCACATGCCAGTAGGTGTAGACATAATCAACCCACTTCTGGCTGCCGTCGCTGCGAGCAGGGCTGTCGAAGAAACCATTGGCTCCCGGAAAGGTCTGGTCAAGAAGCGCAATGAGATTGTTCTTCATGGCGGTCTTCTGATCGGTGTAGAAGCTGAACTGCCGGTTCATGGTCTTCAGTTGGTTGCGCGTTTCGTCCATAGGACTATATTGCCGCAACTTTGTCCATCGGTCAAGAGCAAATCGCGCGATTTTCTTCGAATCGGCCTTGTCGGTCTTGGGCGCGCGAAGGGATTCGTCGCCGAAGTCCCTGATGAGCTTGGGATTGACGGCGCTGACGAAGATACCGGCAGCGGAGAGCCAGTGGGCCATGGGCTCATAATATCGGCCTGTGTGTTCCATGCAGACCTTCGTTTCACCGTCTAGTCCTTTGATGGTAGCAATGAGCTCGTTGATGGAGGACTGCGTGTGGCGGTAATCCCTGGGAGGCAGGAGTACGAGATCTCCAGGCTGGCGGATCGTGACGGTGCTCTTCTTCTTGGAAACATCAATACCAACGGCGTTCATGAAACTTCCCCCTGTGATTGAATTTGCAACGGACAATACCGGCTTTACTCATTGCCTATTCAATCTACTGGGTGTCTCACACGAACACGTGGTTCAACCTGCGTAAAACGAATGCTGCGAATGAGGTGCCGGTTGGCTGACTCAAACTCGGACGCTTGGTCCATGAATAGTAACGCCAGGCCAGTTGCTTCCTCATTCTAACAGCTTTGGCAACAAGATGGTCGGTCTCCTGACTGGCTGCCAAGTTCCCGACCATCTTTATTGTAGTAGAATAGTCTCATCTGCTTTTATTCTTCAGGAACCTTCATCGTGATATTGCTGAATGTGGCGTCGCAGTCCTCGGCAAACACGCCGATGTGCGCGCCGTTCGTGGAGTGGCCGATGCGGGAGCTGAGCGCCTTTTCATCGTCGATGTACATGACAACAATCTCGTTCTCGCACACCAGCGTCACGTGGTGGACCGGGCTTTTGGAGAAGTCGAACCGGGTGACCGCCATCGGAGGATAGTCGTCAAGCTCCGCCAGTTCATAGCCCTCATAGTGAAGCAGGTTTCGCCCGGCATCCAGGCACAGCGCAGTCCAGGCCTCGTCCGCCTCGCTGCCGCCGAAGGCAAACCCGGCGCAGCCGTCCGCGCCCAGCTTTACTTCGCACTCCAGCAGCATCGTGGGCGCGCGAATGCCCATGTCCGCCAGCGCGGCTTCGCCGTCCGTCGCCGTAAGCGCAATGTCGCTTCCCTCGATAACCGCCGTCCCCCCGGCGTCCCCGGCCTGGAAGGGCAGTTCCTCCATGAAGTATTCTCCAAAGGACTCCGGCGCCTTCACGCCCAGCGTCCCGTCCTCGCGCCGCACCAGCTGGTGGTTGAGTGCATTGCCCGCCCACTGGTAGATGCCGGAATCCGCGGACAGCCCGGCCCGACCCAGCCAGCCGCAGAGGTAGGTGTTCCCGTTCCACTGGGCGATCTTGGCCGCGTAGTACACGAAGCCGTTGCCCTCCATCAGCCCCTGGCCGTCCAGAATGTTGTCCTCCGGGGCGGCGAAGGGTCCGTTCATGGATTCGCCGATGGCGTAATAGGTGACGCAGTCCCAGCTGTAGGTCAGATACCAGGTGTCTCCCATGCAAAACAGGTCCGGGCACTCCAACATGTACTGCGCCTGGGGCGAGTAGATCGGACCGTCGAAGGTCCAGCGCTTCAGGTCGGGCGAGGTATACTTCGCAACCACCCCGCCCAGCGTGCTCTCCCGTGCCGCGACGAGCATCCAGTAGCGCCCATCCGCCTCCATCCAGAACACCTCCGGGTCCCGGAAGTCGTCCTTTGAGTAGCCGTCCGGGCTGAAAAAGGTGTCCTCCGGGTGTTTTTCCCAGCTCACCCGGTCCGCGCTGGTGGCGTGCATGACGCACTCCTTGCCCATGCCGCCGTTGCCGGTGTCATTGTGCCCGGTGTAGAAGAGATGGTAAAGGCCCTCATTGTCGCGCAGGACGGAGCCCGTACCCAGGGCCGGGTCGGGGTCGGACATCAGGCCGTATTCCAGCATCATGCCGTCGTCCTCGTACCCGACGAGGTCATCGGTTGTAAACCGGTAGATCGGATGATAGCCCTGGCCGTTGTGGTCGGTGTCATACAGGTAATAGAGCTCCAATGTCCCCTCTTCCGTCACAAAGGGCATGGTGTCCCCCACGTAGGCCCCCTCGGGCGCGGGGTACAGGCGATAGTCCACCGGCGCGTATACGCCGTTCGGAGCGCCCGCCGACGCCTCCGCGGCGAAAAAGAGAGACAGGGCCATCAGAAGGCCCGCTGTGACGATCATCCTGGTCTTCATGGTTTGCGCTCCCTCCCGCAATCATGGCGGATGTAAAAGGACTGGATGCCGGTGGTATCCCGGCGTCCAGCCCATAAATTAATCAATCAGAAATTGTATTCCTTGCACATCGGCGCGTTGTTCTTGTAGGATTCTTCGTCGAACCAGATCAGGTTGTTGCCCGTAGCCTTGTCGAACAGTTGGATCAGGCGCGGCTGGGTGGTGAAGCTGATTGTCTTGCCCATGGAAACGTCGACGGTCAGGTCGACGGTGGGGATCACCATGACCACCTCGTCGTTGTTGGATCGGGTGTGCAGGTTCACCTCGGTGCCCAGCATCTCGGAGACCTCGATCAGCGCGGTCAGGTCGCCTTCGCCCACGGTGATGTGCTGCGGGCGGATGCCGGCCACGATGTCGCAGGGCTTCTGGTTCTTGTCGTGCAGCACCTTCTGCTGGAAGGCGTCCAGCTCGAACTTCACGCCGCGGATCTCCGCGTAATAGACGCCGTTCTCAAAAAGCAGCTTGCAGTTGTCGAAGAAGTTCATCACGGGCATACCGATGAAGCCGGCCACGAACAGGTTCACGGGCTTGTTGAACACCTCGACCGGCGTGCCGATCTGGTTCACGAAGCCGTCCTTCATGATCACGATGCGGTCGCCCAGCGTCATGGCCTCGGTCTGGTCGTGGGTGACGTACATAAAGGTGGTGTTGATCCTCTGGCGCAGCTTGATGATCTCAGCGCGCATCTGGTTGCGCAGCTTGGCGTCCAGGTTGGAAAGGGGCTCGTCCATCAGGAACACCTTGGGGTCGCGCACCATGGCGCGGCCGATGGCCACG
>CADBVG010000045.1 GCA_902798105.1 uncultured Eubacteriales bacterium
AATCCCGTAGGGATTTGCTCCACCACTAGTCACTAGCCACTAACCACTAATCACTCAATTCTGATTTATCGAGCACAGCTCGATAAATCAGAATTTGTTTGCCTCTTCCCTACGCCATCTCCTCCGGATGGAAGACCTCATCAAAACGCTCGGGGGTGAGGAAGCCCAGCAGCACACAGGCGTCCTTCAGGGACATGCCCTTGTCATAGGCCAGCTTGGCGGTCTTCGCGGCGTTGTCGTAGCCGATGTAGGGGTTCAGGGCCGTGACCAGCATAAGGCTGTCGTGCAGGTTGCGGCGCATCTTTTCCCGGTTGGCGGTGAGGCCGCTCAGGCAGTTGTTATTGAAGGAGCGCATACCATCGGCCAGCAGCCGCACCGACTTCAGGAAGTTATAGATCAGCACCGGCATGAACACGTTCAGCTCGAAGTTGCCCTGGCTGGCAGCCATGCCCACGGCCACGTCGTTGGCCATCACCTGCACGGCCACCATCGTCATGGCTTCGCACTGGGTGGGGTTGACCTTTCCGGGCATGATGCTGCTGCCGGGCTCGTTCTCGGGAATGCGGATCTCGCCCAGGCCGCACCGGGGGCCGGAGGCCAGCCAGCGCACATCGTTGGCGATCTTCATCAGGTTCGCGGCCAGGGCCTTCAGCGCGCCGTGGGCGAACACCAATTCATCCTTGCTGGTCAGCGCATGGAATTTGTTTTCGGCGGTGGTGAAGGGCTTGCCAGTCAGCTCGGAAACGGCCTTCGCTACCTCGCTGTCGAAACCCGCCGGGGCATTCAGGCCCGTGCCCACGGCGGTGCCGCCCAGGGCAAGCCGACGCAGCGGGGGCAGGGCCAACTTCAGCATCTCCATCGGCGTCTCGATCAGGCCCCGCCATCCGGAAATCTCCTGGCTGAAGCGTATGGGCGTGGCGTCCTGGAGGTGGGTGCGGCCCGACTTTACCACGTCGGCGTTCTCGGCCTCGAGGCGCTTCAGGGTCGCGATGAAGTCCGCCATCACGGGCAGCAGGTCATCCTCGATGCCCAGCACCGCGGCGATGTGCATGGCGGTGGGGAAGGTGTCGTTGCTGCTCTGGGACATGTTCACGTCGTCGTTGGGATGCAACAGCTTTTCCCCGGCGATTGCGTTGCCACGGTTGGCGATGACCTCGTTGGCGTTCATGTTGGATTGGGTGCCGCTGCCCGTCTGCCACACCACCAGGGGGAAGTGGCCGTCCAGCTGGCCTGAGGCCACCTCGTCCGCCGCGGCGCATATGGCCTTTAATTTCCGCTCGGTCATGCGCGCCGGCTGAATGCGGTAATTGGCGATGGCCGCGGCCTTTTTGAGAATGCCGAAGGCGTGGGTGATCTCCCGGGGCATCACGTCGCCGCCGATTTTGAAGTTTTGCAGGCTGCGCTGGGTCTGCGCCCCCCAATAGCGGTCGGCAGGCACCTGCATCTCGCCCATGGAGTCCCTTTCGATGCGGTAATTCATGTGAACCTCCTGCACAATGCGGCGACGGTGGTGTACATTCCGTCCCGCTTCGCTTCCATGTCGGTCAGCAGCTTACACTGGCAGCGGGCGCGGTCAAGGTTGTGGGCGGGGTAATCGATTTTGTAGTAGGTGTCCCCGTCCAGGTAGTCTGCCAGGAACCGAAGGGCGTTTTCGTAGGTCATCACCAGCGCCCCCACGGGCAGGTTTTCAAGCTCCACGGGGGTCAGCCGTGCGGCGGTGCTGGCGATAAAGCCCTCGGAGAAGGCGGCGAACAGGTCCATGTCCAGGGCGACCCTTTCCAGGTCCGTCTCGTCCTCGGCGGCGGTGGACGCGCCGTAGCGTATGGCGTCGCCGAAGTCGTACAGTGCAGAACCGGGCATCACGGTGTCCAGGTCGATCACGCACAGCGCCTCACCGGTGTCCGCGTCCAGCATGACGTTGTTGATCTTGGTGTCATTGTGGGTGACCCGCAGGGGAATATCGCCTGCATTGAGCATGTCCACGATGCGGCACATGACCTCGCCCCGGCTGCGGATGAATTCGATGTCCTCCCGCACCCCGGCGGCGCGATGCGCCACGTCCAGCTGCACCGAGCGCTCGAAGTCGCCCACGCGCTTGCGGGTGTCGTGGAAGTGGGGGATGGTGTCGTGCAGCTTTTCGATGGGAAAGTCGGACAGCATGCTCTGGAACTGGCCGAAGGCCGCGCCGATCTGCCGGAACTGGGCGGGGCTTTCCACCCGGTCGGTGGTCTTCGCGTGACGGATGTAATCGTAGGCGCGCCAATAGCCGCCATCGCCGTCCTCCACCATGTTGCCGCCGCCCTTCACAGGTACCACGCGCAGCACACGGTTTTTCGGGTCAATGCCCTGTCGGGTCATGGACTGGCGGATGTGCTCCGTCACCAGCTGCACGTTCTCCATGACCTCCCAGGGCTTCTTGAACACGTAGTTGTTGATACGCTGGAGGATATAGTCCCGTGTCGCGCCGTCAGGCAGGGCAAAGCGCAGGCGGTAGGTGATGTTGATGTGCCCGGTCTTGACCTCCCGGCAATCGCCAAGGATGCCGGGAAAGTCAAACCTGTCGATGATGCTTCCGAGCTTGCTGTCGATGGTCATGGCGATGCTCCTATCAATCCCCGAATATGGCGTTGACGAACTCCCTGGCGTCGATGGGTTGCATGTCGTCCAGCTGCTCGCCCAGGCCAATGTAGCGCACTGGCAGGCCCAGCTCGTTGCGAATGGCGATGGCGATGCCGCCCTTGGCTGTGCCGTCCAGCTTGGTCAGTATGATGCCGTCCAGGTTGGAGACCTCGCTGAACACCTTGGCCTGGGCCATGCCGTTTTGGCCGGTGGTGGCGTCGATGACCAGCAGCGCGCCCAGCGAGGCTTCGGGGAATTCCCGCTCGCAGACGCGGTTGATCTTCTTCAATTCGTCCATCAGGTGGGCCTTGTTGTGCAGGCGTCCCGCGGTGTCCACCAGCAGCACGTCGGCGTGGCGGCCCTTGGCAGCCTGTATGCCGTCGAAGACCACGGCGGCGGGGTCGGCCCCCTCCTTGTGCTTGATGATGGGCACGTCGGCCCGCTCGGCCCACACGGTCAATTGGTCGGCGGCGGCGGCGCGGAAGGTGTCGCCGGCGCAGATGATCACCCGGCGGCCCATGGCCTTCAGGCGGGAGGCCAGCTTGCCGATGGAGGTGGTCTTGCCCACGCCGTTGACGCCGATGATCAGGATCACCATCGGGCTGGTCAGCTTCATCGGCTCGGCCCAGAGGATGTCCACCAGGATGTCCTTCAGGGCGTCCCGGGCCTTTTCCGGGTTGCCGATCTTTTCGGTCTTGCACTTCTCCTTCAGGCGGTTCACCGCCAGCTCTGCGGTGGGCACGCCCACGTCGGCCATGATCAGTATGTCCGTCAGGTCCTCGTAGAAGTCGTCGTCCAGCTCCTTGTAGTTTTCCACGAGCTCGTCCATGCGGCCGCTGAACGCATTGCGGGTCTTTTGAAGGCCTTTTTTGATCTTGTCAAACAATCCCATATTTCTCTCCTCCCGTTATACGGCTTCGTTCAATTTCACAGACACCGTCTTGGAGACACCCTTTTCCTCCATCACCACGCCGTAAAGCGCGTCGCAGCGCTCCATGGTGCCCTTGCGGTGAGTGATGACGATGAACTGGGTGTTCTCGGAGTAGGATTTCAGGTAGTCCGCGTAGGTGTCGATGTTGGCGTCGTCCAACGCGGCCTCGATCTCATCCAGTATGCAGAAGGGGGTGGGTTTGAGATCGAGTATCGCGAACAGTATGGCGATGGCCGTCAGCGCGCGTTCGCCGCCGGACAGCAGCGATAGCATTTGCAGCTTCTTGCCCGGGGGCTGGGCCACAATGTCGATGCCGCAGTTCAGGGCGTCCTTCGGGTCCGCAAGGCGCAATTCCGCCTTGCCGCCGCCGAACAACTTCACAAACGTGCGCTGGAAGTTGTCGTTCATCAGCGCGAACTGGGTCTTGAACTGCTTTTCCATCTGGGTTTCCAGGTCGGCGACGATGCCCTCCAGGTCCGCCTGGGCCTTCAGAAGGTCGTCCCGCTGGCTGGACAGCTCCTCCACGCGCTCCACGGTGCGCCGGTATTCATCCAGCGCGGCCACGTTCACGGTGCCCATGGCGCGGATGCGCTGGCGGATGGCGGCAATGCGCTTTTCCGATTCCGTCAGCTTGAAGTCCGGCTGGCGGAAGGGCTCGGCCCCGGCGTAGGTCAACTCGTAGTCCTCCCAAATCCGGTCCTGAAGCTGCTTGAACTCGCCCTCCACCCGGGTCAGCTGGATCTCGCTGCGGTGGTGCTTGTCGCTGAAATCGTCCAGGTTGGCGCGCAGGCCGTCGATCTCCTCAGCCAGGGTTTGCAGCTGCTTCTGTATGCCGGTGCGCCTGCCCTCCGCCTCGTCAAAGGCGGCGCGGGCGGCGTCCAGGGCGGCCTTGCCCCGGTTCAGGGCTTCGATATCGCCCTCCAGGACCGCTGCATTGGCGTCCAGCTCCTTCAAGCAGTTGGCCAGTGATATTTCCGATTCGGCCATCAGCCTTTCGGCGTTCTCCGCCTGATTGGACAGCCGGTCGCGCTCGTTGGTGTTGGCCTCGAGGCCGCGGCGGCGGGAGGCTAGCGCGATGCGGGCCTCGCCCACGGTGTCCCGCAGGGATTCGGTCTGGCCGCGCAGTGTGTAGATCTCATCCGACATGCGCCTGACCTCGGCCTGCCGGTCGTCGGTGGAGCTCTCGGCGCTGAGCTGCTGGGCGTCCAGGGCGGCCAGGCTGGTGGTCACGTCCGTAAGCTGGGTCCGCAGGCGCTGGCGTTCGCCGTCGGTGCGCGCCAGCCGCGCGTTGTTGCTGGATTGTTCGTCCAGCGCGGCGTTCAGCTGGGCCTCGGCCCGGGCGCATATGACCTCCTGCCGGTGCAGTTCATCGTACAGCTCACCGCGCTCCCGCTTTAATCCGCCGCGCTCGTCTTCGATAGCGGCGTACTGCTCCCGGGCCTGGGCAAACTGCGCTTCCAGCTTTTTCAGGGCCTGCTCGCTCTCCTCGATCTCGCGGCTGCGGGAGAGCAGGCTGGTCATGCGGCTCTGCACGCTGCCGCCGGTCATCGATCCGCCGGAGTGCATCACGTCGCCCTCCAGCGTCACCAGCCGGAACTGGTAGCGGCCCGCCCGTTGTATGGCGATACCGTAGTCCAGGTTCTCGGCCACGACGGTGCGCCCCAGCAGGTTGTCGACGACGCCCTGGTACTTCGGGTCGAACTCGATCAATTCAGAGGCCAGGCCCACGCACCCCGGCATGGACAGCACGCTGCGCTCCTGCTGGGACAGCGTGCGGCCCCGCACCGACGAGATGGGCAGGAAGGTGGCCCGACCGAAGCGGTTGGCGCGCAGGTATTCGATCATGCGCTTGGCGTCCTCGTCCCGGCTGACCACGATGTTTTGAAGCGCGCCGCCCAGCACCATGTCCATGGCCCGCTCCAGTCGGGCGGGGACGTGGATCAGGTCGGCCACCACGCCGTGGACGCCGGAGCCCTGGCCCAGGCGGCGGGCCTGCATCAGCACCTGCTTGACGGAGTTGTTGTAGCCCTCGTAATCCCGCTGCATCTCCCGCAGCAGCTTCAGGCGGGAATCCCGCTGCTGGCGCTCGGTCTGCATCCGGGTGACCCGGTCTGAAAGGGCGGCAGACTGCTCGCCCAGCGCCTGCACGCGGCTCTGGATCTCCCCGGCTTCCTTTTCCAGCTCGGCCTTGCGGGTGTTCTCGGCGTCCAGCTGGTCCCGGGCGGACTGTACATGGGCGTTCAGCGCCTCGGAGGCGGTCTGCTCCCGGGTCTGGTCGGCGTCCATGGCGGTCAGCTGGTTCTCCAGGGCCGTCTTCATGGCGCTCAGACGGGCCCGCTGGGACTTCACGTCGCCCAGCCGGTTCATGGCCTGTATAATCTGCTGCTTCGCGTTTTCGGAGGCCTCCTCCAGGGCGGAAAGGCGCGTCTCGGATTCGCCCAGGGCCTGTTCATGTTCGGCCAGCTCCGCCGCCGCGGCTTCGATGGCCTTTGTTTCAGCCTCGATCTCGGCGGTCATCCTTTCGATCTGGCGCAGCACGCCCGCCTTGCCCTCGGAGGCGGAGGTCCGCTCGGCCTGGATGCGGTCCCGCTCCTTCTGGCCCGCGGCGATGCGCTCGCGCATGACCTGCACCGCGCCCTCGCCGGCCTCGACCTCGCGGATGAGCTGCTGTACAATCTCCCGCTTCTCGCCGCTTTCCAGCTCAAAGGTGTCCAGACGGGTCTGCGCCTCGTCGCGCTGGGCACTCTTGGATTCAAGGGACTGGTTTGCCTGGAGGATCGATTCGCCCAGGGCCTGCACCGATTCCTTCAACTCGGCGATACGCTGCTCGTAGCGCTCGGTGCGTACCAGGAAAACGTTCAGGTCCAGCCCCTTCAATTCATCCCGCAGGGACAGGTATTCCCGGGCTTGCTCGCTCTGGGTTTTCAGCGGCTCTACCCGCTCCTCCAGCTCGGAGAGTATGTCCTCCACGCGGTTCAGATTTTCCTGGGTGCGCTGGATGCGCTTCTGTGCGTCCAGCTTGCGGGTCTTGAACTTGACGATGCCCGCGGCCTCCTCGAAGACCTGGCGGCGGTCCTCCGACTTGGCGGACAGGATCTCGTCGATGCGGCCCTGGCCGATCAGGGAATAGCCGTCCTTGCCGATGCCGGTGTCGCGGAACAGGTCCACGATGTCCCGCAATCGGCAGGCCGCGCCATTGATCTTGTATTCGCCCTCGCCGCTGCGGTACACCCGCCGGGTGACGGACACCTCGGCGAAGTCGATGGCCAGCGCATGGTCCTCGTTTTCAAATACCAGCGTGACCTCGCAATAGGCCAGTCGGCGGCGGGCCTCGGTGCCGTTGAAGATGACGTCCTCCATCTTCACGCCGCGCAGCGACTTCGCGCTCTGCTCGCCCAGCACCCAGCGCACAGCGTCGGAGATGTTGCTCTTGCCGCAGCCGTTGGGGCCCACCACGCCGGTGATGCCGTCCTCGAAGACGATCTCCGCGTGATCGGCGAAGGATTTGAAGCCGTGTAATATGAGTTTCTTCAGTCGCAAGTTATTGTTTCGCTCCGTTCTGCATCAATGGGAATCTGGTCACTTGTTCCGCATTCTCCGGAGGGCGTCCCGCGCGGCCTCCTGCTGGGCGTTCTGCTTGCTGGTGCCGTCGCCCACGCCGATCTCCTGCCCGTTCAGCGTCACGCTGTAGCGGAACAGGGGCGCGTGGGGCGGCCCCTCCATGGAGATGAACACGTACACCGGCATTTCGCCGTCCCGCTGCAGCACCTCCTGGAGCCGGGACTTGGCGTCCAGGTGGTCCTCCAGCATTTCGGGGTGCAGTTCATCGCCCAGCGCCCTGCGGATCACGTCCACGGCGCAGTCAAAGCCCCCGTCGAGGTACACGGCGGCAAGCACGGCCTCCATCACGTCGCACAGTATGGAGGGCTTGTCCCGGCCCCCGGAGCGATCCTCTCCCACGGAGAGGCGGATGAATTTGCCCAGCTCCAGCCGTCGGGCGGCGCGGCAGAGGGTCTCCTCCCGCACCAGCCCGGCCCGTATGCGCGTCAGCTTGCCCTCGTCTACCTCCGGGAACTCGAAGTAGAGGTAGCGGCTTATGGCCAGCTCCAGCACGGCGTCTCCCAGGAACTCCAGCCGCTGGTAGTGGGGTACATGATGATCCCCCCCGAAGGAGGGATGGGTCAGCGCCGTCTCCAGCAGCTTCATGTCGTTGAAGGAGTAGCCCAGCTTTTTGCAAAGTGCCTTCACAAATCAGCCCTTCTTTGAAATGTAGTCCACGATGTCGCCCACGGTCTTGATGGCGCCCAGGGCCTCGTCCTCGACGGTCAGGTTGAACTCGGTCTCCAGGTCCATGATCAGCATCATCAGGTTCGCGCTGTCGGCCCCCAGGTCTTCTACCATGCGGGCGGATTCCACGACCCGGTCGCCGTCGATGGGCAGCTGCATCAGTATGTATTCTTTCACCTTGTTGAAAATAGCGTTGCGATCCATGGGATTACCTCCTGTCATATTGTCAGATCGTCGTCAGGCGTCGGTGAGGCCGCTGAGCCCCTCGCGGATCTTCCCGGCCACGTCGCCTGCGAGCATCGTCCTCGCCTGGCGCAGGGCGTTCATGATGGCCGTCTCGCCGGAGGCGCCGTGGGCCTTGATCACCGCGCCCTCCACGCCCAGCAGCGGCGCGCCGCCGTAGGCGTTGTAGTCCATGCTCCGCTTGAACTTGCGGAAGGCGGGGCGGGAGAGGGCCGCGCCCAGCCTGGTCACCTTTGAGGCGTTCAGGTTGCCCTTGAGCATGCCCATCATGGCGCTGGCCAGCCCCTCGGTGTATTTCAGGATGATGTTACCGTCGAAGCCGTCGGCCACCACCACGTCGAAGTCGCCGGTGGGGATGTCCCGCGCCTCCGCGTTTCCGGCGAAGTAATAGCTGGTCTGGGCCTGCATCAGCTGGTAGGTCTCCTTGGTCAGCTTGTTGCCCTTCTCGGCCTCGGCGCCGATGTTCACCAGGCCCACCGCCGGCCTTTCCACGTCCATCACCGAGCGCATATACACCGAACCCATCAGTCCGAACTGCACCAGGTAGCGCGGCTGGCAATCCACGTTGGCTCCGGCGTCGATCAGCAGGAAGGGCTTCTTTACCCCGGGGATCACCGGGGCGAGCGCCGGGCGTTCGATACCCGGTATGCGGCCGATGCGCAGCATACCGCCCGCCAGCAGCGCGCCTGTGTTGCCAGCGGAGACCACCGCGCCCGCACGGCCCTCCCGCACGGCCAGCATGGCCTGCACCATCGAGGAATTGACCTTTTGGCGCACGGCGAGCATCGGCGATTCATCCATCTGTATCACGTCGTCTGCGGGCAGGATCTCCACACGGTCCCGAATGTCCTCAGCGCCGGCCAGCAGGGCCTCCAGCCGACTTTGTGGGCCGGTGAGTATTACACGGATGTCCTCAAAGCACCTCAGCGCAGCGATGGCCCCCGCGACGATGGCGTCCGGCGCCTGGTCGCCCCCCATAGCGTCCAGGGCAATGGTGTATTCGCTCATACTAAAACCCCCATTATTAATTACCTACATATTGTAGCAGAAGCAATGTAAATTCGCAAGCAATTCAACCCGCAAGGGGGTGTCCCGGCGCAACAAATCGTAAATAAATATGAAAAATTGAGGGTTCGCCCCTTTTTAACTTGCCATTCCGGAGCAAATGGGCTATAATAAACATGTTGCACATGTACCCGTAGCGAAGCTGGATATCGCGTCAGACTCCGACTCTGAAGACCGTGGGTTCGAATCCCGCCGGGTACGCTCACGAGAACCGCCCGAAGGGGCGGTTTTTTCGTGGGCGTACCCGGCGGGATATACGAACCCACTTGCGGCAGGCAATGGGTTCGGCCGAAGGCCGCGGCGCGAAGCGCCGCCATCCCGCCGGAGCATAAGAACGAACACCCGAAGGGGCGGTTTTTTCGTGGGCGTACCCGGCGGGATATACGAACCCACTTGCGGCAGGCAACGGGTTCGGCCGAAGGCCGCGGCGCGAAGCGCCGCCATCCCGCCGGAGCATGAGAACGAACACCCGAAGGGGCGGTTTTTTCGTGGGCGTACCCGGCGGGATATGTGGATCAACGAATAAATACAAGGTGTAGATTATGTTCAGAAAAATGCGGCGGTTCAAACAACAAATATCCTTCGAGGAATGCCAGGACATCCTGCGCCGGGCGACCTCCGGCGTGCTGGGCCTGTACGGGGACGACGGCTATCCCTACACGGTGCCCATCAGCTTTGTGTACGCGGAAGGCGGCGGGGGACTCGGGACCATCGGCTTCCACTGCGCCAGGACCGGTCACAAGCTCGACGCCATTCGCCGGAATGAGAAGGTGTCCTTCACCGTCATCGACCGGGACGAGGTCATGCCAAAAGAGCGCACGACGAAGTTTTGCAGCGTGATCGCCTTTGGCAGGGCGAGGATATTGGAGGGCGAGGAAGCGCTGCGCCGCGCGGCCAATGCCGTGGGGGCAAAGTATTCCACGGGCTTCGAGGACCTTTACATGCAGGAGACGGAGGACACGATTCGCGCGGGCACGCTCTGCTGCGTGGAGATCACCATCGACCACATGACCGGCAAGATCGGGCGACAGCTGCTGCTGGAGCGCCAGCGCGGGGAGACGGCGGATGAAGATTGAGCACGTCGCCTTATATGTGAACGACCTGGAAGCCGCCCGGGACTTCTTTGTCGAATACCTCGGCGGGACGTCCAACGATGGCTATCACAACCCCAACACCGGCTTTCGCTCCTACTTTCTGCGCTTTGGGGATGGAGCCCGGCTGGAGCTGATGCACAAGCCGGACATGACCGATGCCGAGAAGTCGCTGGCACGCACGGGCTATGCTCACATCGCCTTCTCCCTGGGCAACCGGGAACAAGTGGACGCGCTCACAGAGCGCATGAGGCGGGATGGCTACGCAGTCATCAGCGGCCCGCGGGTGACCGGTGACGGGTATTATGAGAGCTGTATTGTCGGTTATGAGGGCAACGTGATCGAATTGACGGAATGAGGGGGAAACGACCTATGAACGACCGGTTTTATGGCCGGGAGCGGGCGACGGTGCCGGCGTTGAACCATGATTACCCGGGCATTGAAACGCCCCGGGACCTGTACGACGCGCTGCTGGGTCTCTGGTGCGCGGAAACCTGCGCGCCCCGGATGCGTGGGGACTGGACGCCGGACAATCCCACGCTGGGCCAGTGCTCCATCACTGCGTTTCTGGTCCAGGACATCTTCGGCGGGCGGGTGTACGGCGTGCCGCTGAAGGACGGCGGCTTCCACTGCTTCAACGTGGTGGAGGGGCAGCGCTTCGACCTCACCAGCCAGCAATTCGGCGATGGGAAGTTGAACTACGACGGCTGCCCCGAACAGTTCCGGGAGGTCCACTTCGCCAGGGAAGAGAAGCGGGCGCGGTATGAAAAGCTGAGGGGAATGCTGAAGGAAAAGACAAACCCGTAGCGACGGCGCCCGCGCCGCCATGGCAATGCCGCGCTCTATACAGGAGGTATATCCATGTCCCTGTTCAAACGCAAGAAGCGGGAAGAGATCCACTTCGACCCCAATACCCAACAGCCCGCGGTGCGCAAGAGTATCTGTACCGGCGAGATGACGGTAGGCTTCATCGACAAGGCCACCGGGAAGTTCACCGACCTGATGTGCGTGGACCAGAAGGGCCTGGAGACGTTCATGCGGGACATCGGGGTGGACGAGATCAAGACCATCTATTGACATCACATTATAATACAGAAGATCCTTTGATTGCGCCGCTTTCGCGGCTTCGCTCAGGAGACAACGTACACAACCTGTCATCCTGAGCGGAGCGCAGTCGAGGGATCTTTTCATTGTTTTCATAACATAAAGCTAAAGTGTTAATATACAGAAGTTTTCCCGCCCGGTCTTGACAATGCATGGATTCTTGTATACAATAATACAAACATTCTGTCCGCCCTGTGGCGGACGCGGGAGATGAGACCATGCTGGAAATGTCCAACAAGACCAATCTGCTGGAACAGCGGCAGTACAAGTATTCCCTGCAGGATGTGCCCGAGGCCAACCTGTACCGGGATATCTACCCCTATACCGAAATACCGCGCATCGCCTTCAACCACCGGCGCGTGCCCATGGGCATGCCCGAGGACATTTGGATCACCGATACGTCCTTCAGGGACGGCCAGCAGTCGGTGGAGCCCTATACGGTGAAGCAGATCGTGGATCTGTATAAATTGATGGCCCGGCTGGGCGGCCCTTACGGCGTGATCCGCCAGACGGAGTTTTTCGTTTACAGCGAAAAGGACAGGAAAGCCCTGTCCGAATGCATGGACCTGGGCTACCGCTTCCCGGAGATCACCACCTGGATCCGCGCCACCCGGGAGGACTTCAAGCTGGTGAAGGACCTGGGCATCCGGGAGACGGGCATACTGGTGTCATGTAGCGACTACCACATCTTCAAGAAGATGCAGATGACCCGCAAGCAGTGCATGGAGTACTACCTGAAGACCGTTGCGGATGCCTTTGAATCCGGGGTCATGCCCCGCTGCCACCTGGAGGACATCACCCGGGCCGATTTCTACGGCTTCGTGGTGCCCTTCGTCAATGAATTGATGAAGATGAGCCAGGACGCTGGCATCCCCGTGAAGATTCGCGCCTGTGACACCATGGGCTACGGCGTACCCTATTCCGAGGTGGCGCTGCCCCGCAGCGTGCCTGGCATCATCTACGGCCTGCAGCACTATTCCGACGTGCCCAGCGAGATGCTGGAGTGGCATGGCCACAACGACTTCTACAAGGCCGTAACCAACGCCTCGACGGCGTGGCTGTACGGCGCTTCGGCGGTGAACTGCTCGCTGCTGGGCATCGGCGAGCGCACCGGCAACATTCCGCTGGAGGCCATGGTGATGGAATACGCCAGCCTGCGCGGCTCCCTGGACGGCATGGACCCCACCGCCATCACCGACATCGCCCGCTACTTCCGGGATGAGATCGGCTACGACATCCCGGTGATGACCCCCTTCGTGGGCCGCCAGTTCAACACCACCCGGGCGGGCATCCACGCCGACGGCCTGCTGAAGGACGCCGAGGTGTACACCATATTCGACACCCGCAAGATACTGGGCCGCGCTCCGGCGGTGATGATCGGCAAGGCCAGCGGCCTGGCGGGCATCGCCTACTGGATCAACGAGAACTACCAGCTGGCCGGCGGCGAGGCCGTGGACAAGAAGGACCCGCTGGTGGTGGCGCTGAAACAGTGGATCGACGCTGAGTACGAGGACGGCCGCCAGACCACGCTGTCCACCGCCGAGCTGGAGACCAAGATCGAGGAGCTGTCCGCGGGCCGCTTCCGCAGGCTGTAAGGAGGGGGAAAAATGAGAGATTACAAGACTGTTTCGCTGTCCGACCAGGTTTTCGAGCGACTGGAGGACGACATACTCAGCGGCAAGTATGAGCGCGGAGAGATCATCACCGAATTGCAGCTCTGCGCCGAACTGGGCGTCAGCCGCACCCCCGTGCGCGAGGCGCTGCACCGCCTGTTCCAGGAGCACCTTGTCGAGGATACCCCGAAGGGCACGATGGTGCTGGGCATCACACCGAAGGACTATCGGGACATGACGGAGATTCGCCTGCGCATTGAGGAAATGGCCGTACGCGGCTTCGTGGAGAACGCCAATGATGATAACCTGAAAGCGCTGAATGAAGCCGTGGATTTCCAGGAATTTTACCTCTCCCGGGAAAATGTGGATCAACTCAAGGCCCTGGACGGACGCTTCCATGAAGTGATTTACGATGGCTGCGGCAGTATCGTGCTGAGGGATACCCTCTCGCCGCTGCACAAGAAGACGCAGCAGTACCGCCGCAACGCCCTGCGCACGCCGGACCGGGCGGCCCATTCAGTGCGGGAGCACAAGGCGATATTGGAAGCCATTCGCGCCGGTAACGCCGACCTGGCCGCCGAGCGGATGGAGCAGCACATACTCAACGCCATGGATCGGGCGCTTTCAAAGGAGGACGCATGACATGGGCATGACCATCGCACAGAAGATCATAAAGGACCACCTCGTCTCAGGGGACATGATCCCCGGCAGCGAGATCGCCCTGCGTATCGACCAGACCCTGACCCAGGACGCCACCGGCACCATGGCCTATCTGGAATTTGAGACCATGGGCATCGAGCGGGTGCGCACCGAGCTGTCCGTGGCCTACATCGACCACAACACCCTCCAGTGCGGCTTTGAGAACGCCGACGACCACCGCTACATCCAGTCGGTGGCGAAGAAGCACGGCATCCGCTTTTCCCGCCCGGGCAACGGCATCTGCCACCAGGTGCACCTGGAGCGCTTTGGTGTGCCAGGCAAGACGCTGATCGGCTCCGACAGCCACACCCCCACCGGCGGCGGCATCGGCATGCTTGCCTTCGGCGCGGGCGGCATGGACGTGGCCGTGGCCATGGGCGGCGGCGCGTACTACATCGCCATGCCGAAGATGTTCAAGGTGAACCTGACCGGCAAGCTGCGCCCCTTCGTGACCGCGAAGGACGTGAGCCTGGAGATATTGCGCATACTGTCCGTGAAGGGCGGCGTGGGGGCCGTCATCGAGTGGGGCGGCGAGGGCGTCAGGACCCTGTCCGTGCCCGAGCGGGCCACCATCACCAACATGGGCACCGAATTGGGCGCGACCACCTCGATCTTCCCCTCCGACGAGATCACCCGGGCGTTTTTGAAGGCCGAGGGCCGGGAGGACGCCTGGCGCGAGCTGTCCAGCGACCCCGACGCAGTGTACGATCGCGTCATCGACATCGACCTGTCCAACCTCGAGCCGCTGATTGCCTGCCCCCACAGCCCCGACAACGTGGTGAAGGTCTCCAGCCTGAAGGGCACGAAGGTGGATCAGGTCTGTATCGGCTCCTGCACCAACTCCAGCCTGATGGATATGCTGAAGGTGGCGGCGCTTTTGAAGGGCAAGACCATCTGTCCCTCGGTGAGCCTGTCCATCAGCCCCGGCAGCCGCCAGGTGTTGTCGATGCTGGCCGAGCGTGGCGCGCTTACGGACATACTGGCCAGCGGCGCCCGGGTGCTGGAGTGTGCCTGCGGGCCCTGCATCGGCATGGGGTTCAGCCCCAACAGCGCTGGCGTCTCCCTGCGCACCTTCAATCGCAACTTCCTGGGCCGCAGCGGCACCGCCGACGCGGGCGTCTACCTGGTTTCCCCGGAGACCGCCGTGGCCGCCGCGTTGACCGGCGAAATCACCGACCCGCGGCTGCTGGGCGACATGCCCGCCATCGAAATGCCCGCCGACTTCCGGCTGGACGACTCCGGCGTGCTCATGCCGGCGACCCCGGAGGAAGCGAAGGACGTGGAGGTCGTGCGCGGTCCCAACATCAAGCCCTTCCCGGATTGCAGGCCGGTGGGGGATGCCATCGAGGCGGAGCTGACGCTGAAGGTGGGGGACAACATCACCACCGACCACATCATGCCCGCCGGGGCGAAGATACTGCCCTACCGCAGCAATATACCCCACCTGTCCCAGTACTGCTTCGGCGTCTGCGACGCTACCTTCCCCGAGCGTGCCAAGGCGGCGGGGGAGAGCATCGTCGTGGGCGGCGACAACTACGGCCAGGGTTCGTCCCGGGAGCACGCGGCGCTGGTTCCGCTGTACCTGGGCGTTCGCGCGGTGATCGCCAAGAGCTTCGCCCGCATCCACGTGGCGAACCTGATCAACGCCGGCATACTGCCGCTGACCTTCAAAAACCCGGCGGATTACGATGAAGTCAGCCAGGGCAACAGGCTGGCCCTGCGGGACATCCACGCGGGCATGGACAAAGGCTGCATCCAGCTAGCCGACCTCACCACCGGCAGGACGTTCGACCTGGCCTGCGACTTCACCGAGCGGCAGAAGGACATGCTCAAGGCCGGGGGATTGCTGGCGTATACCGCGAGAAATAATGAGAAATGAGGAATTAGGAATGAGGAATGGCGGATGGAAATCCTTGCGGATTTCTTTTGATTGACAGGGCACGACGGTTATTCGGGTATATTACATTCAATCAAATCCCGCAGGGATTTTACCGCCATTCCTAATTCCTCATTCCTAAGGAAATACCGCACAATACGGCGGCGCATCTGGCGGTGCCTTTTCCGACATCTGCTGCTTGCAGATTTCTCGATTTACCGCCAGTAAACCTTCGAATAATTCAATAACGTGGAGGCATTATTTATGAACAAGCATATCGACTCCGCCGTCGCCCAGTTCCGCACCCTGTTGGAGGAGCAGCTGGCGCGCACGGGGCGCATGGAGAACGCGGCCCCGGCGAAGGACTTCACCGCCCTGCCGGTGGTCACCATCGGCGTGATCGACGGCGACGGCATCGGTCCGATCATCTCAAAGCAGAGCACCCGGGTTCTGGAGGCGCTTTTGAAGGACGAAATCGCCGCGGGCAGCATCGTATTAAAGCCCATCGAGGGCCTGACCATCGAAAACCGCCTGGCGAAGGGGGAAGCCGTGCCAAAGGACGTGCTGGCCGAAGTCAAGACCTGCGACGTGCTGCTGAAGGGCCCCACCGAGACCCCCAAGGGCGGCACCATGGAGAGCGCCAATGTCACCCTGCGCCGGGAGCTGGACCTGTACGCCAATGTGCGCCCGGTGTCTGTGCCCGATCAGGGCATCGACTGGATCTTCTTCCGTGAGAACACCGAGGGCGAGTACGTACTGGGCAGCCGGGGCGTTGAGATCCCCGGCAAGCTGTGCATGGACTTCAAGGTGACCACGCTGCCGGGCACGAAGCGCATCGCCCGGGCGGCCTTCGAGTATGCCAAGAACAACGGCAAGACCAGCGTCGCCATCGTCACCAAGGCCAACATCATGAAGAAGACCGACGGCCGCTTCTCCGAGATCTGTCACGAGGTGGCGGCGGAGTACCCCGGCATCGAGGCCGAGGACTGGTACATCGACATCATGACCGCCAAACTGGTGGATCCCCGCGTGCGCAGCCGCTTCAAGGTGTTCCTGCTGCCGAACCTGTACGGCGACATCATCACCGACGAGGCCGCCCAGCTCCAGGGCGGCGTGGGCACCGCCGGCAGCGCTAACCTGGGGGACCAGTACGCCATGTTCGAGGCCATCCACGGCTCCGCGCCGCGGATGATCGAGACGGGCCGGGGCGAATATGCCAATCCGTCGTCGCTGCTGAGGGCGGCGGCCATGCTGCTGCGGCACATTGCCCGCACCGACAAGGCCGCCGTGCTCGATGCCGCGCTGGACGCCGTGCCCCACGGCGGCGACACCGCGAAGGGCTTCGCCGATCGCCTGATTTCGGTGATTGAGAAGCGGCTGTAATACTGCGGCAAGGATCATTCGCCACCAATACAGCGTGGTAAATTCTGATTTATCGAGCTGTGCTCGATAAATCAGAATTGAGTGATTAGTGGTTAGTGGCTAGTGACTAGTGGTGGAGCAAATCCCTACGGGAT
>CADBVG010000046.1:0-6627 GCA_902798105.1 uncultured Eubacteriales bacterium
GTCTGATTCATAACCGCTAGAGTGTTCCCGGGCATTGGTATGCCCTTTTTCAGAGCCCTTGGCAGTTTTGTTTCACAGTAAAATGCCTGAAGCGCAATTGGCTGGAAACTCCGTTGCAGTTACGGCGTCTTTGCCTGCATTTCCGCGTTGATTTCCCTTGACTTAGCCTGGCGGGTAATCGAGATTTTTGCAGGCAGCAAGCGGCTGAAATTCACCCGCTGATGGGCTGCGAGCATTGTGCGGTGTTTCCCTAAGACCTAAAACCTAAAACCTCAGAACAAACGCCGCCCCGCGCAGTTGCGCGGGGCGGCGTTGTATGTCCTTCAATTACATATCGACCTTCTTGTCCAGCAGCCAGGCGGAAGCGCCGGCGAAGATGGCGCACAGCACGAAGTTCAGCAGCAGCGAACCGCCGAACACGGCCTGGAATTCGTTGATCTCCGCGCCGAGGCGGATGCGCTCGTAAAGCAGCTTTTGCGTCAGCCACGAGGAGCCCCAGGACAGGGCGACGAACAGGGCGAAGCTGATCAGTCCCCGCAAAAAGCCCTTCTTGTTTTGCAGCAGCGTGGCCGAAAGGGTGATGGCCAGGTAGGCGGTGCACATGGTCAGCAGCACCTCCAGCAGCACGCTGGCGGCGGAGAAGCCCGCCATTTGCAGGATCTGCTGGACGGTGGCGTCGGTCTTCAGGCCGAAGCGCATCATGGCGTTCAGGCTGTCCAGGGTGTGGGCGTCCAGGTTCAGCTTGCCCACCAGATGCCGGAAGTCCAGGTAGCCCGCCGTGCCGAACAGCGCCGTGGCGGCCAGGGCCATCAGTGCGATGAACAGCAGCTTTGAGGCCACGATGCTGACGGGGTGCACCGGGGCCATGAACACCAGGTAGCCGCACTTCTCCCGCAGCTCCTGGGAGTAGCTGGCGATGCCGGCGATGACCAGGTAGGCGAAGGCGGCGAAGGTCAGCAGCGCGATCAGCGACAGGCAGATGGTCATCAGCTCGGGCTTGTTCAGCTTCAGCCCGGCGATGAAGCCCAGCTCCAGCGCCACCAGGCCGACCAGCAGGGCCAGCAGCGTGGTGCGCCACTTGCGGAATTCGTACTTCATCAGCTTAAGCATAGGTCTTCGCCTCCTCTTCGGGGTGGGGCTCGGCCGAGGCGTGGCCGTAGACCTCGATGTACAGGTCCTTCAGCGTGCGACCGGCGCAGATCTCATTCTTGTCGCCGGCCATCACCAGGTGGCCCTGCTTCAAAAACACCAGGCAGTCCACCACGTCCTCCAGCTCGTCCACCAGGTGGGTGGAGATCAGCATCGTGCGTCCGGATTCCCGCCCGGCGCGGATGGCGTCGATGGTCTGGGTGCGGGTGAGTATGTCCACGCCGTTGAGGGGCTCGTCGAACATCATCAGCGCCGCGTCCCGGCTGAGGGTCAGGCTCAGCCGCAGCTTTGCCGCCATGCCCGAGGACAGCTGGCGGATGCGGTCGGCCTCGTCCAGCTCCATGTCGGTCAGCATCCGGCGGAAGCGGGCGGGGTCGAAGTCCTTGAAGAAATCGGCGTAGTATTTGCCGATGTCCCGCACCGTCATCCAGTTGTAGAAGTAGTTCTCGGTGGGCATGTAGGCCACCCGGGCCTTCGTGGCCGGGCCGATGCCCTGGCCGTCCAGGGTGATCTCCCCGGAGGTGGGGCGGGCCAGCCCGGTGATCAGCTTCATCATCGTGGTCTTGCCACTGCCGTTGGGCCCCAGCAGCAGGCAGGTCTTGCCCGCGTCGATACTCAGCGACACGTCGTCCAGCGCCGTGCGCCGCAGGTATCGCTTGGTGACGTTTTGAAGTGTGAGCATGGTGTTGTCCTTTCTGAATCTGGTTATGGGGGTGATAACCGGGGGTGCAGGAGGCGCCGTTGCGGCGCCTGCCCGGGGTAATGCATTGCAAGAAGATGGGTGGGCGGCGCCATCTCGTGCGCGGGAAGCGTGCGCGAATCCGCTTTGCCGCCGTTGTGGCGGTTGACAATCATCACTGTAACACCATCAGGATAGCATTGCAGGGTTTGTTTTCCGTTTACATCCAATTAGAATTGCATTAGGAAATGCCGCACAATACGGCGGCGCATCTGGCGGTGCCTTTTCCGACATCTGCTGCTTGCAGATTTCTCGATTTACCGCCAGTAAACCTTCGAAATCTGCAATTGATGCCGCCCCAGGTCGTGGGAGGCGCGCAGCCAGGCCATCAGTTCGCCGTCGATATCGGACGGGAAGCCGATGACGGCGTGGTGGGTGAAGCGGTTCGGCCGAACGGGCACGCAGACCAGCCGCGGCGACGGGTCAGGGGCCTCCAGCGAGAAGGTGACCGTCAGGAACGGGTCGGGCCGTTCGGCCTTGCGGCGCACCGGCGTCAGCGACGCGCAGGCGTAGAGGCGGCCATCGTGAAACCCGATCTGGGTCTTCTTCACCTGTATTTGGGTGGAGGGGTATTCCGAAAGCAATTGCCGGGCCAGTTCTTCATACAGCGCAAGCGCGCCGGGCTGGCCGTCGAAGAAGAACAGGGTGTCGGGGGTGAGGATGGGCATGGGGCCTCCTTTGCAAATTCTGATTTGTCGCTCCGCGACAAATCAGAATTGAATGAGGAATTAGGAATGAGGAATTAGGAATGATGGTGCAAATCCCTGCGGGATTTGTTTTACATTCCTCATTCCTAATTCCTCATTCCTCATTGTTCTGATTTATCAAGCAGGGCTCGATAAATCAGAATTTATCCAACCAACTCCACCGCCTTTTTCAGCGCCTTGGCGGCCAGCTCGCTGGGCATGCGGGCGCCGGCGCCGCCGCCCTCGATGACCACGGCGATGGCGTAGGGGTGTTCGTCGTCCTGGATGAAGCCGGTAAACCAGGCGTTGGTCTCGACCTCCTTGTTGTCGCTGACCTCGGCGGATCCGGTCTTGCCGCAGACCCGCAGGCCCTTGATGGCGGCCCGGGTGGCGGTGCCGCTCTGCACGGTCTGGCGCATGAAGTCGGCGATGATCCCGGCGGTCTGTCCGTTAAGCACCTGGCGGTAGACCTCGCTGCGGGCGATGGCGGTGGTGGCGCCCTGGGTGTTGGTGACGCGCTGGATCAGCAGGGGCTTCATCATCGCGCCGCCGTTGGCCACAGCGCCCGAGATCATGGCCATGTGCAGGGGGGTGACCAGCACCTCGCCTTGGCCGATGCCAGCCCACACCAGGCCGTTCATGCTGTTCACGGCCTCCGGGAAGGCGGAGTTGTAGATCACGAAATCGCCGAACTTGAAATTCTCGTTGAAGCCGAAGCGCTCGGCGGTAGCCCGCAGACGCTCCAGCCCCAGCTGGTAGGCCAGCTTGCCGAAGGTGACATTGCAGCTGCGCTTGAAGGCGTCCTTCAGATTCAGGGTGCCATGGGCGGTATTGCCCGCGCATACGATGCGCCCGCCCTCGTAGGCCCATTCCCCGGCGCAGCTGAACGCCTGGCCGGTGACGCCGGTGTCGTTCTCCAGGGCCGAGGCCAGCGTGACGATCTTGAACACCGATCCGGGGGTGTACAGCCCCTGCAGGCAGCGGTTCAGGTAGGCGGTGTCCTCCACGCCGGCGGCGGGATGGCCGTTCAGGTCGTAGGGGTCGTAGCTGGGCATGGACACCATGGCCAGGATCTCGCCGGTTTTGTAGTTCATCACGCACACCGCGCCCCGGTAGCCCCCGGGGAATTTATCGGCGATGTAAGCCTGCAGGGGTCCGTCCACGGTGATCTGGATGCTGCTGCCTACGTGGCGCTTGCTGTTGAACAGCTCGCTCAGCCGGTCCACCAGCGAGGTGGAGATGTCCAGCAGCGTGGAGGAGTAGAAGGTCTCGATGCCGGTGCCGCTCATGCCGGCGGTGTCGCCCACGGTCTGGGACAGCGCCCGGCGGGCGGCGGCGTTCTTCGTGTACTGGCGGGAGCCGTCCTCGGCGGTGGTGGCCAACAGGTTGCCCGAGCGGTCGGTGATGTCGCCCCGGACGCTGTTGGTGGCCCGCAGGCGGCTGTTGCGCACGTCGGAGGCCCATATGCTGCCCTGGGTGAACACCGTCATGGCGAACCAGGCGGCCAGCCCCACGAACATGACCACCACCAAGGCGCCGATCAGGCGCATGTTTCTGCGAAGCTCCTTCATGCAATCACCATCTTTTATGATGAAGAGTAGGCAACCCTTCAGGCACATTCAAATTCTGATTTATCGCGGGGCGACAAATCAGAATTGAATGAGGAATTAGGAATGAGAAATTAGGAATGATGGTGCAAATCCCTGCGGGATTTGTTTTAATTACAAGAACAGACAGCCTGATAAGACTATGCTTTCCCTTCCAATCAAAGAAATCCGTTCCTAATTCCTCATTCCTCATTGTTCTGATTTATCGAGCAGGGCTCGATAAATCAGAATTTGTACCCAATCGGACAGCTACCTCATTTCAAATTCAATACGCGCTTTCCCTCAGCTCCAGCGTCTCAATGTCCCTCGCCTCGTCCTCGGCGTTCATCGACGAAAGCCCCAGCAGCAGGCCCATGGAGAAGAACGTGCTGACCAGGGATGAGCCGCCGTAGCACACCAGCGGCAGCGTGACGCCGGTCAGGGGCAGCAGCTTGGTGTTGCCCCCGGCGATCAGCATGGCCTGCAGGCCCAGCATGATCACCAGCCCGAAGGCGGTCAGCGAGTGGAAGGATGTGCGGGCGTTGAACGCCACGATCAGGCCCCGCATGATGATCAGCACGTACACGGCCAGAAGGCCCACGGCGAAGATCAGCCCGAATTCCTCGGTGATGGCGGCGAAGATGAAGTCGGAGTGGTACAGGGGGATGTTGCGGGGCATGCCCAGCCCCAGCCCCATGCCGAACAGCCCGCCGCTGCCGATGGCGATCAGCGCGTGCACCAGCTGGTAGCCCAGGTTTTCCGGGTCGCTCCAGGGGTTTTTCCATATTTGTATGCGGCCCTGCACGTAGGGCAGCGCCCGGTAGGCCAGCACCGCCGCCGCCGCGCCCATGCCCAGCCCCGCCAGGCTGATGAAGGCGTTGGAGGTGGCCACGTAGTACATGGCCACGGTGGTTAAAAAGTACAGCAGCACCGCGCCCAGGTCCTTTTCCGCCAGCAGTATGCCGCAGCAGGCCGCCGCGAAGGCGATGGTGGGGATGCACCTGACGAACCGGGGCCGCTGGGAAAAGCCGCTGGCAAGGCACAGTATCAGTACCGGCTTCATGAATTCGCTGGGCTGCACCGAGAAGCCGCCCAGGCCGATCCAGTTCCGCGCGCCATTTTTGTAGATGCCGATCACCGGCAGGTAGGGCGAGGCCAGCACCATCAGGCACAACACCATCAGGAAGGGGGTATACTTTTTCCAGTTCTTCCAGGCGCGGATGAAGGCCGCCCCGGCGAACATCGCCCCGATGCCCGCCAGCGCGTAGATGGCCTGGGTGCGGGGGGTGACGTTGGCCCTGGCGATGTCCGACAGCGAAATCAGCCCCACGCTGCACAGCAGCATCACCAGTATCAGTATCGCCCGGTCCACCGGCCATGCCCGGCCCATCAGCGTCGTCACCAGCCAGGTGACCAGCGGCAGCGCCACGGCAAAGCCCAGTGCCTGGAGGTTCACGCCCCCCTTCTGGAAAGCGATCAGCAGCATGGCCAGGAACTGGAACAGCATCACCGCCGTCAGCAGCAGGTGGGTGTTCGAGCGCATCAGCGCCCGCTTCATTCTTTCGACTTTATTGGGGGACATGGGGCCTCCTTTTTCAAATTCTGATTTGTCGGGCTGACGCCCGTGACAAATCAGAATCTACCGCTCTTCCTCAAGGAACATATCATCGTTCTCGCCCGGCGTTTCCATTTCATCCGGCGCTTCTTCCTCCCTTACCCTGCCGTCGTTCAGCACCAGCAGCAGGCGGACCTTGCCCAGGGCGAATTCGCTGCCGTCGCCCAGCAGCAGCGTACCGGCGCGGCGGCCGTCGGCGTCGAGCATGGGGGCGTCGGGGCGGGCCTGTATGCTCAGCCCCCGGTCGGTCAGCTGGAAGTAGGCGTGCTTGCGCCGTATGCTGGCGTGGCGGATGCGGATGTCCGAGCGGCGTGACGCGCCGATCATGCCCTCCCGGATCACCGGGTAGCGCATTCCCCGGCGGGCCTTGCCATCGCCGTCCAGCACCAGCAGCTCGCCGCTCAGGCCGGTCTGGGGCGACATGCGCCGCAGGGTATTGGCCCGGCGGGCGTCGATCAGGGTGATGCGCCACGCCCGCAGCACGATCAGCACCATCAGCGCGGCAAACACGTACCGCGCCCCCAGGGCCACCAGCTCGTACAGCCCTTCGGGCATTGCGGCTCCCCCCTTCCGACATAAAATATCAGCTTACATTATACCCCTGCGCCATTAACGGCGCAAGGCGGCAGGGGACGGGCGCATGGTACATCATTGTGACGAAATAAAAGCGAAACCCGTCGAATTGAACCGAAATTACCAATGACAGGGGGTGGGGAGGTATGGTATAATGAGGAGGGGGGAAATTCTGATTTGTCGAGCAGGGCTCGATAAATCAGAATTGAGTGATTAGTGGTTAGTGGCTAGTGACTAGTGGTGGAGCAAATCCCTACGGGATTTGTTTGATTCAATGGG
>CADBVG010000046.1:6706-50869 GCA_902798105.1 uncultured Eubacteriales bacterium
AAACCGTTGGTTTGCCGGTTTCGCCTGAAAGGCGAAACTGCCACGGCTCAAATCATAGATTTGAGGCGCGGCACCGTCCGCGACAAATCAGAATTTCCCATCGATAAATCGTCTGTATAACACCCGCAAACCCTGTCAATAATTGGAAACAAAAGACAAAACCCGGGCGGGGCAACCCGCCCACGGAGGGAACCATGGTATATAGGAAAATTTGCAAACGACTGGCTCTGGTCCTGGGGGCGCTGCTGCTGGCGACGGCAGCTGCGGAAGGCGCGACGGAAGCGCCCCGGGCTACGGCGGCGGTCTTTGACGCGATGCCCACGCTGCCCCCGGCGGACGCGCTGACGACGACGGCGGAAGATTCGCAAACGTCCGCCACGGAGGCAACGCTTGCCCCGGAGGCGACGCTCGCCCCGGAGGCGACGCTCGCCCCGGAGGCGACGCTTGCCCCGGAGGCAACGTTTGCCCCGATTCCCGACGCCGGTATCGGGGACGACGGCATCCTGCGGGTGGAGCTGCGCTCGCTGGGCCAGCCGGTACTGCTGAATTTGACGCTGGCGGGCAGCTACGCCGTGGAGGCTGACCCGGGCTTCCGCTTCGCCTCGGGCACGAAAGTGGCACTGTCGGCGGCCCAGGACCGGGTGTGGCTGTCCGTGGGCGGCCTGAGCATCGACATGGGCAAGACGCTGACGCTCACCCGCCACCTCGCGGGCGACGGCGCCGTCAGCGGCATCCGAATCGCCGAGGCCGAGAAGGACGCCCTGTACTGCGGCGACCTCACCGTCACCGCCCGGGCCAGCGGCCTGCGCTGCGTGCTGGCGCTGCCGGTGGAGGACTACCTGTACGGCGTGGTGGCCTACGAGATGAGCGACAGCTTTCCCCTGGAGGCCCTGAAGGCCCAGGCCGTGGCCGCCCGCACCTATGCCATGCGGCGCAAGGCGAAGGCGGGCAACCGGGATTACGACGTGGTGGACACCACCGCCGACCAGGTGTTCAAGGGCTACGACCCGGAGGCCTCGCGCGTCATTGCCGCGGTGGACGAGACCCGGGGCGTGGTGGGGCGCTACGACGGCGGCTTTGCCACCTGCTACTACACCGCCAGCAACGGCGGCCAGACCGCCCTGGCCAGCCAGATCTGGGGCGGGAAGGGCGACGACGGCTACCTGGCCATGGCGGACGATCCCTACGACCTGGAAAACCCCCGCAGCCTGCAAAACGAATTGACCGTGTCCCCGACCTGCGAGGGCAGCGCGGCGCTGAAGGCGATGCTGGAGGCGGCCCTGGGCGAGGCCATGGCCGCCGCGGGCGTGGGCGAGGGCATGTGGGCCTTCGATTCCATCGCCGCCGTGCGGCCGGTGAACCCCCGCTTCGAGGGCAGCCGGATGTATGACGGGCTGCAATTCGACCTGCGGGCGAAGCTGCTGCGGCCCGCGGCCACGCCGGAGCCCACGGCGACCACAGAGGCCACGGCCAGCCCCGAGGCCAGCCCGACCCCGGAGGGGACGGAAACCCCGGCCCCCACCGAGCCGCCCATGGAATGGGTGCTCTCCGATGAAATCTACCCGGTGACGCTGGACGTGTTCGGGCAGGTCAAGCCGGGCCTGTCCCTGGGGCTGAACGGGGCGGACTACGAGCTGATCGACGTGGACACGGCGACGGACGACGCCGGGGTGGTCCAGTCCTTCACCCTCGTCATGCGCCGCTACGGCCACGGCGTGGGCATGAGCCAGCGCGGGGCCCAGTGGATGGCCGGGAACTACGGCATGACCTGGCGGCAGATACTGGCCTTCTACTACCCCGGCATGGCGCTGGTGCGCATGGACTGGCCGGAGATCGCCCTGACGGACCTGGACGCGCTGCCCGCCGGCCCGGGCGCGGCGCGGCCCGACCCCACCTACCGGCCCCTGCCCGAGCCGAAGGACGGCGAGCGTTACGCTACCGTCACCGCCTCCGCGCTGAACGTGCGCAAGGAGCCCTCCACCGACGCCGCCGTGCTCGAGCAGCTGGCCCGGGGCCGCAGGGTGGTCGTCGCCTCCGCCCCCGACGCCGACGGCTGGGTAAAGGTCCACACCGGCGAAGTGGACGGGTTCGTGAAAAGGGAATATTTGGAATTCTGATTTGTCGAGCTGTTGACGAAGGCCCCAAAAGTGGCCTTCCCCCGGTGGGGAAGGTGGATTTGACGAAAAATGCTTGCATTGTTTCGTCAAAGGCGCACCGTAAGGGGACCTCATCCGGCGCTACGCGCCACCTTCCCCAAAGGGGAAGGCTTTTGGATGCCGCGTCTCCCCGACAAATCAGAATTTACCGGAGATGAATCCCATGAAACACCGCATCCTGCTTGCAACGCTGCTCATCCTCGCCGCGGCCCTTTGGCCGGGGCTGGTTGGCGCGTGCGCGGAGGAAGCGGGCGTGGAAGCGGAGGGGAACCTGCTGGCGGCGGGGGCGCTGGTGGCGGTGGACCTGGACGCGGGGGAGGCGGTCTTCGACTTCGTGGCCCCCACGGGCAGCGTGTACGACGTGTGGCTGTTCCCGGCGGGGGACGAGCCGCCCACCGTCAGCGCGAAGCTGTGGCGCGGGGAGCGGCTGGTGGCCGAGGGCGAGGACGGTATGCCGGCCCTGAGCCTGCGCCTGGCCGCGGGGACGACCTACCGGCTGGCGCTGAGCGGCGCGGGCCGGGGGCGGCTGGAGCTGGCGCGGCACGCGCTGTCGCGGTGCTTCGCGCTGCCCATGCTGCTGGAGGCCGGGGGCGATGCCTATTCCAAGTCCTTCGTGCGGGAGGGGGACGCCCACTGGTACGCGCTGGACGCGGACTCGGCCTGCCCGGTGTCGCTGCTGGCCGCCCCCAGCCGACCGGACATGCGCCTCGAGGCGCTGCTGTTCGACGGGTCCGGCAACCTTATGAAGGCGGGCGCGAATACCGCCGGGGGCGCGTGCCTGCTGGACTTCATCCCCGAGGCGGGGGCGCGCTACTGCGTGCGGCTGACCTGCCCGGAGGGGGAGACGGGCCTTTACGACCTGAAGCTGGCGCGGCTGGAGAGCGACGCCCTGCCGCAGCGGGTGACGCTTTCCCGGCGCAGCCTGACCATAGAGGGCCGTGACGCGGCGCAGCTGAGCGCGGAGGTCAGCCCCGGGGGCGCGGACGGCGCGCTGTACTGGGAGAGCAGCCAGGGCGCGGTGGCCGGGGTGGACGCCCAGGGCCTGGTGACCGGGCAGGCCGCCGGGCAGGCGGTGATCACCGCCTACGCCGCGGGGGGCGTCAGCGATTCCTGCGTGGTGACGGTCGTGCCGGTGCCGGTGACGGGCGTGGCGCTGCTGTCGCGGCAGATGACCCTGAGCGTGGGCGACGACGCGGCCATCGAGTGCGACGTGCTGCCCGAGAACGCCAGCGACACCCGCCTGAGCTACGCGGCCGAGCCGGCGGGCATCGTGGCGGTGGACAGCCGGGGCGTGCTGCGGGGCATCGCCGAGGGCGAGGCCACGGTGACGGTCACATCCCGGGACGGCGGCTTTTCCGATACCCTGGCCGTGCGGGTGAACCCGGCCCCCCGGCGCTGGCGGGCGCTGCTGGTGGGCGAGCAGAACTACGCCGAGGGCGTGGCGGCGGTTCGCACCGGCTCCATCCACTCGGTGTCCGGGATGCGCAGCATGCTGGAAAACCTGTCCTTCGACGGGGCCCGCTTCCAGGTCGGCACGCTGCTGGACGCCTCCCGGGACGAGGTGCTCTCGGGCATCGAAAACGGCTTCTTCGACGCCGGGGACCAGGACCTTTCCCTGTTTTACATCACCTGCCACGGCTACTATGCCGGGGGCATGACGTTCTTGCAGATGTACGACGGCTCGGTGCTGGCGGCGGCGGAGCTGGCCCGGGCGCTGCGCAATGTGAAGGGGGACGTGCTGGTGGTGATCGACTGCTGCGGCAGCGGCGGGGTGATCGGCCGCTCTAGCGGCACCGGGGACATATTGAAGGGCATCGACGCCGTGTTCGACGGCGCGGTGGGCCCCGCGGTGATGGGCACCAGCCGCTTCCGGGTGCTGGCCAGCGCGGCGCTGGAGCAGGAGAGCTACCGCGTCAGCTTCAACAGCAGCGCCGGGGAATCGGACATGTCCACCGTGTTTGCCCGGGCCCTGTGCGAGGCCGGGGGCTGGAGCATCGACCGGAATGCCCGCGCCGCCCTGCGCGCCGACCGGAACTACGACGGGCGGGTGACCCTGACGGAGCTGTATATCTACGTCGCCCGCAGGGTGATGTGGTACCTGAACCTCACCGGCACGCTGACCGGCTCTGAGGCGCAGTACGTGCAAACCGTCCAGCTCTGGCCCGAGGGGGACGGCCTGGTGGTGATGCAGAGGTAGGGCGGCACAAAAAAGGATTTGCCGAAGGGGCAAATCCTTTTTTTGGAGGGGATTCTGATTTATCGAGCTGTTGCTCGATAAATCAGAATTGAGTGATTAGTGGCTAGTGGCTAGTGACTAGTGGTGGTACAAATCCCTACGGGATTTGTTAGAAATCCGCAAGGATTTCATCATTCACTAGCCACTGATCACTAGCCACTAGCCACTCAAATTCTGATTTGTCGCTCCCCGACAAATCAGAATTTGTCCCTCACGCCACCGCGTAATCCACCCCCTGGGTGTACTGCACCGCGCCGGTGAGGTCGGTCAGGGCGAGGCAGTATTCGTAGTCGCCGGGGGGCAGGGGCCGCCAGGCGAGGGTGAGCCCCTCGGGGGGCACGGTGAGGGCGTCGCCGGTCCACTGGCGTCGGTTGCCGTCGCCGTCCAGGGCGGTGTACAGGGGCTCGACGGTCATGCCGGCCTCCAGGGGGATGCTGCCGCGGATGGCCATGCCGTCCTCGTCATAGCCCTGGGTCGCCCCCAGCACCCGGGCGCCGCCGTCCGCGTCCCGCACCGCCAGCAGGTACATTGACAGGCCGTTGACGCGCGCGGGAATGGCGAAGCGGACGCCTCCGTCGGCCTGGGTGTAAAGCCGCTCGGCGCACACCGGCGCGCCGGACAGCGTGGGCCACGCGCCATCGAACATCGAAAAGACCAGCCCGGTGGACCAGTCCACGGTGCTTTGGCCCATGTCGCCCAGGCGCACCCGCTCGCCGCCCTCCTGCTTAAACAGCGCTCCGGAGGCGGCGGCCAGGTGGTCCAGGTCGTCCCGGGTCAGCTGGAGGGTGTAGACCGACTGGGTGGTGAGGGCGGAGGCGGAGAAGTAGTCCTGGGCGGCGGCGACCACGGCGTCCGGCGTCGCGGCCTCGCTGATGCCGGGCTGCACGTTCTGGTTGGGGGTTTGGCTCTGGTAGTATTCCTCCGAGGCGCTGGTCAGCCCCGCCCAAATCCCGGCCAGCACCGCGTCGGGGGCGGCCTGGGTCGGGGCGGGCGTCGCGCCGCCGAGTCCGGCCCAGATCCCGCCGGGGGCGGCGGTGGGGGCGGGCGCGCCGGCCAGCCCGGCCCAGATTCCGCCGCCGCTCTGGGCGGCCTGCTGGGCGGCGGCGTCGCCGTAGAGGCCGTCCCAGATCGAGCACAGCGCGCCGGTGGGCTCCGATTCGCCGTCGTACAGGTAGAAGGGCTCGGCGCTCTGGCCCGCCGCGGTCATGGCGTAGTCGCCGCTGGAAAACCCGGCGGCCAGGGCCGTGACCAGCGCGGCGTAGTCGCCCTTCTGGTTGCCGTACAGGTCGGCGATCCCGGCGCGGTCCTGCCGGGCGGTGCTGTAGGGCATGAACAGGGAAAGCCCGCCGGCCTGCCCGGCGATATCGTCGGTGGTGGCGTTGAAGGCCACGGCCGCCTCGGCGGCGGCCCTCAGCGCCGCGCATTCATCTGGCAGCAGCGGCGAGAAGGCGTCGCACAGGGCCCCTATGTCCACCAGGTCCGAGGCGTCCTCGTCCAAAAATTCCCCGAAGGAGGTCAGCCGGTTGCGCAGCCGCGCCACCGAGGGCATCCGGTCGGCCAGCATCGGCGTCAGCGCCGCGGCGAAGGCGTCCGCCGCCCGGACGACCCCGGCCATGGCGTCCGAGCGCACCACCGACATGGTGGCGGTGTCCTGGGTCCGGCCCGAGCCGCTCCCGGCGACGTAGCTGCGGGCGATCAGCTCGCCCAGGGCCAGCGGGTCCATGCCGGGGTCCGCCGCCAGCGCCGCCAGCCACTCGTCGTAGGTAAATCCCGTCCCGGTGACCATCTCCTGGCTGGAGACGGTGTAGTTGGCGAAGTCCGCCGCCAGGGCGCAGGCGTCCACGCTGTTCATCAGGCAGGCGTCGAAGGCCAGCAGGTCCAGCCGTGCGCCGTTCAGGCCCCGGTTAAGGGCGTCCCGCAGCTCCGGCAGGGTCAGCGCGTCGCCGGGATGGTTTTCGTCCTCGCACACGCCGTACACCGGCCCGCCCCCGTGGTCCCACAGGATCAGCGCGGTGCGCCCGGCGGGGGCGTTTGAAAGGCCGTAGCGCAGAAATGCCGCCAGCGTGTCGGCGCTGCCCATGCTGACGCCGCCGGCCTCGGCCAGCAGCAGCGGCGCGTCGCCCCTCAGGTTGTAATACTGCACCCGGGTGTTGGATATGCCGTAGCGCTGCCACATGGCGCTGCCCCCCGTGGCCGCCAGCACGTTGACCGACCCCGACGCGCCCGCGCCGGAGGCGAGTATCTCCCGGATGTCCTCGGAGGCCTGGCCCGACCGGCTCTCCAGGTCGGAGCCGCACAGGTAGACCAGCACCGTCCATGGGGCCTGCTCCGCCCGGGCCGGGACGGCGGGGACGCCGAGGACCAGCGCCAGCAGCAGGCACAGCCACATCCGCTTCATGGGTCCCGCCCTCAGCCCGCGGGCCGGAAGGTGGTGAGGATCGCCTCCACCTGCGCCCAGTCAGCGTCCGACATCGGCAGCAGCACGTCGCTGTCGTCGCTGGCCACATAGGCGTAGAAAACCACCGCGTAGCCGTTGGTCATCGTGTCGATGTAGTAGTAGGGGCCGTCGTCCGGCTCCGCCCGGAACACGAGGAAGGGGATCGCGCCCACCTTCAGCGTGGAGACGTATTCGGGCCGGTCGTCCTTCAGCTCGTCCAGCACGGCGTCGATATAGCCCTGCGTGGTGGCCTCGTCAGCGTTCCACAGGGAGGTGTCTTCCATGTCGGGGTAGTGGATCAGCCCCGCCTCGATCACCAGGCCCGGGACTTCCGGGGAACAGAGGTCGCCCAGCAGCTTGTAGTCCTCGTCTTCATCCGCCTCGGGAGGGATGATGGTCCAGTCGCCGGGGAGGGTGAGCGTGTAGTAATCGGTGGAAAAGGTCTGGCCCGCCTCGGCCAGGGCCGCGCAGCAGGGCAGCGCCAGCGCCAGCATGGCCAACAAGAGGGAGATCGCGCGCTTCATAGGTATGCCCTCCATGTATAGGATTTTACGGGATGATAATAACATATTTTGGAGCGCGAGGCAAGAGAAAACGCCCGGGGGATTGGTTGCGGGTTGGGGAAAATTCTGATTTATCGAGCTGATGCTCGATAAATCAGAATTGAGTGATTAGTGGTTAGTGGCTAGTGACTAGTGGTGGAGCAAATCCCTACGGGATTTGTTTGATTCAATGGGAACGGACTGGCCACTAGCCACTCAAATTCTGATTTGTCGCTCCGCGACAAATCAGAATTTGTCATTTCCCCACCTGTCCCCTCCCGGGCTTCAGGCGGATGCGGAGGGGTTTGGCGGGGGTGGGGGTCGCCGGGGGTTCGGGTTCCGCCGGTTCCGATACGGGCACAACAGGCTCGGCTCCGGCAGGCGCGTTTTCAACCGGCACAGTTTCAGCAGGCGCGTTTTCAACCGGCACGGTCTCGGCAAGCGCGTTTTTGACGGCCCCGGCGGTTGCGGGCGCGGGGTTGGCCGCCGGGGGGACTGCCGCCGTGAGCGCGGGACCGTCGGCGTCGCGCGCAGTTTTTCCGGCGGCGTTCGCCTCGGCCTCCACCCGGGTTTCGCCGTCCAGCACCTCGTCGCCGGTCATGCCGGCGGCCTCCCTGATCATCTGGATCTCCCGGGCCTTCATCTTCTTGCCGTTGAGCAGGTCGTAGAGCACGGGCACGATGAACAGCGTCATCAGCGTGGCGTAGCTCAGGCCGCCGATGGACACCACGGCCATGGGCTGCATCATCTCCGCGCCGGTGCCCTGGCCCAGGGCCATGGTGGACATGCCCAGTATGGTGGTCAGGGCGGTCATCAGTATCGGGCGCAGGCGGATGCGGCCGGTCTCGATCAGGGCCTCCCTCTTTTCCATGCCGCCGATGCGCAGCTGGTTGACGCAGTCGATGAACACGATGCCGTTGTTCACCACCACGCCGCTGAGCACCAGGAAGCCCAGCATGGACACGATGGACAAATCCATCCCCGTGGCCAGCAGCGCCAGCAGGCCGCCGGTGAAGGCCAGCGGGATCGTGAACATGACGATGATGGGGCTCTTGAAGCTCTGGAACTGGGCCACCATGATCAGGAAGATCAGCAGCACGGCCACCAGCACCATCCACACCAGGTCCTCCATGATGCCCATGACGGTCTCGTTTTCGCCGGCCAGGTCGGCGCTGTAGCCGGCGGGCAGGCTGTAGCCCTTCAGCTTTTCGGCGAAGGCGTCGCTGACCAGGTTGGCGCTGTAGCCCTCGGCGATGCCGAAGGACACCGTCACCAGCCGCCGCTGGCTGGCGCGGCTGATGGTGGACAGGCTCTGGCTGTCGCGGATTTCGGCCACGTCGCCGATGCGCACCAGCTTGTTCTTGTCCTTGCTGTCCACCTCGATTTCCAGGTTCTCGATGTCCGCGGGCTTCAGGTCGCTGTTCTCGCCGTCCTCCAGGTAGATGCTCAGCTCCCGGCCGTCCAGCGTAACCTGGGTGATCTCCACCCGGCCCGCCACCTTCTGGGCCACGAATTGCAGCACCTGGCCGGTGGTCAGGTTCTCGTCGGCGGCCTTTTCCTTGTCCACCTCCACCCGCAGCTCGGGCACGGCGTCCTCCAGGCCGTCGTCCACGTCCACGATGTCCTCGGTGTTTCGGGCCAGCTCGGCGACGTCTTTGGCGATGGTTTGCAGCACCTGTAAATCGTCGCCGGTGATCTCCACCTGGATGCCGCTGCCGGTCATCATGGAGATGTCCATGGTGCTGGCCTGCACGGTCAGGTCGGCGTTGAGCTTCTTGCCGATTTCCTCCATCCGGCGGGCGATGTCGGCGTTGTTGTGCTCCTTCGATTCGTCGATGTTGATGTAGTAGCTCATGCCGCTGCCGCCGGTCAGGCCGGACATTACGCCGCCGCTGCCGCCCATCAGGCCGACGGATTCCACGCCTTCGATCTTCATCATCTCATCCATGATGGCCACGGCCTGGGCCTTTTGCTGGGCCTCGGTCATTTCGGGGCCAAAGGCCAGGTCGGCGCTCATCTGGCGGGAGTTGACCTCGGGCATGAACGATATGCCCATCTTCGGCACCTGCATGGCCGCGAAGGCCAGCAGGCCCAGCGCCGCCAGCAGCACCAGGGGCTTTACGCGCAGGGCGCCCCGCAGCAGGAAGCCATAGAAGCGCTGGATGGCCCCGAAGATGCGGTGCCTGTGGGGCTTCGAATGGCGCATCAGGAACGAGCACATGGCGGGCACCACCGTCATGGCCACGAACAGCGAGGCCAGCAGCGAATAGGCGATGGTCAGGCCCATGTCGGCGAACAGGTCCCGGGCCATGCCCTGCACGAACACGATGGGCAGGAACACGCATATGGTGGTCAGCGTGGACGAGAACAGCGCGCCGGAGACCGAGCGCACGCCCTCCACGCAGGCGCGCAGCAGGGGTACCCCCTCCTCGTCGTGGAGGCGGTAGATATTCTCGATGGCCACGATGGAGTTGTCCACCAGCATGCCGATGCCCAGGCTCAGGCCGGACAGCGACAGCACGTTCAAAGTGATGCCGGTGAAGTACATGCACACGAAGGCGATCACCACGCTGATGGGTATGGAGAAGGCCACGGTGACGGTGGGCCGGAAGTCCATCAGGAACAGCAGCAGTATCAGTATGGCCAGGCCGCCGCCGGTGAGCAGGTTGCCCAGCACCGAATCGACGATGATATTGATGTATTCGCCCTGGTTCATCAGGTCGACGATGTGCAGGTTCGGGTTTTCCGCGGCCAGGGCCCTGGCCTTGTCCATGACGGTCCTGGCCACGTCGGCGGTGGAATAGGTGGATTGCTTGTCCATGGACAGCAGAATGCCGTCCTGGCCGTTCAGCTTGGTGAACACATCGTCCCGGTTGTCGGTCAGCTCCACCCGGGCCACGTCCAGCAGGCGCACCTCGTCCACCGAATCCAGGCCCAGCTTGAACAGCTTCAGCCGGCGCACGGCGTCCAGCGATTCAAACTTGTTGCCCACGCGTACCAGCACCTGCTCGTCGTCGGCGTCGTGGACGTAGCCGGCGGGCTTGGCGATGTTCGCCGCGCCGATCAGGGCCGAGACGCTCTGCATGGTGATCACGCCGTCCAGCCCCGCGTTTTCAAGGGCCTCGTCCCGCTGCTCGTTGAATTCCTTGCGGGCCTTGGCCAGCTCGGCCTCGGCGTCCCTGAGCATCGAGGAGGCCTGGGAGAAGGCGGATTCCATCTGCTCGCGGCCCTCCTCCAGCTGGGCGCGGGAGGCGTTCAGGTCGGTGTCCTCGTCCATGCCCTCGACGAAACCGCCGGGGATGATGTTCTTCTTCAGCTTTTCAAGGGCCTCGTCCATCTGGGCGATGCCGGCGTCCAGCTGCGCAAGGCCGTTGGTGGCCTCGATGTACTTGGCGTTCAGGCCCTCCGGGTCCTCCAGCAGCAGTATGGCCTGGTAGGCCTCGCTGTTTTCGATGGCGGCGATCTGCTCGTCGATCTGGGCGATGCCCTGCCGGATGGCCTCGGGGGCTGCGGCCAGCTGGGCCTGCTGGGCGTCGATCTGGGCCAGCTCCTGGTCCAGGGTGGCGATGCGCCCGGTGAGGCTGTCGATCTGCCCCTGGGCGGCGTCCATGCGGCTCTGGATATCCACGTTTTCACCGGTGAGGGTGTCCAGCGCGTCCCTGCGGGCGGCGAGGGTCTTCTTCTGCTCCTCCAGCTTCTTTGAAAGGGCGTCTACCTCGGCGGCCTTGGCCTCGGCCTGCTGGTTCAGCTCCTCCAGCAGCCTGCGCTCGGCCTCCAGCTGTTCCTTCAGCTTTTCGGGGGAGGCGTCCTCGGCCAGCGCCGAACCCGGACGCAGCGCGGTTTCCGGCGCGGGCGTCGGGGTGGGGGACGGCGTGGGCGTAGGGGTCGGTTCGTCGGCGGCGTTGGCGACGGCGGCGGGGGCGTTGCCTTCGGGTGCTTCGGCAGCGGGGGCGCTGTCCTCGCGCGCGGCCTTTGGCGCATCTGTGGCGGCGTCGACTGTGCCGCTTTCCGCCTTCGGGGATTCGTCCGGGACGTCCGACCCGCCCTCGGGGGCGTCGTCGCCAGCGGGCTTGGCGGGGGTGGGCTCCTTTTCGTCCCCGGCGGCGTCTCCCTGGCGCTCGTCCGGCGCGTCGGGGGCTTCCGCGCCTTCCGTGGCGGCGCCGGCGTCGGGGGCTTCGGTTTCGTTGGGAGCTTCGCTGCCTTCCGTGGCGGCGCTGGCGTCGCCGCTGCCGGCGTCAGGGGATTCGGTTTCAGTGGGGGTTTCGGAGGCTTCCGTGGCGGCGCTGGCGCCGCCGCTGCCGGCGTCGGGGGCTTCGGTTTCAGTGGGGGCTTCGGTATTTTCCGTGGCGGCGCTGGCGTCGCCGCTGCCGGTGTCGGGGGCTTCGGTCGCCTCCGACGCGGCGGCGGCGTCGGTTGCGGCGGGGAGATCGGTGGCGCCGGGAGCATCGGATTTTGCGGGGGCCTGGGTGGCCTTGTCCCCGCCATCGGCCTGCCCGATTTTGGCGGTGAGGGCGTCGATGCGCGCCTGGGCGTCGGCCTGTTTGGTTTTCAGGTCGTTCAGGGCTTCGGTGGCGGCCTTCAGGGCGGCCTCGTCCTCGGCGATCTGCTTATCCAGGGCTTCGATTTGCTGGCGCAGGGCGTCGGCGTCCAGCAGCTTCAAATCGTCCACGTACTGCTGCTGCCGGGCGCGCTCGGCGTTCAGCTCGTCCCGCTGGGACTGTGCCGCGGCGCGGGCCTCGGCCAGGGCGGGGTCGGCCAGGGCAGCCTCGGCCACGGCCAGCTGGTCCGCCAGGTTCTGCCTTTGCAGCTTCAGCTGGGCCAGGGCATCGGCGATCTGCTTCAGCTGCTGGCGCTGGGCGTCGTCCATGTTCACCAGGGCCTCCAGGGCGGCGACGTTCTTCGCCAGCGCCTCCCGCTGGGCGGCGGCCTCGGCGCGCTGCTGGGTCAGCTTTTCGATGGCGGGGCCGATCTGGGCCTCGGCCTGGTCCAGCTGGGCCTCGGCCTGGTCCAGCTGCTGCATGGCCTTCTTCTTTGCCCGGGACAGCTTGCCCTTGCCGTCGGACAGCTGGGCCTGGGCGTCGTTGAGCTTCTTTTCCACGTCCGAAAGCTCTTTGTTGACATCCTTGAGTATGGCGGCGTTGAGCACGTCGATGCGGCTCTGTTCGATGGTGACGTCGATGCGCTGCTCGATCACGCCGGAGGCCTCCGCCGAGGCCACGCCGTTGAGGGCCTCGAAGGCGGGCACCAGCTCGTCCTCCACGTAGTTGGAGAGGGCCAGTATGTCCATGTCGTCCCGGGTGACGGAGAGTATGGCCACGGGCAGCATGTCGGGATTCAGCTTCATCGCCACCGGCGCGCCCACGTCGTCGTTCCAGTCGCCCCGCAGCTGGTCCAGCCGGGAGGAGATCTCGATGAGGGCGGTGTCCATGTTCGCGCCGTCGTTGAACTGCATGATGACCACGGATACGTTGTCCCGGGAGGAGGAGGTGATCTTCTTGACATCGTTCAGCGTGGCGAAGGCGGCCTCCATCGGCCGGGTCAAATCGGCCTCCACCTGCTCCGGCGTGGCCCCCACGTAGGGGGTGTACACCACCACATAGGGCAGGTTCATGCTGGGCAGCAGGTCGGTGGTCATGTGCTGGAACGATATGACCCCCAGCACGATGACCAGTATGATGCCCACGATGACGGTATATGGCTTTTTGACGCTGTACCTGGAAAACATGGCGCGCCTCCCGATGGACAAAAATATCGAAACTATATCTATTATATTACAATTCTATCACTGCAATGTGAATCCAATATAAAGAAATTCTGACACCCTTATATCAGTGCGGGAATATATTGTCTACTGGTTTGCGAGATTTAAGGAAATACCGCGCAATTAAGGTGGTCAGCTGGCGAGTGATTTTTTCGTCAGGCGCTCTTGCAGATTTTGAAGGTTTACTGGCGGTAAATCAAGGTAGTTCCTTAACCAATGGTATGGAAGTTGCCCGGGGTATTGACTTTTTCAGGGAATGCGTATAAGATAGTGGCTGAAGAATAAACGAACGGAGGACTAATATATAATGAAGAAACTCATTTGCGCGGTATTGGCCCTGGCGCTGCTGGCCCTGGGCGCGGCATCCCTGGCCGAGGGGCTGGCGGCGGACCGCTTTGACTTCACCACCACGGACCTGGAGGGCAACGCGGTGACTAGCGAGGAACTGTACGCGGCCAACAAGATCACCATGGTGAACCTCTGGGCCACCTGGTGTGGCCCCTGCGTGGGCGAGCTGGGCGAGCTGGCAGAGATCCATACCCAGATGCAGGAGATGGGTTGCGGCGTCGTGGGCGTGCTGCTGGACTCCACCACGGACGCGGGCAAGGCGGCGGCTCCCCAGCTGATGGAGGAGAACGGCACCAACTACCCGGTGGTGGCCTACAGCGCGGACATGGACGCCCTGCTGGAGGGGGTTACCGGCATCCCGACCTCCTTCTTCGTGGATTCCACCGGGGCCATCGTGGGCGAGCCCGTCGTAGGGGCCTACCCGGACCGGTACCTGCCGGCGGTGCAGGCGCTGCTGGAACAAGCGCAGTGAGCCTGTGGGCAGCCCGGGTGGCGGCAGATTGCCGTCACCCGGGCTGCGTTTATAAAGACGGACGGCTGCTTCGCTAAAACATAACCTGTACAACATAGAATTAATTTGATTTGTCCCGCCACATGGGGTATAATAAAAAAGCTGTGTGGCGGGATATTTCTGTGCATTTTGCCGGAAGGGCACGGGGATGACGAAGACCCGGCGACAGCGAAGAATGGGATGAACCGGAAGGTTGCGGCGAAGAACCCTATCGAGCCGGTAATTTCCGGGGACTATGTCCGACAATCGGACGACGGAGCTCATGCCCGTCGAATGAAAAAACAATAGAACACGCCCGGCAGCGTGTGCACGGCCCCTCAAAGGGGTATGAGTTCAACAGGAGGAAAGAACATGGCAAACCAGAAGATCCGCATCAAGCTCAAGGCCTATGAGCATTCGATCATCGACCAGAGCGCAGAGCGCATTGTCGAGACCGCCAAGCGCACCGGCTCCCAGGTCTCCGGCCCGATCCCCCTTCCCACCGAGAAGGAAATCGTGACCATCCTGCGTTCCCCCCACAAGCACAAGGATTCCCGCGAGCAGTTCGAAATGAGGACGCACAAGCGCCTGATCGACATCCTGCGGCCCACCCCCCAGACGGTAGACGCTCTGACCAAGCTGGATCTGCCGGCGGGCGTTGAAATCGAGATCAAGCTGTAAGAGATTCGTTCTCGCGGCGAAGGGCGGACGGACGCGCTCACCGAAGCCGATCCTGCGTTACGGCGCGGCTGATCGTCCGGTTGAGGCCCCCAGCCATACGGCTTATCTAATAGAAGGGTCGAAAGACCCGGAAGGGCAAACTGCAAGACGGTTTGTTACTAAGTAGAGAGGTGTAACCATGAAAAAGGCAATTCTCGGCAAGAAGATCGGCATGACCCAGATTTTCGTATCTGACGGTCGCCTGGTGCCGGTCACCGTGGTCGAAGCGGGCCCCTGCACTGTGACGCAGGTCAAGACCCAGAAGACCGACGGCTACGAAGCGGTACAGGTCGGTTTCGACGAGCTCAGCGAACAGCGGGCCAAGAAACTGCTCAACAAGCCCGAGCAAGGTCACTTCGCCAAGGCTGGCGTCAAGCCCGCCCGGCACCTGCGCGAGTTCCGCTTTGAGGACATCAGCGGCTACAGCGTGGGCGATACCATCAAGTGCGACGTGTTCGCCGAGGGCGACAAGATCGACGTCATCGGCACCAGCAAGGGTCACGGCTACAGCGGCGTCATCCAGCGCTGGAACCAGCACACCGGCCCCATGGCGCACGGTTCCAAGTACCATCGCGGCGTGGGCTCCATGGGCGCGAACTCTGACCCCTCCCGCGTGTTCAAGAACAAGCACATGCCCGGCCAGTACGGCGGCGATCGCGTCACCGTGCAGAACCTTGAGGTCGTCAAGGTGGACGCCGAGCGCAACCTGCTCATGATCAAGGGCGCTATCCCCGGTGCCAACGGCAGCCTCGTGATGGTGCGCGACGCGGTCAAGGGTTAATAGGAGGACGCAATCATGGCAAACGTAAAGGTATTCAACATGCAGGGCGCCGCAGTCGGTGAGATCGCCCTCTCCGACGAGGTTTTCGGCGTCGAGCCCCACATTCCCGCGATGCACGCGGTGGTGCGCGCCTACATGAATGCGCAGCGCCAGGGCACCCAGTCCGCCCTCACCCGCACCGAGGTGCGCGGCGGCGGCCGTAAGATCTATCGCCAGAAGGGCACCGGCAACGCGCGCCATCATGGCCGCAGGGCGCCCCAGTTCACCCACGGCGGCGTCGTGTTCGCCCCCAAGCCCCGCGGCTATCGCATCAGCGTGCCCCGCAAGGTGCGCAGGCTGGCGATGAAGAGCGCGCTGTCCAGCAAGGCTCAAGAGCAGCAGATCGTCGTGGTCGACAACATCCAGCTGGCTGAGGCCGAGGCCAAGACCAAGAACGTCGTCAAGATGCTCAAGGCCCTGGGCGCTGACAAGAAGGCACTGATCGTGACCAAGGACGCCGAGCCCATGGTCGTGCGCGCAGCCAACAACATTCAGGGCGTCAAGACCACCTTCGTGGGCAGCCTGAATGTGGTGGACATCCTGAACTGCGACAAGTTCATCATTTCCCAGGACGCCGTGAAGCTGGTTGAGGAGGTTTATGCAGAATGAAGAGCGCATATGACATCATCAAAAAGCCGGTCCTGACCGAAAAATCCTACCAGGACATGGCCGATAAGAAGTTCACCTTCCAGGTGGACGTCCGCGCCAACAAGACCGAGATCAAGCAGGCACTCGAGAGCATTTTCGAAGGCGTGAAGGTCGAATCCGTCAACACCATGCGCACGATCGGCAAGATCAAGCGCCAGGGCCGCACCTCCGGCCGCACCCCCGAGGTCAAGAAGGCCATCGTCACCCTGAAGAAGGATTCCAAGCCGATTCCGTTCTTCGAGGGCATGGCCGAGGAGGAATAAGGGGGACAACCCTTTGAAGCCTGAATAAGGGCTTCCACAAAGGTCAGGCTCGCCGATAAGAAGCCAAAATAAGAAAGGGAGAAACAAGACAATGGCAATCCGAGTGTACAAGCCGACCTCGCCCGCAAGGCGCTTTATGTCGGTTTTGACCTTCGAAGAGGTCACCAAGAAGACGCCCGAGCGCTCCCTGGTCACCGACCTGCGCCATCGCGCCGGCCGCAACAACCAGGGCAAGATCACCGTTCGCCACCAGGGCGGCGGCGCGCGTCGCAAGTATCGCATCATCGACTTCAAGCGCCAGAAGGACGGCGTGCCCGCTACCGTGAAGGCGATTGAGTACGATCCCAACCGCACCTGCTTCATCGCCCTGCTGGTCTATGCCGACGGCGAGAAGCGCTACATCCTGGCCCCCCTGGGCCTGAAGGTTGGCGACACCGTGATGTCCGGCCCCACCGCCGACATCAAGCCGGGCAACTGCCTGCCCATCGCCAACATCCCGCTGGGCACCCTGGTGCACAACATCGAGGTCAAGGTCGGCCGCGGCGGCCAGATGGTCCGCTCCGCCGGCACAGCCGCCCAGGTCATGGCGAAGGAGGGCGATTACGCCCAGATCCGCCTGCCCTCCGGCGAGGTTCGCAAGGTGTCCATGGCCGCCCGCGCCACCATCGGCCAGGTGGGCAACACCGACCACAGCAACGTGCGCATCGGCAAGGCCGGTCGCAAGCGCCACATGGGCATCCGGCCCACCGTCCGCGGCGTCGTGATGAACCCCTGCGACCATCCCCACGGCGGCGGCGAAGGCCGTTCCCCGGTGGGCATGCCCGCCCCGATGTCTCCCTGGGGCAAGAAGACCCAGGGCGTCAAGACCCGCAAGCATCACAAGTATTCGGATAAGCTGATCATCAGCCGTCCCAAGAAGAACAAGTAAGGCCTGAAAGGAGGCAAACCAGATGAGCAGATCAATTAAAAAGGGTCCCTTCATTCAGCCGGCGCTGCTCAAGCGCGTGCAGGAAATGAACGCCAGCGGCGACAAGAAGGTGCTGAAGACCTGGTCCCGTTCCTCTACGATCTTCCCGGATTTCATCGGGCACACGGTTGCCGTCCATGACGGCCGCAAGCATGTTCCGGTCTATGTAACCGAGGATATGGTCGGACACAAGTTCGGCGAATTCGCCCCCACCCGTACCTTCAGGGGCCACGCCGGTGAAAAAGCGTCGTCCCGCAAGTAACGGAAGGAGAGAAAAGTTATGGCAACTCGTGTCAAAGAGAAGGCCGCGGCGCGTCAGGCCAATGCCGACAAGCGCCCTCGCGCCACTGCCAAGTACGTCCGCGTCGCGCCCCGCAAGGCGAAGATCGTTGTGGATCTGATCCGCGGCAAGCAGGTTGACGACGCGCTGGCAATCCTCATGTATACGCCCAAGAGCGCCGCGCCGGTGGTTGAGAAGCTGCTCAACAGCGCGATCGCGAACGCCGAGTGCAAGGAACTGGACCGCTCCAGCCTGTACGTCGCGGAAGTGTACGCCAACCAGGGCCCGACCCTGAAGCGTTACTGGGCGCGTTCCCACGGTCGTGCCGACATGATCAAGAAGCACACCAGCCACATTACGATCGTGCTCGACCAGAAGTGAGGGAGGATATAAAATGGGACAGAAAGTTAATCCCCACGGCGCCCGCGTCGGTGTCATCCTGGACTGGAGCACCAAGTGGTACGCTGGGAAAAAGGATTTTTCCAACAACCTGATTGAAGACTACAACATCCGCAAGGCTATCCCCCAGATGATCGAGGAGAATGCCAAGAAGAGCGCCCGCGATGCCCGCGGCGTCAACCCCAGCATCTCCCGCATCGACATCCAGCGCGCAGGCACCAAGCTGCACATCAGCATCTACACCGCCAGGCCCGGCGTGGTTATCGGCCAGGGCGGCGCGGGCGTAGAGGCACTGAAGAAGGCGCTGGAGAAGATGACCGGCCGCCAGGTGGCGCTGGACATCATGGAGATCAAGAACCCCGATACCGACGCCCAGCTGGTTGCCGACAGCATCGCCGAGCAGCTGGAGAAGCGCATCTCCTTCCGCCGCGCCATGAAGCAGGCCATCAGCCGCTCCATGAAGGCCGGCGCCAAGGGCATCAAGACCTCCTGCTCGGGTCGCCTGGGCGGCGCGGACATCGCCCGCTCCGAGGGCTACCACGAGGGCTCCATCCCGCTGCAGACCCTGCGCGCCAACATCGACTATGGCTTCGCTGAGGCCAAGACGACCTACGGCCGCATCGGCGTAAAGGTATGGATCTACAAGGGCCAGGTACTGCCCAAGGACGGCAAGAAGGTTCTGCAGGGCTACACCGATCTGAAGAATCCCTTCGGTGGCCGCAACGACAGGAGACGCAACGACCGCGGTCCGCGCGGTGAGCGCAGGGGCCGTCAGGATCGCCCCGAGCGCAAGGAAGGAGGCAACTAAGCAATGCTGATGCCCAAGAGAGTCAAGCACCGCAAACAGCAGCGCGGTCGCATGAAGGGTAAGGCCCAGCGAGGCAACTTCATCGCCTACGGCGAGTACGGCCTCGTGGCGACCCAGCCCGGCTGGGTGACCTCCAACCAGATAGAGGCTGCCCGTCAGGCCATGACCCGCCGCACCAAGCGTGGCGGCCAGGTCTGGATCAAGATTTTCCCCGACAAGCCCATCACCGCCAAGCCCGCTGAGACCCGAATGGGTTCCGGCAAGGGCGCCCCGGAGTATTGGGTGAGCGTCGTCAAGCCCGGCCGCGTGCTGTTTGAGATGGCCGGCATTCCCGAAGAGACGGCCCGTGAGGCCCTGCGCCTGGCCGCCCACAAGCTGCCCATCACGACCAAGTTCATCAAGAAGGAGAACGTGGTGGAAGCGGCCAATACTGAGATAGGTGGTGAAGAGCAGTGAAAACCAAGGACGAACTGAAGGCCCTCGAGGCCAAGACCATGGCCGAGCTCAACACCGACCTGAAGGACAAGAAGAGCGAGCTGTTCAACCTGCGCTTCCAGCTGGCGACCGGTCAGCTGCAGAACACCGCCGCCATTCGCGATTGCAAGAAGAGCATCGCGAGGGTGAAGACCGTCATCCGTCAGCGCGAGCTGGCCGGCAAGGCATAACGCGAAAGGAGGCAACTGAAAATGGCTGAAGCAAGAGGCATGCGCAAAACTCGTATCGGCGTGGTTGTTTCCGATAAGATGGACAAAACCATCGTCGTCGCGATCCGTACCCGCGTCAAGCATCCGCTGTATGGCAAGATCATGAACCGCACCAACAAGATCAAGGCTCATGACGAAGAGAACCAGTGCGGCATCGGCGATACCGTGAAGATCATGGAGACCCGCCCGCTGTCCAAGGACAAGCACTGGCGCCTGGTTGAGATCATCGAAAAAGCGAAGTAAGCCGCTTAAACAGTAAGCAAGGAGGAAGAAAACAATGATTCAGCCTCAAACTCGTTTGAAGGTAGCCGATAATTCCGGCGCTAAGGAAATCATGTGCTTCCGCGTGCTGGGCGGCTCTTTCCGCCGCACCGGCAGCGTGGGCGATGTGATCGTCGCTTCCGTGAAGTCCGCCAACCCCGGCGGCACCGTGAAGAAGGGCGAGGTCGTCAAGGCCGTGATCGTCCGCACGCGCAAGCAGTATCGTCGTCCCGACGGCACCTACATCCGTTTCGACGACAATGCCGCCGTCATCATCAACGAACAGAAGCAGCCCAGGGGCACCCGCATCTTTGGGCCCGTGGCTCGCGAGCTCCGCGAAAAGGATTATATGAAGATCGTTTCGCTGGCGCCCGAAGTGCTTTAATGGAGGTGCTACCATGGCAGCAAAGCTTAACGTAAAGGTCGGCGATACCGTCAAGGTCATCTCCGGCGCCGATAAGAACAAGAAGGACAACACTGGCAAGGTCCAGAAGGTCTTCCCCGAAACCGGCAGGATCATCGTCGAAGGCATGAACATGGTGAAGAAGCACCAGAAGCCCCGTGGACAGGGCATGCCGGGCGGCATCATCGAGAAGGAAGCGGCCATCGACGCCTCCAACGTGATGGTGATCTGCCCCAAGTGCGGCAAGCCCACCCGTATCGGCCATGTGTTCATCGATGGCGAGGGCAAGGCCTCTCGCCGCAAGCGCCGCATGTGCAAGAAGTGCAAAGCGGTCTTCGACAACTGATGTTAAGGGAGGATTAGCACAGTGGCTAGATTAAAGGATAAGTACCGCGCGGAAGTGGCCCCGGCGCTGAAGCAGCACTTCCAGTACAAGAACGTGATGGAAATTCCGCGCCTGGAAAAGATCGTTATCAACATGGGCCTGGGCGATTGCAAGGACAACGCCAAAGCCCTGGAAGTGGCTGTCAGCGAGCTGGCCACCATTTCCGGCCAGAAGCCCCTGGTGACCAAGGCCAAGAAGTCCATCGCGAACTTCAAGCTGCGCGCCGGCATGAACGTTGGCGCCAAGGTCACCCTGCGCGGCGACAGAATGTATGAATTTGCCGACAAGCTGGTCAGCATCGTGCTGCCCCGCGTGCGCGACTTCCGCGGCGTATCCACCAAGGCCTTCGACGGCCGCGGCAATTACAGCCTGGGCGTTCGCGAACAGCTGATTTTCCCCGAGATCGAGTACGACAAGGTTGAGAAGATCCGCGGCATGGAGATGATTTTCGTCACCACCGCCAAGACCGACGAGGAAGCCAGGGAACTGCTCCGCCTTCTGGGCATGCCGTTCCAGAATGCTTGATTGAAGGAGGAAATTCATCGTGGCTAAGACAAGCATGAAGATAAAGCAGGCCCGGCCCGCTAAGTTTTCCACCCGCGCCTATACCCGCTGCCGCATCTGCGGCCGCCCGCATTCCGTGCTGCGCAAGTACGGCGTGTGCCGCATCTGCTTCCGTGAGCTGGCCTACGCGGGCCAGATCCCGGGTGTACGCAAGGCAAGCTGGTAATCCGGCAGTTTAAGGAGGATAAAAAATGGCTGTTATTAATGATCCCATCGCGGATATGCTGACCCGAATCCGCAATGGCCTGATTGCCAGACACGACGCCGTGACGATGCCCGCTTCCAATATGAAGAAGGCCATCGCGAAGATTCTGCTGGACGAAGGCTACATCAAGTCTGTCGACTTTGTTGATGACGGCTTGCAGGGGCAGATCAAGATCGTTCTGAAGTATGTTCAGGGCAAGGAATCCGTCATTAAGGGCCTCAAGCGCATCTCCAAGCCCGGACTGCGCGTTTACGCCAGGAGCAGCGAGATTCCGAAGGTCCTGGGTGGCCTGGGAATCGCCATCATCTCCACGTCCAAGGGCGTGATGACCGACAAGGAAGCCCGCAACGCGGGTGTCGGCGGCGAAGTTCTGGCCTATATCTGGTAATTAATTTGGAGGTGCACTAGAATGAGTCGAATCGGTAGACTTCCGATTCAGGTTCCCGCCGGCGTGACCGTGACCATCGCGGACGACAACACCGTGACCGTCAAGGGCCCCCTGGGCGAGCTGAGTCAGAAGGTTAACAAGGATATCAAAGTCGAACAGGTTGGCACCGAGATCATCGTCTCCCGCCCGTCCGACAGCAAGCCCCACCGCTCGATGCATGGTTTGTACCGGTCCCTGATCAACAACATGGTCACCGGCGTGACCAAGGGATTCGAGAAGAAGCTGCACATCGAAGGCGTCGGCTGGCGTATTGCCGAGTGGAACAAGAACCAGCTGACCGTGGCCGTGGGCTATTCCCATCCCGTGATCGTTGACGCCCCCGCGGGCATCGAGTTCGACGTTGACAAGAGCAACGTGAACTTCTCCGTAAAGGGCATCGACAAGCAGCTGGTCGGCGCCATCGCCGCAGACATTCGCGCCATCCGCAAGCCGGAGCCGTACCACGGCAAGGGCATTCGCTATGAGGGCGAGTACGTCCGTCACAAGGAAGGCAAGGCCGGTAAGAAGTAATGAGGGAGGTTACCGCAAATGTTTAATAAGCGTGATCGCAACGAGGTTCGCAAGATCCGTCATGAGCGCGTGCGCAAAAAGATCAGCGGGACGCCCGATCGTCCCCGGCTTTGCGTGTTCCGCAGCAACAAGCACATCTACGCTCAGATCATTGACGACGTGGCCGGAAATACCCTGGTCGCCGCCAGCACCGTGGAGAAGGATATCGCTTCCCAGCTGAACGAGTGCGACAAGAAGGGCGAAGCCAAGATCGTCGGCAAGGTGATCGCTGAGCGCGCCGTCAAGGCCGGCATCAAGGAAGTTGTCTTTGATCGCGGCGGCTACATCTACACCGGTCGCGTGGCCGAGCTGGCAGCTGGCGCTCGCGAAGGCGGTCTGGACTTCTAATAGGAGGGTAAATCGCTATGCAGCGCAGAGAAGAAGACAACAGATACCTGGAAAAGCTGGTTGCCGTAAACCGCGTATCCAAGACCGTCAAGGGCGGCCGGAACATGCGGTTCTCGGCCCTGATGGTGGTGGGTGACACCGAAAACCCCGGCACCGTGGGCTGCGGCATGGGCAAGGCCGTTGAAATTCCCGAGGCCATTCGCAAGGGCCTTGAGGAAGCCAAGAAGTCCATGATCACCATCCCCCTGAACGGCACCACCATTCCCCATGAGGTGGTTGGCGTGTTCGGCACCGGCCGCGTGAAGATGCTGCCCGCGCCCGAAGGCACCGGCGTTATTGCCGGCGGCCCGGTCCGCGCCGTCCTGGAGGCCGCCGGCATCAAGGACATCGTGACCAAGAGCATCGGCAGCAACAACAAGATCAACATGGTTCGCGCCACCCTGGCAGGACTCAAGCAGCTTCGCAGCGCCGAACAGGTTGCGGCCATGCGCGGCAAGACCGTCGAAGAGCTGCTCGGTTAAGGGGGTACAACGAAATGAAGCTTAAGATTACGCAGACCAAGTCCACCATCGCCTGCCTGAAGGATCAGATCGCCACGATCAAGGCCCTGGGCCTCCATCACATCGGCCACACCGTCGTGAAGGAAGACAACCCGGCCATCCGCGGCATGATCTTCAAGGTCAAGCATATGGTTAAGGTCGAAGAGATTGCAGAATAAGGAGGTCTGGACAACATGAAACTTCATGATCTCAAACCCGCCGTGGGCGCTACCACGGCCCCGAAGCGCCTTGGGCGCGGCACGGGTTCCGGTCTGGGCAAGACCTCCGGCAAAGGCCACAAGGGCGCAAAGGCCCGCTCCGGCGGCGGCAAGCGGCCCGGATTCGAGGGTGGCCAGATGCCTCTGACCATGCGCCTGCCCAAGCGTGGCTTCACGAACAAGTGGCGCGTGGAATACGCGACGGTCAACGTCGAGCGCCTCAACATCTTTGAGGACGGCGCGACTGTCACCCCCGTCGAGCTGGTTGAATCCGGCATCCTGAAGAATGTGCAGGATGGCGTGAAGATCCTCGGCAACGGTGAAATCACCAAAAAACTCACGGTCAAGGCGACGAAGTTCACCGAGAGCGCGAAGGAGAAGATCGAGGCGGCAGGCGGGAAAGTAGAGGTGTTCTGATATGCTTGAGACATTGAAGAACGCCTGGAAGATCGCGGACCTTCGCAAGAAGATCCTCTACACCCTGGGCATGTTGCTGATCTACCGGCTGCTGTGCTACGTGCCCACCCCGGGCGTCGACACCAGCCAGATCGCTTCGGCGCTTGAGCGCTACAGCCTTCTGGGCTTCATCAACTCGATGACCGGCTCCGATCTTTCCAACTACACCATCATGGCCATGGGCATCACCCCGTACATCAACGCGAGCATTATCATGCAGCTGCTGTGCGTGGCGATTCCCAAGCTGGAGGAGATGCAGAAGGAGGGTGAAGAGGGCCGCAAGAAGATCGCCCAGATCACCCGCTACGTCACCGTGGGCCTCGGCTTCGTCCAGGCCATCGCGCTGACCATTGGCCTGCGCGCCAATGCCACCAACGGCTTCCTGGGCCTGATGACCATCGGCTTCTGCCTGGCCGCCGGCACCGCGATTGCCATGTGGATGGGCGAGCGCATCACCGAGAACGGCATCGGCAACGGCATTTCGCTGTTGATCTTCGCCGGCATCATCTCCAACCTGGCCCGCAGCGTGGGCACCAACATCGTCAACATCTTCAGCCATCCCGAAGCCGTCAGCATTCCCGCGGTCATCGCTTCTGTGATCGTGTTCGTCATCCTGGTGGTTGGCATCGTGCTGGTGGACCTGGCCGAGCGCCGCATTCGCATACAGTATGCCAAGCGCATGGTCGGCCGCAAGATGTACGGCGGTCAGAGCACCCACATCCCCCTGAAGCTGAACGCCTCCGGCGTGCTGCCGCTGATCTTCGCCAACGCGATCATGCAGTTCCCGGCCACCATACTGGCGTTCTTCCCGAATTCCGCGGCGAACCAGTGGTGGACGACCCACGTCAGCTCCACCCACATGCTCTATCAGGTCATCTTCGCCCTGATGATCTTCGGGTTCACCTTCTTCTATTCTGAGATTTCCTTCAATCCCGTTGAGATTGCCAAGAACATCCAGAATAACGGCGGCATGATTCCCGGCATTCGCCAGGGCAAGCCCACCAGCGACTACATCAAGAAGATTACGCACCGCATCACCATGTTCGGCGCAATCTACCTGGCGGTTCTGGCCGTCATCCCCATGATCATCTACGCGATCGCCGGCGTCAGCCTGCCCTTCGCGGCGTCTTCGCTGCTGATTGCCGTTTCCGTCGCGATGGAGACCATGCGCGAGCTGGAGAGCCAGATGCTGATGCGTCACTACAAGGGGTTCCTGAACTAAACCCCTCGGAGGAAACCACATGAAACTGATCTTTCTGGGCCCTCCCGGAGCGGGCAAGGGCACACAGGCAGCCGGTGTGAGCGCGCATCTTGGCGTGCCGCACATTTCCACGGGCGATATGTTCCGCTCGGCCATCAAAAACCAGACCCCCACGGGCCTGGAGGCCAAGCGCTACATCGACGCCGGTGAACTGGTTCCCGACAGCGTGACCATCGCGATGGTGAAGGAACGCCTGAGCATGGACGACTGCAAGCCGGGTTACCTGCTGGATGGTTTTCCCCGCACGGTGGAACAGGCGATCGCGCTGGATGGCATCAGCGCGCCCGACGCCGTGGTGGATATCGATGTGCCCGATGAGCGGCTTCTCAGCCGTCTCACCGGGCGGCGAATCTGTGGCAAGTGCCAGGGCACCTTCCACATTTCCAAGCTGGCCGACGAAAAGGCCTGCCCCGTCTGCGGCGGCGAGCTCTACCAGCGCAACGACGACAAGCCCGAGACGATCGAAACCCGGCTGAAGGCCTACCACGAGCAGACCGAGCCGCTGATCGGCTATTACAAGGGCTTGGGCAAGCTACGCACGGTCAACGGCGACAGCCAGCTGGAGGAGGTCTTCAAGGCCATCCTCGCGACACTGGAGTAACACAGACATGATCACGATCAAAAACGAATCACAGATAGAAAAAATGCGCAACGCGGGCGCTCTGCTGCACGAAGTGCTGGTGGCCCTGCGCAGGGAAATCGAGCCGGGCGTTACCACGCACCACTTGGATCAGATGGCCGAAAGGCTGATCCGTGCCGGCGGGGGAATCCCTTCCTCCAAGGGCTACAACGGCTTTCCCGCCTCCATCTGTGCTTCCGTCGACGATCAGGTGGTACACGGCTTTCCCAACAAGAACAAGCTCCGCAAGGGGCAGCTGCTAAGCGTCGATTGCACCTGCATATTGGATGGCTGGCAGTCCGACAGCGCCTTTTCAGTGGTCGTGGGCGGCGGCAACGACGAAGCCCAGAAGCTGGTGGACGCGACGGAATATTGCTTCTGGCTGGGCGCCCGCCAGGCGGTGGCCGGAAACCACCTGGGTGACATCGGCAATGCGGTGCAGACCTATGCGGAGGCCCACGGCTACGGCGTGATCCGCGACCTGTGCGGCCATGGCATCGGCACCGAAATGCACGAGGACCCCAACGTGCCCAACTACGGGCGGCCCGGGCGCGGCGTTCGCCTGCAAGCGGGCATGACCATCACCATAGAACCGATGATCGCCATGGGCACCTGGAAGGTGTACCAGGAGGACGACGGCTGGACCATCGTCACCCGCGACGGCAGGCCCTGCTCCCACTATGAGCACACCCTGCTGATCACCGACGGTGAGCCGGAGATTCTGTCCTGGCCCGGAAAAAAGGTGTCGGAGGTCCTGAAATGATGAACCCTTGGCCGATTGAAATTGGCAGCGTGGTCATCTCGAAGGCCGGCCGCGACCGGGGGAGAACCTTCCTGGTCGTCGGTGTGGTGGACGATGATTTCGTGATGGTCGCCAACGGCGCCCTGAGAAAGATGGATCGCCAGAAGAAAAAGCGGCGCAAGCACCTCAAGCCCACCGGGCGGGTGGTGACCGAGCTGCAGGAGCGGCTTTCACAGGCAAAGCCGGTAGAAGATCATGAATTGCGCACCTGGTTGAGCGAGGAGGAGGAAAAGCTTGTCCAAGTCTGATGTTATCGAAGTCGAAGGCGTTGTCACGGAAGCCTTTCCCAACGCCATGTTTGAAGTCCAATTGCCCAACGGGCATAAGATACTGGCCCATGTCTCCGGCAAAATGCGCATGAACTACATCCGCATCTACCCCGGCGACAAGGTTACCATCGAGCTCTCGCCCTATGATCTGACCCGCGGTCGCATCACCTGGCGCTCAAAGAGCTGATCAACTTTTCCTGTCAGATCGTTTCAGCCGAACGGTTGAACGGCTGGCGCGATCCGATGAAGATAGGAGGTTATGTCATCATGAAAGTGAGACCTTCCGTTAAGCCCATCTGCGAGAAGTGCAAGATCATCAAGCGCAAGGGCCGCGTCATGGTCATTTGCGAGAACCCCAAGCACAAGCAGAAGCAGGGTTGATCGAGACTGACCGTCTCGATGAATAACGCCGTATGGCGGCTGTAGGGGCGCCGTTGCGGCGCCCGTCCGAGTCGAATCCCATTGATCGACCCGGCGGGCGGCGCAACGCCGCCCCTACATATCATTTTCAGAAAATACAGGGGTCATGCCACATGAAGAAAAACAACATCGACAAGCGCACGCTGTTTGCGGAAACACCGGTGCCGAAGGCGCTGATGACGATGGCGATTCCCACCATCATCAGCCAGATGATCAACCTGATCTACAACATGGTGGACGCCTTCTTCATCGGACGCACAGGCAACTCCTACATGATGGCGGCTACCACCGTCACGCTGACGATGGTGATGATGAACGTGGCGTTGTCCAACCTGTTCGGCATCGGCGGCGGCAGCCTGGTGGCCCGGAAGATGGGCGCGGGCGCGCCGGAGGAGGCCCGCAGGGTCGGCGCCTTCAGCGTGTACGCGGCGACGGCGCTGGCGCTGGTCTATTCGGTGCTGATTGGCCTGTTCCTCGATCCGATATTGCGCTTCCTGGGGGCCTCTGACGCCACGGTGGACTACGCCCGCAGCTACGCGCTGATCGTCATCGTGCTGGGCAGCCTGCCCAGCATACTTTCGCTGACCCTGGCCCACCTGTTGCGCAACACAGGCTTTTCCGGCCAGGCCAGCATGGGCCTGAGCATGGGCGGCATACTCAACTGCGTGCTGGACCCGCTTTTCATGTTCGTGCTGCTGCCCCGGGGGCAGGAGGTCACAGGCGCGGCCATCGCCACGGCGCTTTCAAACCTGGTGAGCTGCGCTTACCTGCTGTGGGCCTATGTCCGCGCAACGCGGGTGGTCCCGCTGAGCTATCGCCCCGGCGACGCCAAGGCGATGGACCGGGGTAACATACGGGCGCTGCTGTCCGTGGGCGTACCCTCCGCGATCCTCACCGGCCTGTTCGACCTGGCCAACATCTGCGTGAACATCATTGCCGCTGCCCACAGCGACCTGGTGCTGGCGGGCATGGGAATCGTCATGAAGGTGGAGCGGGTGCCCAACGCCGTGAACATCGGCATCTGCCAGGGCATGCTGCCGATCGTGGCGTTCAACTATGCCTCGGGGAACCACAGCCGCATGAAGGAGGTCATGCGCACGGCCCGCCTCAGCGGATTGGTCATATCCTTCATTTGCATGGCCCTGTTTGAGTTCTTCGCGGACCAGGCGGTCAGCGTGTTCCTCTCGACCAGCGCGGGTGACACCGCCACCGCCCTGGCCACCGTGGGCTACGCGGCGCTGTTTCTGAGGATCCGCTGCCTGGCCTCGCCGGTGCAGTTCATCAACTATTCCACTTCCTACAGCATGCAGGCCGTGGGCAACGGCAGGGGTACTTTGCTGCACGCCTTCGTGCGGGAGCTGGTGTTCTACATCCCGCTGATGTTCCTGCTGGACCGCCTGTTCGGCGAGGTCGGCCTCGCCGCCGCCCTGCCCGTGGGCGAAGCCTGCGGCGCGGTATTCGCCCTGTGGCTGATGAATAAGTGGTTGAGGAAGCATGGTGGGGAGGAGTAAATTCTGATTTGTCGCGTTGCGACAAATCAGAATTGAATGAGGAATTAGGAATGAGGAATTAGGAATGAGGAATTAGGAATGAGGAATTAGGAATGATGGTTCAAATCCCTGCGGGATTTGTTTTGATTTAAAGACCGGACAGCCTGATATGACGTATGCTTATTCCTCATTCCTCATTGTTCTGATATATCGAGCCCTGCTCGACAAATCAGAATTTATTTCATTATAATACCACCCGAGGTTCGTTGCGTTGCCGAGGGAAATAGGCCGGAAGCTGCAAAAATGGTTGAGTGGTCGATCATATCCTGCAAAAATCCCAAAAATCCAAAATATAACACAACCAGGTGCGAGATTTAACATCCCGTGCCCAAATGATGTAAGAAGAACCGCGGGAACTGTGATATAATAACTCGGTATGACGGGATTCCGGAGCGGCTGACGCGCGTTGTGCGTTTTCCGGGGGCCCTTCACATAACCACGGGGATTGCGCGTTACGCCAGACGCCAAGCCCCAGGCGAGAGCCCGGTGGCTCCCGGTCCGGCCCGAGGGGCGGGACTGATGTTGCCGGAACTATGTAAAGGCAATATCGCCGATTACAAGTCATAGCATAGAAGCATGTTGGAGGTGCAAACAACACATGGCACGAATTGCTGGTGTCGACCTTCCCAGGGAGAAACGTATCGAAATCGCCCTGACGTACATTTACGGCATTGGCCGCAACATCGCCGACGATATCATCGCTCATACGGGCATCAACCCCGATACCCGCGTCAAGGATCTGACCGAGGATGATATCAGCAAGCTGCGCGACTACATTGACCACAACGTCAAGGTAGAGGGCGACCTGCGCCGGGAAGTTTCCATGAACATCAAGCGCCTGATGGAGATTGGCTGCTATCGCGGCCTGCGGCATCGCCGTGGTCTCCCGGTGCGCGGCCAGAATACGAAGCAGAATGCCCGTACCCGCAAGGGCCCGAAGAAGCAGGCTGCCGGTAAGAAGAAGAAGTAATCAACGCAATTAACTGGAGGAAATAAGCAATGGCAAAGCCGAAGCTGAAAAGGGCAACCCGCAAACGCCGCGAGAAGAAGCTCGTGGAGCGTGGCGCGGCCCATATTCGTTCTTCTTTCAATAATACGATCGTGACGATCACCGACACGAACGGCAACGCGCTGAGCTGGGCTTCCGCCGGCGGACTTGGCTTCCGCGGCAGCAAGAAGTCCACGCCCTTCGCCGCCCAGAGTGCCGCTGAGACCGCCGCGAAGGCTGCGATGGAGTATGGCCTGAAGACCGTCGAGGTCTATGTCAAGGGCCCCGGCTCGGGCCGCGAGGCCGCCATCCGTTCCCTGCAGGCTGCCGGCCTGGAAGTGAACATGATCAAGGACGTGACGCCCATCCCCCACAACGGATGCCGCCCGCCCAAGCGCAGAAGAGTATAATAGAGAGGAGAAACCGACATGGCAAAGAATACACAGCCCGTATTGAAAAGGTGCAAGGCACTGGGCTTGTCTCCTGCGGTGCTTGGTTACTCCAAGGAGACCAAGCGCAATCCCAAGCCGCAGATGCGCCGCAAGCAGTCTGAATACGGCAAGCAGTTGATGGAGAAGCAGAAGGTCAAGTTCATCTACGGCGTGCTTGAGAAGCAGTTCTATCATTACTATGAGATGGCCGAGCGCAAGCGCGGCATCACCGGCGAGATCATGCTCCAGTACCTGGAGCGCCGCCTGGACAACGTGGTCTTCCGCATGGGCTTCGCCTCCACCCGCCGCGAAGCGCGCCAGCTGGTGAACCACGGCCACTTCAACGTCAATGGCAAGCGCTGCGACATCCCCTCCGCGCTGGTCAAGCCCGGCGACGTGATCGCCGTCCGCCAGAAGAGCCAGGCCTCCGAAAAGTTCAAGGGTCTGGTGGAGGAGTATGGCAAGAAGGCCATGCCCCAGTGGATCGAGAAGCAGGCTGACAGCTTCGAGGGCAAGATTGCCGCGATGCCCAGCCGCGAAGACATTGACTATGAGGTTTCCGAGAACCTGATCGTCGAGCTGTACTCCCGCTAATTGGTTGGGGCGGTTTCCGATGCGCCTCGCATGGGAAATCATCCCCCTCGAGGACAGAATTAGCATAGCCTGCGCCCTGCGGGCGGGAATACTTCCCGCCGCGGCGCAGCGCCAGCACCGCGCAAGGGGCATTGCCCCGGGCGCGACGAGGAGAGGAGGAAACGCTGAGTGATCGATCAAATCGAAAAGCCCAAAATTGAACGTGTGGAAGTGGGCGAGAACAACCGCTACGGCAAGTTCGTCGTCAACCCCCTGGAGCGCGGCTTCGGCCAGACCCTGGGCAATTCCCTGCGCCGCGTACTGCTGAACTCGCTGCCCGGCGTGGCCGCGACCAGCATTCGTATTGAAGGCGTGCAGCATGAGTTTTCGACCGTTCCCGGCATGAAGGAAGACGTCGCGGAACTGATCCTGAACATCAAGCTTCTCTCTGCGAAACTCTTCACGGAGCAGCCCAAGACTGTCTCCATCGATGCGCACGGTCCCTGCGAGATCACCGCGGGCGACATCAAGGCGGACGACGAGGTTGAAATCGTCAATCCCGAACTGCACATCGCGACGCTTTCCGAGGGCGGGCACCTGCAGTGCCAGATCACCCTTGAGAAGGGAAGAGGCTATGTCTCCGCAGAGCGGAACAAGCAGCTCGCACAGGAGCGCAACAAGGTTGTCGGCATGCCCATCGGCGTGATTCCGGTGGACAGCATTTTCACCCCCATTCGCAAGGTCAGCTACTCCGTCGAGGACACCCGCGTGGGCCAGGTCACCGACTACGACAAGCTGACCATCGAAGTGTGGACCAACGGCAGCATACTGCCCAAGGAGGCGCTGGCCTCCGCCGCGCAGATCCTGACCAACAACATGCGCCTGTTCATCGACCTGACGGTGAACGTTGTCCGCGTCGATTACAACGAACCTGAAATCGACGATAAGAGCAAGGTGCTGGAGATGACCATCGAAGAGCTGGATCTCTCCGTCCGTGCGTTCAACTGCCTGAAGCGCGCCGGCATCAACACGGTTGCCGAGCTGGTGCAGCGCAATCAGGAGGACATGATGAAGGTGCGCAACCTCGGCAAGAAGTCGCTGGAAGAGGTGGAACAGAAGCTGATCGCTCTGGGCCTGGCTCTGAAGGCCAGCGACGAATGAGCCGCGGGATTTACTGATATAAGCATCAAGGGAGGAACCAGAAATGGCCAATCGCAAGCTGGGCCGGCCGACCGACCAGAGGATGGCGATGCTTCGCAACCAGGTGACCAACCTGATCTGGTACGGCAAAATCGAAACCACTCTGGCGCGCGGCAAGGAAGTTCAGTCGCTGGCTGAGCACCTCGTGACCATCGCCATGCGCCAGTGCGACAATACGATCGAAGTGACCAAGAAGCACATGAACGACAAAAAGCAGGTGGAGGAGTTGACCGTGCAGAACGACAGCCCCGCGCGCCTGGCTGCACGTCGTCAGATCATGCGCTACCTGTACGACATCCCCGCCGTCCAGAACGAGGGCGAGGACAAGGCGGATTTCAAGAAGCGGCAGAAGGACGTAAAGCATCAGGTCGTCGAGAAGCTGTTCCGCGAAATCGCGCCCAAGTACAAGAAGCGCGCCGAGGAGAAGGGCCAGGGCGGCGGCTATACCCGCATCGTCAAGAAGGGCCCCCGTCGCGGCGACGCCGCCGAGATGGTAATCCTGGAGTTCATTTAAGGAAATACCGCACAAACGGGCGGCATGTCTGGCGGTGCCATTTCCGCCATGCACATCCTGCAAATTCCTTGACTTGCCGCCAGCAAGCCTGCGCGCCAGCCAACCACCCTTATTATGCGGTATTTCCTTAACCAAAATCGCGCAAATGCAGGTCGCACCCTCCCCGCAAATGGGGGAGGGTGCGATTTTCGCATTTTCATATAGTGGCGAAAGCGTGAATTAATGTTGAATTTTGTACATTATCATCCTTTATGACGGAATAGATGTTGACACAGAGTGGAACAAATGGTTATAATACTTTTGTGAAAGTATGTCGTTTCGTCCTAATGAAAAGCGAGGTGCATAGATATGAAACGGTTTATGGCAATTTGGCTGGCGGCGGCGCTGTGCGTCGCGCTGGTCGGCGGCGCTGTGCTGGCCGAGGGCCAGGACGATGTGCCCGTGGAGCTGGAGCTGGACGCCCCGGCGCTTTCCGATGCGTCGGAAATGGACGATGCCGGCCTGGAGCTGGACCTGGACATCGCGCCCCTTGAGAACCTCCAGCCGGAGTTGGCGGAAGCACCCGTGAGCAACGATTCCGGGGATGGCGATAGCGTCTCCAACAAGATCGTTGTGAAGAAGTACATCACCTACGAGATCGCCGGTGGCCAGGCTACCGCCATCACCGCGGACCGGTCCCTCACCAGCGCGAACATCATGAGCGAGGTGAACGGCTACCCGGTGACGGCCATCGCCCCGAACGCCTTCCAGGGCTTCACAAAGCTGTGGACCGTGACGGTGCCCGATTCCGTGACCGAGATCGGCGAGGCAGCCTTCGACAGCTGCACCGCGCTGGTGAGCGTCACCCTGCCGGAGAGCCTGGAGGCGATTGGCCCCCGCGCGTTCGCGAACTGCACCAAGCTCTCCCATATCGATCTGCCCGAGGGGCTGTCCGAGATCAGCGAGGGCATGTTTGAAAATTGCCAGATACTGTGGAAGATCGCCCTGCCCTCCACCCTGCGGGTGATCGGCGAGAACGCCTTCAACAAGTGCCTGTCCCTGAAGGACTTCACACTGCCCGAGGGCCTGCAGGAGATCAACGAGGGCGCCTTTGAGCTGTGCGAGTCGATGATCCGGGTGACGATTCCCGGCACCGTCAGCGAGATCGCCGACAGGGCTTTCAAGGACTGCAAGGACCTGCGCAAGCTGACCCTGTCCAGCGGACTGACCACCATCGGCAACAGCGCCTTCCGGAACTGCGATTCCATCCGAAAGCTGTCCCTGCCCGCCACCGTGGAGGAGATCGGGTCCCTTGCATTCGCCTACTGCGAGGATTTGACGACCCTGTCCATCCCCGGCAGGGTGGAGACCGTCGGCTATGGCGCCTTCTTCCACTGCGGCGATTTGGACCAGGTTTCGCTGAAGTCCGGCGTTGTGACGGTGGGCGACTACGCCTTTGCCCAGTGCAAGAAGCTGGTGAAGGCGGAAATTCCCCTGAGCGTGACCGAAATGGGCCAGGATGTGTTTACCGTCGGCAAGGCGTCGGCGATCGACGAGAACGGCATGGTGCAGCTCAGCGAGCCGCTGAAACAGCCGGCCAAACTGCAGATCTACGGAAGGCCCGATACCGCGGCCTCCGATTACGCGGCTGAGTACGGCATCCCCTTTGTGGTGCAGAAGATACTCGCTACCAGCGTGTCCATCGCCGAGGGCAAGAGCGCCACGATTTACGTGGGCCATCCCATGCAGCTGACGGCGGTCCAGAAGCCCGCCAACGCCGAGACGAAGGTGAAGTGGACCTCCAGCTCGTCTTCGGTGTCGGTGAACAGCTCAGGCCTGCTGACCCCCAAGCGCGCGGGCAAGGCGGTCATCACCGCCCGGACCGAGAACGGCAAGAAGGCTACGATCACCATCAAGGTCGTTGACGCCAAGAGCGTGAAGATCGACCAGGGCAAATCCGCGACGCTGAAGGTGGGCGAGACCCTCCAGCTGACCGCCACGGTTTCGCCGGCCCAGGTGACGAGCAAGCTGAGCTGGTCCAGCGGCAGCAAGAAGATCGCCACTGTCAGCAGCACCGGCCTGGTCAAGGCGTTGAAGAAGGGCACCGTCACCATCACCGTGAAGACACGCAACGGCAAGAAGGCCAAGATCAAGATCAAGGTGGTTGGGTAGAAAGCAATACCGATGCAAACCAATGCAGGGGCGTCGTTGCGGCGTCCGCCCGGGTACATCTCGATGTGTACATCCCGGCGGGCGGCGCAACGCCGCCCCTGCGTGCGTTCTATGAAACGCTGTCCATATGGCCCTATTTTTCTTCAAAGCAGTTTTACATATTGCCCTTGCCCCCATACATAAATTGCCGTATAATGGAATAGATATAATGGATGTACAGCCGCTTTTCGCGGCGTGTATGGATGGGAAGGTTCACTTTGGGAAAGATCATCGCGATAACCAATCAGAAGGGCGGCGTGGGCAAGACCACCACCGCCGTGAATCTCAGCGCCTGCGTGGCCGAGAAGGGGAAGCGGGTGCTGCTGGTGGACATCGATCCCCAGGGCAACGCCACCAGCGGCCTGGGCAAGAATGACCACGACGGCCCCACGGTGTATGACGTGCTGATCGGCGAGGCCGGGGCGCGGGACGCCGTGGTGGACACCGGCTTCGGCGCGCTGAGGCTGATCCCCACCGCCATCGAGCTGGCGGGGGCGGAGATCGAGCTGGTGGCCGTGGAGAACCGGGAGGGGCTGCTCAAGGACGCCCTGGCGCCCCTGCGGGACGAGTACGACTATATCTTCATCGACTGCCCGCCGTCGCTGAGCCTGCTGACGCTGAACGCGCTGACAGCGGCGGACAGCGTGCTGATTCCCATACAGTGCGAATACTACGCGCTGGAGGGCGTGGGCCAGTTGGTGAACACCGTGAAGCTGATGCGCAAGAAGCTGAACCCGAATCTGGCCATTGAGGGCATACTGCTGACCATGTTCGACGGCCGCACGAACCTGTGCGCCCAGGTGGTGCAGGAGGTGCGCACCCACTTCCGGGATGAGGCTTTCGAGACGATGATCCCCCGGAACGTGCGCCTCAGCGAGGCCCCCAGCTACGGCCTGCCCATCCACCTGTACGATGCCCGCAGCACCGGCGCGAGGGCGTACCAGGAGCTGGCGGAGGAATTGTTGCAGAGGAATTAGAGGTTTTAGGTTATAGGTTTTAGGTGTTAGGGAAGGTAGAAATCCTTGCGGATTTCTTTTGAATAAAGGACCGAGAGGAGTTGAATCCTCGGCCGTTTCCCTTAAGGAAATACCGCATAATAAGGGTGGTTGGCTGGCGAGTGAATTTTCCGTCAGGCGCGCCTGCAAATTTCGCAGGCTTGCTGGCGGCAAGTCAAGGGAAATGGCACCGCCAGACATGCCGCCCGTTTGTGCGGTATTTCCTTAAATCAAACAAATCCGTCAGGATTTGGTCCACCCCCTAAAACCTACCCCCTAAAACCTAATCCCTCAATACTGATTTGTCGCAACGCGACAAATCAGTATTGCCCTGCCTGCTACAGCGGCGGCGCCATCTCGTGCGCGGGAAGCGCGCGCGATTCCGCTTGTGCCGCCATGGTATCCTGCTCAAACATATCGGAGGTTTTCATATATGGCGAAGAAGATTCAACGGGGCCTGGGCCGGGGCCTGGGCGCGCTGCTGGGCGAGGACGTGGTTGCCGAGGCCCAGGAGGAGGCCCAGGTTCAGTCGGCGCAGCCCGCCGAACCCGTGGACGCGGTGCGGATGCTGCCCATCGGGCAGATCGACCCCAACCGGGAGCAGCCCCGGCGCAGCTTTGACGAGGCGGCGCTGAAGGAGCTGGCGGCGTCCATCGAGGCGGTGGGCGTGCTGCAGCCCATCATCGTGGCTCCCAGCGGCGACCGGTTCACCATCATCGCCGGCGAGCGGCGCTATCGGGCTTCCCGGCTGGCAGGGCAGACCGAGATCCCGGCCATTGTGCGGGACTGGGACAGCCAGAAGCGGCTGGAGGCGGCCCTGATTGAGAACCTCCAGCGGGACGACCTGAACCCGGTGGAGGAGGCCATGGGCGTGCGCCAGCTGATGGACGAGGCCGGCCTGACCCAGGAAAAGGTCGCCGAGCGCCTGGGCAAGAGCCGCCCCGCCGTGGCGAACCTGCTGCGGCTTTTGACCCTGCCCGACAGCGTGAAGGCGCTGCTGGCCGAGGGCAAGCTGTCTGCCGGGCACGCCCGGGCACTGGTGACGGTGGACCCCCGCCGCCAGGTGCAGTTGGCCAACCTGACCGTGCAGCAGGGCTGGTCGGTGCGCCAGCTGGAGCGCATATGCGCCCAGCCGGTGAAGCCGGAAGAACCCAAGCCCCGCCGGCCAAAGGACGCCCAGATCGGCGAGCTGGAGAACATGGCCCGGGAGCTGTTCGGTACCCGCGTGCGCCTGGACGGCACCACCGACAGCGGCAAGATCACCCTCTTCTACTACAACAGCGACGATTTGCAGCGCATCTGGGACGTGATGGAGATGGCGCGGGAGAGGTAAGCGATGTACTCGGAACGGGACATGGTTGAAATTGACGGCCGGATCCGCCGTGCGTGGCTGGGGCTGATCCCGGTGCTGGCGGTGCTGGCCGCGGTGCTGGTGTTCGCGCTCATCAAGCGCATCCACTGGCTGGCGCTGGTGGCCGCGCCGCTGCTGATCGTGGCGTTCATGTACGGCTTTATCGAACGGCTGTGGCCGAACCTGCGCTACCGGCGCTTCCTGCGGGACATGGAAAGCGGCCTGTCCCGGGACGTGCGGGGCGTGGTGGTGGCCATCGCCGACGCGCCGGAACTGCACGACGGGGCCATGGTGCTGCCCGTGCGCATCCAGGTGGAGGCCGATGCGCCGATGGGGACCTCCGCCCTGTCCGAGCGCATCCAGCAGTTGGAGGCCGGCGAGGACACCCGGGAGGAGCGCATCGTATATCTGAACGCCAGCAAGCGGGCGCATATGCCCGCCCCGGGCACGCCGGTGACGCTGCACTGCTTCGGGCGGCACATCAAGGGCGTGGAGGTCGATTGATTTTCCCCCTGTATTGGCGATTGATGATGCAGAGGAGGACATGCCCATGCTTGTGGTATCCGCCGCCGTGGTGGAGCGCGGGGGCCGGGTGATGCTGTGCCAGCGCCTGCCCAACGCCCACAACGCCCTGAAATGGGAGTTCCCCGGCGGCAAGCTGGAGCCGGGGGAGGACCCCGAGGCGGCCCTGGCCCGGGAATTGAGGGAAGAGCTGGACATTGCCGTGGCCGTGGGTCGCGTGCGGGACGCTGTGTTCTTTCAATACCCAGACCGGGACGTGCTGGTGCTGTTCTACGGCTGTGAGATCATCGAAGGCGAGCCTTCCACGGTGGCGTGCAACGCCATCGCCTGGGCAAAGCCGGAGGAGATGGGCGGCTACGACTTCGCCGGGGCGGACCTGGCGTTTGTGAAGCGGAACTACTTCCACTGAAATTGTGATGCCGGCATGATGTTTCGTTGACACTTGCCGCCTTCGCATTGATTCCGATGGGCGGCGCGTGTATAATAATCCTGTCGATTTATGTCCGACAGGATTATTCTTTTATGGAAGAAGGGATCACCATGAAAAAATGGATTTGCGCACTGCTGCTGGTCGGGCTGCTGGCGGCGTCCCTGGGGGCGCTGGCCGCGGCAAAGATGACCGAGGCGACGATGATCTACGAGGATTACGACGGCAACCGCTGTGAGCAGACCGTGGTGGACGACGCTACGCTCCAGGAGCTCCAGGACATGCTGATGCGGGCCAAAAAGAACAGCGCCGAGCTGGAAAACTGCACGATGAACAGCACATTGTTCTGCCGCTTCGGCGAGGACAAGGTCTACGACTTCGCCATCGCCACCGACGGCTGCCCCTACATGACCGACAACGGCGCGGGCAAGACGTACCGCTTCTCCGATGCCGACCGCGATCGCCTGTGGGAGATCTTCGACCTGGTGCAGGACACCATGGGCTACGACGCGTCGATGGTGTTCTGATGAAAGCCCATTGACAGCAAAACGCCCCGCGATTGCGGGGCGTTTTGCTTGAAAACCCTGTACTGTCAATTACTTGCCAGCGGCAGCGTCAGCAGCCTCTTCGACGGCGTCGGCAGCGGCCTCAGCGGTATCGGCAGCAGCGTCAGCAGCCTCTTCAGCCTTATCTTCGACCTTATCGGCGGCGTCAGCAGCAGCGTCGGCAGCCTCTTCGGCCTTCTCTTCGACCTTATCGGCAGCCTCTTCAGCCTTCTCTTCCACCTTGTCGGCGGCTTCCTCAGCCTTCTCTTCGACGGCGGTAGCAGCCTGCTCGGCCTTCTGCTCGGCCTTCTTGCAAGCGGTCAGGCCCATGGCCAGCAGCATCATAGCCAGGATCAGAGCGATGATCTTCTTCATTTTCGGTACTTCCTTTCAAATTCTTCGCGCTTTTGCGCATGTTTGTTCCTGCTTTTCACAGGTCGGATATATTATAATGATTTATTATCGCCTTTGTAAGCGCACTGATGTTGATTCAACGTATATTCTGCGTGAAAACAGGCGACAAGATCGGTAGGTTATGGGGCTCATTGCGCGGGCTTCTTCTCGAACCGGGCCCGGTAGTGGGCCTCGGGGTACTTGGATTGCACCTCGCCGGCGGCCATCAGCGACTGCTTGGTCAGCAGCGGGCCCACCAGCTCGTAGACCAGCACGGCGAATAGTATGATGTTGCGGATCATCGCGCCGGATTCCTGGCCCAGGGCCTGGGCGGTGACCACCATGCCCAGCGCCACGCCGGCCTGGGGGAACAGGGTGATGCCCAGGTACTTGCACACGTTGGGCTCGCAGCCCATGAGGGTTGCGCTGCCCCAAGCGCCCAGGTACTTGCCCGCGCAGCGCACCAGTATGAACACCATGCCGATGAGCAGTATCGACGGGTAGCGGAACACGGTCAAATCCAGCTGGGCGCCGGAGAGCACGAAGAACACCGCGTAAAGCGGGGCGGTCCACTCCTCGGAGCGCTTCATGATGTCCACAGAGTATTCGCTGAGGTTGCAGAACATGGTGCCCAGCATCATGCACACCAGCAGCGACGAGAAGGTGATCTTCACCTCACCGACCAGCGGGATCTCCAGCGTGGACAGCGCGATGGTCATGATGACGAAGGCGATGGTCAGCGACAGGCGGTTCTTGTTGGAGAAGAACAGCTTCTCCAGCAGCGTCAGCAGGCTGCCCATGGTCGCGCCGAGGGCCAGCGAGCAGACGATCTCCAGCAGCGGGTTGACCACCACCGACACCACGTTCAGCGCGCCGCCCTCCAAGGCCTGGGCCACGCCGAAGGACACGGCAAACACCACCAGGCCCACGGCGTCGTCCAGGGCGACGATGGGCAGCAGCAGGTCGGTCAGCGGGCCCTTGGCCTTGTACTGGCGCACGACCATCAGCGTGGCGGCGGGGGCGGTGGCCGCGGCGATGGCCCCCAGGGTGATGGCCACCGGCAGGGGCAGCTTTTCCGGGCCGAGGACGAAGTGCAGCGCGATCAGGGCGATGTCCACCAGCGCCGTGGCCGTCAGCGCCTGCACGATGCCGATCACCGTGGCGACCTTGCCGGTCTTCTTCAGCTGGGCCAGCCGGAATTCATTGCCGATGTCGAAGGCGATGAAGCCCAGGGCCACCGTGGACAGGAAGCTCACCCGGTCCAGGTCCGCCATGGAATTGAAGCCCAGCCCGGGCACGCCCAGCGCCCCCAGCGCGTAGGGGCCCACCAGCAGGCCGGCGACCAGGAAGGCGGTCACATCGGGCAGCTTCAGGCCTGTTTTTTTGAAGATACGTGTCATAATCAGCCCCGCAAACAGGGCCAGCGCGGTCGGTAGCAGCATTTTATGTTCATTGCCTTTCTTATATGATTAATATATGTTATACCTGCCGCCGATTCTGTTCAAGCGCGTTACATGGTTCGTTTGCGTTAGGGTTTGGTTGCGGGGGGAGAACACGCGGGGACGGAACAAGCGGGAATGGTTCTCTGTGTCCTGCGCTGGCATTCTGCCAGTGATAACACAGAGAACACGGTCCCCATGTGTTTCGGCAGCGTTGACAAGGCGCAAAAACACCCCGCTTCCAATGGAAGCGGGGTGCGAAGGGGTTTCGAGAAAATTACTTCAGCTCGGAGAAGAACTTGATGGTGCGGACCATCTGGCTGACGTAGGAATTCTCGTTGTCGTACCAGGACACAACCTGAACCTGGCTCTTGCCGCCCTCGAGCTTGCAGATCATGGTCTGGGTGGCGTCGAACAGGGAGCCATAGCGCATGCCGACGATGTCGGAGGAGACGATCTGGTCCTCGGTGTAGCCGAAGGACTCGGTGGCTTCCTTCTTCATCTGGGCGTTGATCTCTTCGATCGTGGGCTGGCCGTTGATGACGGCGTTCAGGATGGTGGTGGAGCCGGTGGGGGTGGGCACGCGCTGGGCGGCGCCGATCAGCTTGCCGTTCAGCTCAGGGATGACCAGGCCGATGGCCTTGGCAGCGCCGGTGCTGTTGGGCACGATGTTGATCGCGGCGGCACGGGAGCGGCGCAGGTCGCCCTTGCGCTGCGGGCCGTCCAGGATCATCTGGTCGCCGGTGTAGGCGTGGATGGTGCACATGATGCCGCTCTCGATGGCCCAGCCGTCGTTCAGAGCCTTGGCCATGGGCGCCAGGCAGTTGGTGGTGCAGGAAGCGGCGGAGATGATGGTATCTTCGGGCTTCAGGGTGGTGTGGTTGACGTTGTAAACGATGGTGGGCAGGTCATTGCCGGCGGGCGCGGAGATGACGACCTTGCGGGCGCCAGCCTGGATGTGGGCCTGGCTCTTTTCCTTGCTGGTGTAGAAGCCGGTGCACTCCAGCACGACGTCCACCTTCAGCTTGCCCCAGGGGCAATCCGCGGCGTTCTTCTCGGCGTAGATGATGATCTCATGGCCGTCCACGATGATGGAATTCTCGGTGGCCTCGACCTTGTGATCGTTGGCGTAGTTGCCCTGGGTGGAGTCATACTTCAGCAGGTGCGCCAGCATCTTGGGGGTGGTCAGGTCGTTGATGGCGACGATCTCGTAGCCCTCAGCGCCGAACATCTGACGGAAAGCCAGGCGGCCAATACGACCGAAACCATTAATAGCAACTTTAACAGCCATTGGAATCTACCTCCTAAAAATAAGTCATGTTAGCGGGTATGCCGCAGGCGCGGACACACCTATAACTACACATATATTTTACCCCATTCCACAGGGGATGAAAAGCCCTTTTGTGTAAAATATCACATTCTATTAATAATTATGGCCCTATTCGATGGCGATGTCCCTGTAGAACGATTCGCCGTCCAGCTTCTCGTTTACGCCCAGCGCCTCCAGCACGGTGGCGGAGACGTCGGCGAAGCTCTTGCGCTGGCCCAGGTTCACGCCCTCCTGTACGCCCAGGCCCCAGACCAGCAGCGGTACGCGCTCGCGGGTGTGGTCGGTGTGGGCCGTGTAGGCGGGGTCGCAGCCGTGGTCGGCGGTGATGATCAGCAGGCCGTCGTCGCCCAGCAGGCGCATGATTTCGGGCAGCCGCGCGTCGAAGTGGGTCAGGCAGCGGGCGAAGCCCTCGGTGTCGCGCCGGTGGCCATAGAGCATGTCGGTGTCCACCAGGTTGACGAACATCAGGCCCTTCCAGCGATCCTTTTTCAGGTATTCGATGGTGGCGTCGCAGCAGAACTTGTTGCCGGCGACATGGTTGGACTGGGTGATGCCCCGGTGGTTGAAGATATCTTCGATCTTGCCCACGGCCAGCACGTCCATACCAGCGCCCTTCACCGCGTCCAGCATCGTGCGGCCGGTGGGGTCGACGGAAAAGTCGCGCCGGTTGGCGGTGCGCACAAAGTGGCCCACCTCGCCCTCGAAGGGGCGGGCGATCACACGGCCGACGTTGTGCTCGCCCTTCAAAATGCGGCGGGCGGCGCGGCACATATCCCACAGCGTCATCGGCGGCACCACGGCCTCGTGGGCGGCGATCTGGAACACGCTGTCGGCGGAGGTATAGACGATCAGCTTGCCGGTGCGCAGGTGTTCGGCCCCCAGCTCCTCGATGATGGCGGTGCCGGAGGCGGGCTTGTTGCCCAAGGTGCCCATGCCGGTCTCGTATTCAAAGGCTTCGATCACCTCCGGCGGGAAGCCGTTGGGGTAGGTGGGGAAGGGCTTTTCAAGGGTCAGGCCGGCGATTTCCCAGTGGCCGGTGGTGGTGTCCTTGCCGGCAGATTTTTCCTCCATGATGCCGTAGCAGCCGATGGGTTCATCGGCGTCCCTGTCCTGCATGCCCAGCAGGTGCAGAAGGCCCAGCTCCTCCAAGTTGGGGATGTTGGGGTGCTCCTGTTCGATCACATGCTTGAGGGTGTTGGCCCCCTCGTCGCCGTATTGGGCCGCGTCATGCTGCCAGCCGGCGCCACAGCCGTCCAGCACGATCACCACGGCGCGCTTGATCCTCTTCATCCGTCATGCCTCCCATCGCAGTTCTTCCGCAAGCTGCGCTATCATTTCGCCGCAGGTGGGCTTTCCGCGCCTTGCGTCGATAGTGTCTCCGAATATCCTGTGTTGATGCTCGATCGCCCCGTTGCCCCAGGCGGCGTCGATGGCGTGGCGCAGGGCACGCTCCACCTGGGCGGTCGTCAGCCCGGTCCGCCGGGCCACCTCGGGATAGATGCCATCCTTCAGCGAGGCCACCCGGCCGGCGTCGTGCCAGGCCAGGGCCACGGCCAGCGCCAGGCAGACCCGGCCCCGATGCCGGGGCACGCCCAGGGCGTCCATCAGCGCCTCCAGCCGCGCGGCCTTGCCCTCGGGCAGCGCCTTTGGCCGGTTCGCCAGCGCTTCGAGCGCCGAGCGCAGGCGGCCTTCGTCGACGGGCATTTCCAGCGCCGCCGCCCCCAGAGCCGGCAGGCTTTCCGCCTCCGGCAGTCGCAGCCCCGGCGGTGTCAGCAGCAGTATGTCGGGCTGCACCACCAGCTTTTGCGACCGGGCGCGCCTTGCGAAGGCCACGCCGTCCATGCCGGGCATGGCCGCGCCCACCACCGCCAGGCGGGGCTGGAGCGTCGACAGCAGGGCCAGCCCCGCCGCGCCGCCTTCGGCCTGCCCGGCCAGGGCGTATCCGCAGGCCGCCAGCGCCCTTTGCAGCGCCGGGATGTGCCCGCGGTACAGGCCCACCGCCACGGCCCGGTTCCCTTCCACGCCCATGGCTCGAACCTCCAAAGGTTATTGCATCATAACTACAAACTGTAACATTCTACGGCGACGGGGTAAATTCCTGCGTGGGGAGATAACTTAATGAGAAATTCTGATTTGTCGCCCCAGCGACAAATCAGAAATTTCTCCTTCAACCAACCCAAATGGCCTCCCCCGGCGGGGGCAATGTCATCAACTTAAGAGGAAAGGGAAAGATACAACAAAGAAATAACAAATAAACAAACTGACAGCACTTGACAAAACTGTGAAAATTGAGAAACGAGGCCGCATCATCTGAGAGGCGGTGCACGGGATGTCAAAGCGTAGAAAAATGCTGGTCGTTGTGGTAGAATACCTTATCGTACTGATTGAA
>CADBVG010000047.1:0-15405 GCA_902798105.1 uncultured Eubacteriales bacterium
TAGTATACTACGCTTTGCGGTATGGTGTAAACATTACGTCCTGTGTTTCATTCATGGTGGGCCCACTTCGTGGGATGCCGATTTAGAAACACACTCTAGATAATAACGCATCCTGTAACAAAAAATGATAAAAACAAAAGGCTATGGTAACGACATCCAAGTCGTCCCTGGCCTCAAAGTGTTATTTGATATTGCCATAAACGCTCAAGACGAACACCCCTCTGATCATGATGATCGTCCATTGGGTGTTCGTCTCTGCCAGTTTGAGTGGAGCATACCGGATTCGAACCGGTGACCTCTACAATGCGAATGTAGCGCGCTGCTGAACTATTCCTATTATCACCCTATTCGCTGTAATTGGTCGCTCCCCCGGGTATTATGGATTTATTCGTTCCCGTCATTATCCGTTGTAAGAGTTTCAACCAACCCTGAACTGCAGGCAATTCTTGGATTCAAGAATCGTCGCGTTGGTGGGGTCGGGAAACGACTCAAAATCTTCGGTCGTGACGAAGAAATGAATCGTCAGATGATAATTCCGGTCAACATCGATTGCGGGGTTCTCGGGATCTCGGAGATCATTCCCACTCAATGCTGGCGGGCGGCTTGGAGGTGACATCCAGCACCACGCGGCTGGCGTGGGGCACTTCGTTGACAATGCGTCCGGAAACGCGGGCAATGAGGTCGTAAGGCAGCCGCGCCCAGTCGGCGGTCATGAAGTCGTCGGTGGTGACGGCGCGCAGGGCGATGGTATAGTCGTAGGTGCGCTCATCCCCCATCACGCCCACGGAGTGAACGCCGGTCAGCACCGTGAAATACTGGTTGACCTGTTCGGCAAGGCCAGCCCTGGCGATCTCCTCCCGGAAAATGGCGTCGCTCTCCCGGACGATCTTCGCCTTCTCGGGCGTCACCTCGCCGATGATGCGGATGGCCAGGCCGGGGCCGGGGAACGGCTGCCGCCAGACCAGGTCGTGGGGCAGGCCCAGCGCCTCGCCCAGCGCGCGCACCTCGTCCTTGAAAAGCATCCGCAGCGGCTCGATCAGCTCGGTAAAGCCCAGCTCCTTCGGCAGGCCGCCCACGTTGTGGTGGCTCTTGATGACCGCGGCGCTGGTGCCCTGGCCGCTCTCGATCACGTCCGGGTAAATGGTGCCCTGGGCGAAATGGTCCAGGCTGCCCAGATCCTTTGCGGTATCCTTGAACACCTCGATGAAATCCCGCCCGATGATCTTACGCTTCCGCTCGGGGTCAGTGACGCCCTTCAGGTCGGTGAAGAACCTTTCGGCGGCGTCCGCGCGAACGAAACGCACCGGGAAAAGCTCGCTGAACACCCGGCACACCTGCTCGCTCTCGCCCTTGCGCAGCAGGCCATGATCGACAAACACGCAGGTCAGGCGATTCCCAATGGCGCGGTAGATCAGCGCCGCCGCCACCGAGGAATCCACGCCGCCGGACAGCGCCAGCAGCACCGTGCCGGTGTCGCCGACGATTTGGCGAATCTGCCTGACCGCCGTCTCCGCGTAGGCCTCCATCGTCCATTTGCCCGTGCAGCCGCAGATGTTCAGCACGAAGTTTTTGATGATCTGCCGTCCCTCGTCGGTATGGGTCACCTCGGGGTGGAACTGCACACAATAGATGCGCTTTGCGTCATTCGACATAGCTGCGACCGGGCAGTTATCCGTCTCAGCGATGACATGGAATCCCGGCGGGCACACGCTGACCTGCCAGGTGTGGCTCATCCAGCAGGCGGATTCGGCGGAAATGCCTTTCAGCAAACCGTTCTGCGCCTTCATACGAACCGTGACCCGACCGTATTCCCGTTCCCGTGCCCGCTCCACATCGCCGCCCAGCAGCCGGGCCGTCAACTGCATCCCGTAGCATATGCCCAATACCGGCACGCCCAGATCGTAGATGGCCGGGTCGCAATGGGGCGCGTCCGGGTCGGCAACGCTGGCCGGGCCGCCGGAGAGGATGATGCCTGCGGGCTGCCGGGAACTGATTTCATCCGCGGACACGCTCCACGGCACGACCTCCGAATAGACGTGGCACTCCCTCACCCGCCGCGCAATCAGCTGGGTATACTGGCCGCCAAAGTCCAGTATGACAATGGATTCGTTTCTGTTCATCGGCTGTCCTCCTGCCTGTAATTCGAATGATGGCCTGCGCGGAGTCGCGCAGACCATTCTGTTGATGCTATTGTATCGGCTGTCTCCGACATTTGTCAAGCATATCAATGGAAATACTTCAAATAATCCGGCGAAGCCTTCAAATCAGTCGCTCTGGAGGGCGTCGTACCCCTCTTCGCCGGTACGAACGCGAACGACGTTTTCAACATCGGTGATGAAGATCTTGCCGTCACCGATATGGCCGGTGTGCAACACGCGCTTGGCAGTTTCGACGACCAAGCGTACCGGCACCTTGCTGACCACGATGTCCACCTGCACCTTGGGCAGCAGCGTGATCTCCACAGGCGTGCCGCGGTAGTACTCCGGCGTGCCCTTCTGCGTGCCGTATCCCATGACGTTGGTGACGGTCATGCCGGTGATGCCGATCTTGTTCAGGTTCTTTTTCAGGGGCTCCAGGCTGGCCGGGCGGCAGATGATGCGCACATTGGTGTAGACCGGCGCGTCGGGGGTCTTTTCCCTGGCTGCCCGCACAGGCGCTTCATAGTCCCCGGCGGGAATCGCCACAGGCTCTGCTTCTTCCACGGCGCTGTCCGTCATGATGGTAAAGCCGGAATAGGCGGTATGCAGGCCGTGCTCCGAGCGATCCAGGCCCATGGCCTCGTCCTCAGCGCTGGTCCGCAGGCCGATGGTCGCCTTGATGATGGAGAACACGATGGTGATAACTACCGCCGTCCAGGCGATTACCGCGCCGACGCCCAGCAGCTGCACGCCCAGGAACCGGAACCCGCCGCCGTAGAACACGCCCTTCATCGTAGAAACGCCCGTGGCGAACAGGCCGGTCAGTATCGTTCCCAGCGCTCCGCAAATACCGTGCACGGAGATCGCGCCGACGGGGTCGTCGATCTTCACCACCTTGTCGAAGAACTCTACCGACAGCACCACCGCAAAGCCGCAGCACAGGCCGATGATGGCCGCGCCGAAGGGGTTGACCGCGTCGCAGCCCGCCGTGATGCCCACGAGCCCCGCCAGCGAGGCGTTGAAGGTCATGGACACGTCCGGCTTGCCGTAGCGCAGCCAGGTGAAGAACATCGTCGTCAGCGTGGCCACCGCCGCGGCCAGGTTGGTGTTGAAGAACACCAGGCCTGCGGAGACGATCAGCTCGTCGCTGTCCATGCCCACGGTGCTGGCGCCGTTGAAGCCGAACCAGCAGAACCACAGTATGAACACGCCCAGCGCCGCGATGGACAGGTTGTGGCCGAGGATCGCCCGGGGCTTGCCGTCCGCGCCATACTTGCCGATGCGGGGTCCCAACATTTTGGCGCCGATCAGGGCGCACACGCCGCCCACCATGTGCACGCAGGTGGAACCGGCGAAATCATGGAAGCCCAGCGCGCTCAGCCAGCCGCCGCCCCAGATCCAGTGACCGGACACGGGATAGATGAACAGGGAAATCGCCGCCGAGTAGACGCAGTAGGCGGAGAACTTCGTGCGCTCGGCCATCGCGCCGGATACGATGGTGGCGCTGGTGGCACAGAACACCGTCTGGAAGATGGCGTAGGCCCACAGCGGCACGCCCGCGGGCAGTATGTGGCTGTAGTCACCCAATATGAAGGGGTCGATCCGGCCAAAGACCGCCGTGCCTGCGCCGAACATGATGCCGAAGCCCACCAGCCAGTACAGCGGCGTGCCGATGCAAAAGTCCATCAGGTTCTTCATCAGGATATTACCCGTGTTCTTGGCCCGCGTGAAGCCTGCCTCGCACATCGCAAAGCCCGCCTGCATGAAGAACACCAGCGCCGCGCCCAGCAGCACCCAGATCGTGTTGACAGCGGAAAATGTCATTGTAAACAGCTCCTTTCCTGGTGGATCCCAAAACAAAAGCGCAAGGGCGGCGGTGAGACGAATCTCACTGCGCACCCTTGCGCTGTTTGGAACTTGTCGTGATATTAAGCCAGTCAGATCGTTTTGTCAAGTGAAATACTTGTTAAACGCCGCTGGCCCCGTAGTTTGAAAGCACTCTCGCGGACGGGTCGTCCACGTCGCAGCCTGGCCAGGTCTTATTGGGCATCCAGTAACCCGTTATCATCTTCGCCTGGCCGGGGTAGTATTGCTCGAAGAGCTCCCGGTACAGCAGGCTCTCCTTCGTGAACGGGCGGCAGTAATCGTATTTCGTCGCCTTTTCCACAAATTCGGCGTCGGTATAAGCGCGCTCCGCCAACGCCTTAAGGTCGTTGACCATGGAGTGGCCCACCGCATCGGAGAAGGCCGCCTTCTGCCGCCAGAGGATTTCGTCGGGCAGGATGTGATCGTCGGCAAAGGCCCTGCGAATGAGGTACTTGCCCATGTGGTGCCGGTTCATCTTGAGCTCCGGGTCGATGCTCATGGCGTAGCGCACAAACTTCAAATCCCCAAACGGCACCCGCGCCTCCAGGCTGTTCACGCTGATGCAGCGGTCAGCGCGAAGCACGTCGTACATGTGCAGCTCTCTTATGCGCTTCTCCGCCTCCTCCTGGAAGGCCGCGGCGCTGGGGGCGAAGTCGGTGTATTTGTAACCGAACAGTTCATCCGAGATCTCCCCGGTCAGCAGCACCCGGATGTCGGTCTGCTCGTGGATGTATTTGCACACCAGGTACATGCCGATGGACGCGCGTATGGTGGTGATATCCCAGGTGCCCAGCAGCTCCACCACAGTGGGCAATGCCTCCAGCACGTCCTTCTCAGTGATGATGACCTCGGTATGGTCGCTGCCGATATAGTCCGCCACCATGCGGGCGTATTTGAGGTCGATGGCATCCACGTCCATGCCGATGGCGAAGGTGCGGATGGGCCTATCGAGAATCCTCTGGGCGATGGCACACACCAGCGATGAATCCAGTCCTCCGGAGAGCAGGAAGCCCACCGGCGCGTCGGCGTCCAGGCGTTTTTCCACGCCTTCGATCAGCAGCCGTCGCAGCTTCTGGCAAATGTGGTCCTCGTCCCGCATGGTGAACTGGTCCACGTGGGCCGGATCGGCGTAGCGCACGAATTCGCCGTCCAGCCAGTAGTGTCCCGGCGGGAAGGGCAGAATTTCATCGCACAGACCCATCAGGTTTTTCGGTTCGCTGGCGAAGGCCATGCCGCCGTCGGGCAGCTTGCCATAGTACAACGGGCGAATGCCGATGGGATCCCGGGCGGCGATCAGCCTGTCCTGTTCGCCGTCGTACAGGATGAGCGCAAACTCCGCGTCCAGCGTCTTGAACATCTCAACGCCATACTCCCGGTACAGCGGCAGCAGGATTTCGCAGTCCGAAGCGCTTTGGATGGGAAAGCCCTCGTCGATCAACCGCTGCCGGAGGGGCCTGAACCCATACAACTCGCCGTTGCAGACCACATAGGAATCCCCCATTTGGAAGGGCTGCATGCCCTCCGCCGTCAGGCCCATGATGGCCAGTCGGTGAAACCCCAGGTACCCGCGGGGAATTTCAATGAAACGGCTCATGTCCGGGCCGCGGGAGACGGTGCGGTTGAAGCACGCGAGCAGCCTGTCCTTGGGGTTCGCCTTGCCCTCAATGCCGAATATGGAACACATATCACGCACCGCCTTTTCTGAAATTTTGAGCGTATTCTATCACGCTACCATGCCATTTGTCAACACGGAATTGCAATTAAAAATTTGTAAACTTGCAATATTTCATTATTATCCACCCTTTTCTACGTCCATTTCGCATTTCCAATTCATTTAACATTCAAAACCACTTGACAGTCCGCCCATGGATATGCTATGCTTTTTGCGTGACAAGGCAAGGGCGTCGTGTTATGCGACCCCTTGCCCTCTTTTTTTGGTTGTCGCCGTGCTCGTCACGGCGGCCCGGCGACCCGGCCAACGGCCCTGTCGGGCCCGTTGCCTAACCAATCTATCGGAGGTGTGATTATGAGCAACTACACGAAGGACGATATCATCCGCATGGTGAAGGAAGGCGACGTGGAGTTCATCCGCATGCAGTTTACGGACATCTTCGGCCAGCTGAAGAACGTGGCCATCACCGCCAGCCAGGTGGAAAAGGCAGTCAACAACGAGATCATGATCGACGGCAGCTCCATCGAGGGCTTTGTCCGCATCAACGAATCCGACCAGTACCTGCGGCCCGATTTGGACACATTCGCCATACTGCCTTGGCGGCCCCAGCACGGCAAGGTGGCGCGGCTGATCTGCGACGTGTACAACCCGGACGGCACCCCCTTCATGGGCGACCCCCGCGGCACGCTGAAGCGCATCCTGAAAAAGGCCGCCGACATGGGCTACAGCTTCAACGTGGGCCCGGAGATGGAATTCTTCCTGTTCCAGACCGACGAACAGGGCAGGCCTACTACCACGACCTCCGACGAGGCGGGCTACTTCGACCTGGGGCCGCTGGACCACGGCGAGAGCACCCGGCGCGAGATCTGCATGGCGCTGGAGCAGATGGGCTTTGAGATCGAGGCCAGCCACCACGAGGTGGCCGCGGGCCAGCACGAGATCGACTTCAAGTATGCCGACGCCCTGACCGCCGCCGACAACATCATGACCTTCAAGCTGGCGGTCAAAACCCTGGCCCAGAAGAACGGCCTGCACGCCACGTTCATGCCCAAGCCGGTGTTCGGCATCAACGGTTCAGGCATGCACACCAACATGAGCCTGTTCAAGGACGGCAGGAACGTGTTCGCCGATCCGTCCGACGTCAGGGGGTTGAGTAAAGAAGCCTACAGCTTCATCGCGGGCATTCTGAAACACGTCCGGGGCATGGCGGCCATCACCAACCCGCTGGTGAACAGCTACAAGCGGCTGGTGCCTGGCTATGAGGCCCCCTGCTACCTGGCCTGGAGCGCCAGCAACCGAAGCGCGCTGATCCGCATTCCCGCCTCCCGGGGCATGGGCACCCGCGTGGAGCTGCGCTGCCCGGACCCGAGCTGCAACCCCTACCTGAACATGGCGGTGTGCCTGGCGGCGGGCCTGGACGGCATCGAAAAGGGCCTGACGCCGCCCGAGGAGACCACCGAGAACATATTCGCCATGGACGCCGCCACCCGCGCCGCCAAGGGCATCGAGAGCCTGCCGGGCACGCTGCACGAGGCTGTGAAGTGCCTGAAGGCCGACGCGGTCGTCTGCGAGGCCCTGGGTGAGCACGTCCTGAGCCAGTACGTCGAGGGCAAGGAAAAGGAATGGGACGCCTACCGGACGCACGTGAGCTCCTGGGAGATTGACAGATACCTTGTGATGTATTAAGACCGCCGGGAGGTGAAGCCAGTGGCCAGAATCGTGATCGCCAGCCCGTCTGAGGCCAGCCGCGCACAGCTCTCCCGGCTGCTGGCTTCCTCGGGGCATTCCGTTTTCCGCATTTGCGCCTCGGAGGGCGAATTGCGGCGAACCCTTACAGAATGTGAAGACGGCATCGTCCTCATTTCCAGCATGCAGCCGGACGACATTGCCGCAGATTTCGGGGCCAGCTTTCATTTTCTGCTGATCGGCAGGCCGGAAACACTCAACGCCTGCGAATCGCCTCGGGTTTTCAAGCTGGCCTATCCCTGTCCCGGAAGCGCAGTGCTTGGCGCATTGGAAATGCTGTCCCAGCTTCACTACATGCGGCTACCCCACCGACAGGGACGCGACAGGGCGCTGGTGGATGACGCGAAGCGCCTGCTGATGCAGAAACATGGAATCGACGAGCCCGAAGCCCATCGGCAGATGCAGCAATACGCCATGCGGCATGGCGTCAAAATGACAGATTATGCCGCTCAGTTGTTACAAGGGGGTTCCAACGATGTTTGACCAGCAATACCCGCTCTATCACCCGGAAATGGAGCATGAATCCTGCGGCGTGGGCGCGATCGTCGATCTGAGCGGTCGCGCCACCCACCGCACGGTGGATCAGGCGCTCACCATCGTGGAGCGCCTGGCCCATCGCGCGGGCTCGGACGCCCCGGGCACCACCGGCGACGGCGTGGGCATCATGACCCGGCTGCCCCATGAATTCTTAACCGCATGGGCGCGGGAGGAAGGCATAGCCCTCGGCCAACCCGGCGACTACGGCGTCGGGATGTTCTTTTTGCCCGAAGATGAGGTAGGCGTTATCAGCATCTGCCGCATCTTCGACCAGCTGGCAATGTCAGAGGATATGACTGTGCTGGGCTGGCGTGACGTGCCCTGCCATCCGGCCCAGCTGGGCGCGGGCGCGCGGCGCACCATGCCCCGCATCCGGCAGTGCTTTCTGAAACGGCCTGCCAATGTCTCTCCGGGCGCTGATTTCGACCGCAAGCTGTATATCCTCCGCCGGGTGTTTGAAAAGCAGGACACGGATACCTACATCTGTTCGCTGTCCTCCCGCACCATCATCTACAAGGGCATGATGCTGGTGAACCAGCTTCGGTCCTTCTACGACGATCTCCAGGACGTGCGCTATGTTTCCCCAATGGCGATGGTCCACTCCCGCTTCTCCACGAACACCTTCCCCAGCTGGTCCAAGGCCCATCCCCAGCGGATGCTGCTGCACAACGGCGAGATCAACACCATCCGCGGCAATCACGACCGCATGAAGGCCCGGGAGGAAACCATGAAATCGGCGATCATGGGCGATTCCATGAAGCGGGCACTGCCTGTGGTGGACCCGGACGGCAGCGATTCCCAGATGCTGGACAACACACTGGAATTTTTGGCCATGAACGGCTTCCCGCTGCCGCTGGCGGGGATGATTCTATTGCCCGAACCCTGGCAGGGAGAAAAAGCGGTCAAGCCCTGGCACGACCTCTACCGCTATTACGCCACGATGATGGAGCCCTGGGACGGCCCCGCCGCCATACTGTATTCCGACGGCGACAGCGTGTGCGCATCGCTGGACCGAAACGGCCTGCGGCCCTTGCGCTGTGCCCTGACGGACGACAGGCGGCTGATCCTTTCCAGCGAGGCCGGCGTGCTGTTCGAGGAAAACGCCCACATCCGCCGCCGCTGGAAGCTGAAGGGCGGGGACGTTCTGATGGCCGACCTGAGCACCGGCAAACTGCTGGAATCAGAAGCGTTGAAAAAGCACTTTGCCAAAGAGCATCCCTACGGGGAGTGGGTGAAGCAGATTGTCAAGCTGGATGATCTGCCCGAAGCCTCTATAGACGGCAAGGTTGAAGATGCGGAAACCCTCTGCAAGGCCTTCGGCTATGCCTGGGAGGATGTTCAGGAGGTCATACTGCCGATGGCGGAAAAGGGGCAGGAGCCCATCGTGTCCATGGGCGCGGACGAGCCGCTGGCGGCGCTTTCGAAGGCCCACCCGCCTCTGTACGATTTTTTCAGGCAGCGCTTCGCCCAGGTGACCAATCCGCCCATCGACGCGCTGCGGGAGGCCTGCAAGACGGACTGTTCCATCTATATCGGCGACGACGGTAACCTGTTGTCCCGCGATGCTGACAACTGCACCGTTTTGGAGCTGCCCTCCCCCGTGCTGACCGCAGAGGAATTGCGGCGCATCCGCTTGATCGACCATTCGTCGTTTTCCGTAAAAGAAATCTCCCTGCTCTATCCGGTCAAAACTCGGCTTCGCCAGGCCATGCGGGATTTCTTCGCCGCCTGCGACGCGGCCTGCGGGGACGGCGCGAACATACTGATCCTGTCCGACCGGGGTGTGGACGCGACACATCTTTCCATCCCCTCGCTGCTGGCGGTCTCCGCACTGGAACAGCACCTCATTCACATCAAAAAGCGGACGAAGGTCTCCGTCATACTGGAGAGTGGCGAGCCCCACGACACCCATCAGCTGGCCATGCTGATCGCCTACGGCGCGCGGGCGGTGAACCCATACCTGGCCCACGCGGTCATCCGGGAGAAGCTGTCCGAAGACGCCATCGAGAATTACAATATGGCTTTGACGGCGGGCGTGTTGAAGATCGCCTCCAAGATGGGCGTGTCCACGTTGCAGGCCTATCAGAGCGCCCAGCTGTTTGAGGCGGTGGGGCTGGATGAGCAGTTTGTCGAACAGTACTTCACCAATACGCCCACCACCCTGGGCGGAAAGGGGCTGCACGACGTGGAGGCCGACAGCCGGTATCACCACGATCAGGCGTTCTTGAACCCCATTCAAACGGGCCTTCCAAGCGTCGGTCGTCACAAGCTGCGCACCGGCGAGGGGGCCGAGGAGCATCTCTACAGCCCGAAGGTCATCCACCTGCTGCAACAGGCGGTTTGGACCAACGACCGGGCGAAGTTCGACGAGTATGCTAAACTCGTAGAGAACGACGGCCCGCGCACCATCCGCGCGTCGCTGGGCTTCAATTATGAGGTGTGCAACCCCGTGCCGCTGGACGAGGTGGAGCCCGTCGAGAGCATCGTGAAGCGCTTCAAGACCGGCGCGATGTCCTACGGCTCCATCTCCCGGGAGGCCCACGAGTGCATGGCGAAGGCCATGAACCACCTGGGCGGCAAATCCAACAGCGGCGAGGGCGGCGAACTGCCCGAGCGCTTCGGCACCGACCTCAACTCCGCCATCAAACAGGTGGCCTCCGGGCGCTTCGGCGTGACCCGGGACTATCTGCTGTCCGCAAAGGAAATACAGATCAAGATGGCCCAGGGCGCGAAGCCCGGCGAGGGCGGGCACCTGCCCGGCGCGAAGGTGACGGAGAGCGTGGCAAAGACGCGCTGTTCCACGCCGGGAATATCGCTGATCTCTCCCCCGCCCCACCACGACATCTACTCCATCGAAGACCTGGCGGAACTCATTTACGATCTGCAATGCGCCAACGAGGACGCGAAGGTCACCGTGAAGCTGGTGTCCTCCACCGGCGTGGGCACCATCGCCAGCGGCGTGGCCAAGGCCGGGGCGGGCGGCATACTGATCTCCGGCGGCGAGGGCGGCACCGGCGCGGCGCCCATGTCCAGCGTCCATCACGCGGGGCTGCCCTGGGAGATCGGGCTGGCCGAGACCCACCAGGTATTATGCAGGAATCGTCTGCGCCAGACCGTGACTCTGGAGACCGACGGCAAGCTGATGTCCGGGCACGACGTGGCCGTAGCGCTGCTGCTGGGCGCGGAGGAATTCGGCTTTGCCACCGCGCCGCTGATCACCATGGGTTGCCGCATGATGCGGGTGTGCCATCTGGGCACCTGCCCCTTCGGCGTGGCGACGCAAAACCCTGAATTGCGCAAGCGGTTCGTCGGCAAGCCGGAATACGTGGAGCGGTTCATGATCTTCATAGCGCAGCAGCTTCGGGAGATCATGGCGCGGCTCGGCGCGCGAACGGTGAACGAACTGGTAGGCAGAAGTGACCTTTTAAAAATGAAGGATGGGTCTCCCATGGACCTTTCCGCCCTGATCGGCTTCGCCCGGAACACCCACGTCCAGCCGGAATCGAAACACGATTTCAGGCTCCACGAGCGCATGGACGCGCGGCTCATACAAAACCACGTACAGCTCACCACCACCGACCGGGCCTTCGGCACGCTTTTAAAGGGCGAGCGCCACATACAGGCCCAGGGCTGCGGCGGGCAGAGCTTCGGCGCGTTCCTGCCGAAGGGGCAGAGCATCGCGCTGTACGGCGTGGCAAACGACTACCTGGGCAAGGGCCTCTCCGGCGGCACGCTTTCCATCTGCCCGCCCGCGGACGCGACATGGAACCCGGGCGACACCCTCATAGGCAACGTAGCCCTCTACGGCGCGACCTCCGGCTATGCCTTCATCGCGGGCACGGCGGGCGAGCGCTTTGCCGTGCGCAATTCCGGCGCGTGGGCCGTGGTGGAGGGCGTGGGCGACCACGGCTGCGAGTACATGACCGGCGGCCGCGTGGCAGTGCTGGGGCCGGTGGGCGACAACTTCGGCGCGGGCATGTCCGGCGGCATCGCCTGGGTCCTGGACGAGGAGGGCACGCTGGAAAGTCGTATCAACAGCGGTTTGGTAAAGGTGCATGAGGTCACCCACGAACAGGCCGTGGAATTGAGACAGCTTCTGGAAATGCACGCGCGGCACACCGATTCACGCAGGGCCATGGAGATATTGGCGGATTTCGATCTGTGGCTGCCAAGGTTCAAGGCAGTCATATCGGATGAGTATTTGGATTATTTAAGGAGGGCGTGACGATGGGAAAGCCTATAGGATTCATGGAAGTCGCCCGCGTGGAGAATCCCTACCGCGATGAGACGTCGCGCCTTTGCGACTTTGAGGATCTGCACATCCCCCAGCCCAGCGACTTGCGACAGGCGCAGGCCTCCCGCTGTATGAACTGCGGCGTGCCCTTCTGCCAGTCGGACTTCGGCTGTCCGCTGCACAACCTGATCCCCGAGTGGAACGACCTGCTGTACCAGGGCAAAGAGCGCGAGGCGCTGGAGCGTCTGCTGCAAACCGCGCCGTTCCCGGAGTTCACTGGGCGGGTGTGCCCGGCGCTGTGTGAAAAGGCGTGCAATCTGGAGAGCGCAGGCAGCTTTGCCTTTGGCAAAGCTGTCCCCGGCAAGGCCGGGGATGGCGACGGCTCAAATCAAGGATTTGAGGCGCGCCACCTCGCCTTGACGAACCGGGACAACGAGCTGTACCTGATCGAAACGGGATTTGAAAAGGGCTGGGTCCAGCCGAGAATCCCTCGTAAGCGCACGGGCATGCGCGTGGCCGTCGTCGGCAGCGGCCCCTCCGGACTGGCGACGGCCGACCTGCTGAACCGGCTGGGCCATGCGGTCACGGTCATCGAGCGCGCCGACCGCGCCGGGGGCCTGCTGATGTACGGCATTCCCAACATGAAGCTGCCCAAATGGGTCGTAGAGCGTCGGGTGAAGCTGATGGAGGCCGCAGGAATCCGTTTTCTGTTGAATACCGAGGCAAACCCCGACGATCTACTGGATTTTGACGCCGTTGCGCTGTGCGGCGGCGCGAAGAAGCCCCGCGGGCTGAACGTGGAGGGCGTCTTCGCTGTGGATTATCTGACGGCGGCCACCCGGGCAGTCTTGTCCGGAAACAAACCCGTCATCGACGCAAGGGACAAAAACGTGGTGGTGGTGGGCGGTGGCGACACCGGTAACGACTGCGTAGGCACGGCGCTCCGGCAGGGCTGCGCCTCCGTCATCCAGTTGGAAATGATGCCCGCACCACCGCTCGAACGTCTGCCTGGCAACCCCTGGCCCGAATGGCCCCGCACGCTGCGGACCGACTACGGGCAGTTAGAAGCCATCTATCGACAGGGCGGTGACCCGCGCGTGTATGAAACGACGGTCATACGCCGCCTCCCCGGCGCAATCGAAACCGTGAAGCTCAGGAGCTTCGACCCCATTCCCGGAACGGAGCAGAGGATTCCCTGCGACCTCATGCTGATCGCGGCGGGCTTTGTGGGCTGCGAAACGGCCACTGCCGAGTGCTTCAACGTCAAGCTCAACCCAAGGGGCTGCATGATGCCCGAGAACGGTGGCCATCACCTGAGGGACAACCTCTTTACCGCGGGCGACATGCGCACGGGCCAGTCGCTGGTGGTGCGGGCGCTGGCGGACGGAAGGGCAGCGGCTATGGAGATCGACAGGTATTTGAAGGGGGATGCGCAATGACGAAATACATCTTTGTCACCGGCGGCGTGGTGTCCGGGCTGGGCAAGGGCATCACGGCGGCGTCGCTGGGGCGCCTATTGAAGGCCCGCGGTTTGAAGGTGGCCGCCCAGAAGCTGGACCCCTACATCAACGTGGACCCCGGCACCATGAGCCCCTACCAGCACGGCGAGGTGTACGTCACCGAGGACGGCGCGGAGACCGACCTGGACCTGGGCCACTACGAGCGCTTTATCGACGAGGACCTGAACCAGTTTTCCAACCTCACCACGGGCAAGGTCTATTCCAACGTCATCCAGCGGGAGCGCCGGGGCGGCTACCTCGGCAGCACCGTGCAGACCATTCCCCACATCACGGATGAAATCAAGGCCTTTATCTATCAAGTCGGCAAAAAGACAGACGCCGACGTGGTCATCACCGAAATCGGCGGCACCATCGGCGACATCGAAAGCCAGCCCTTCATCGAAGCCATCCGCCAGGTGGGGCTTGAGGCGGGTCGGGAAAACGCGCTGTACGTCCACGTCACGCTGGTGCCATACCTGAAAGCCTCCGGTGAGCACAAGTCAAAGCCCACCCAGCACTCCGTGAAGGAATTGCAGGGCATGGGCATTTCGCCAAATATCATCGTGCTCCGCGTGGACGAGCCCATCACCGACGAGAGCATCTTTGCCAAGATCGCCCACTTCTGCAACGTCAAGCCCGATTGCGTCATCGAGAACCGGACGCTGCCAAACCTGTACGAGGCTCCGCTGATGCTGGAGGCGGCGAACCTGTCGGGCATCGTCTGTCGGGAGCTTCACATCGACGCGCCGGAGCCGGACTTGACGGAATGGCAAGCGCTGGTAGAGCGCATTCACCACCAGTCCAAAGCCGTGAAGATCGGCCTTGTCGGCAAGTACGTTCAGCTCCATGACGCCTATTTGTCCGTGGCGGAGGCGCTCAGGCACGCGGGCTATGCGCTGGACGCGAAGGTGGACATTGAATGGATTGATTCAGAGACGGTGGCGGAGGATACCCTTTCGCAGGTGGACGGCATCCTCATTCCCGGCGGCTTCGGAAGCCGGGGCATCGAAGGCATGATCCTGGCGGCGCAGTACGCCCGGGAACACCACGTGCCCTACTTGGGGATCTGCCTGGGCATGCAGATCGCCGTGATCGAGTACGCGCGGCATGTGGCGGGGCTTGAAAACGCCAATTCCCATGAGTTTGACGCGAACAGCCCCCATCAGGTGATCCATTACATGCCCGACCAGGGCGACGACATCGACAAGGGCGGCACGCTGCGGCTGGGGCACTATCCCTGCGAGTTGCTGAATGGCACCTCTATCGCAGCCTGCTATGGTACGACCGAAATCAGCGAGCGCCATCGCCACCGCTACGAGTTCAACAATACCTATCGCGACGTGCTGCAAGCTGCCGGCCTCACACTCTCTGGCCTTTCTCCGGACGCTCGGCTGGTGGAGACTGTGGAAATTCCCGGCGAGCGCTTCTTCATCGGCGTGCAGTTCCACCCCGAGTTCAAGAGCCGTCCCAACAAGCCGCATCCGCTGTTTATGGGGTTCGTTAGCGCTTCCTTGCAATAAATTCCTAATGTGTTGGCAAGGTAACGCAGTCTTGGCATCGTACCAAATCGTAATAAGATGCTTATATTGTAACTGTTCAGTCGCAGGTAAATAATGATTTATCGAGCTGTTGCGTCAGCCAAAAGCCTTCCCCCATGGGGAAGGTGGCGCGTAGCGCCGGATGAGGTCCCCTTACGATGCGCCTCGCGCCTCT
>CADBVG010000047.1:15459-16260 GCA_902798105.1 uncultured Eubacteriales bacterium
TGACGAAACAATGCAAGCATTTTTCGTCAAATCCACCTTCCCCACCGGGGGAAGGCCACTTTTGGGGCCTTCGTCAACAGCTCGACAAATCAGAATTTGTGGCATGGACTGAACAGTTACCTTATATTTTTGATTGCACCTCTTGACAGAGGCGGTACTTCAATGGTCAGCTTTCAACGTTCCACGACGTGAGGCTTTGCTCATTCCGCCGGCGTGCTGTGGCGGTCGATGTAAAGCTCGTAGACGTTGGTGATCTCCGCGTTACCCTGCAGGTCGGCATAGACATACACCAGCGCCCAGGTCGGCGTTCCGTCCGGCGACACAGGGGTGATCTGGCAGAGTATGCAATAGTTCGTCCCGGCAACCAACTGAGTGGACAGCAGTACCACGGGAACGTAATTCGCCCCGACAAGTCCGTCCACGGCCTTGTCAAAGGCCGCCTGGGCCTCCGCGGGCAGTTCGGTCGCTTCGTGTATCACATTCTCCCAGCTACCGGCCAACGGCTCGGCAAGGGCGCTCGTCGCAAACAGGCAAAGGGCCAAAAGCATAATGGTGATGCGAATGATGGCGTTCTTCATACGGTCAACCTCCTGTCGAATTGTATTGTTAAGGAAATACCGCACAATACGGCGGCACATCTGGCGGTGCCTTTTCCGACATCTGCGGCTTGCAGATTTCTCGATTTACCTCCGGGGGTCTGCTGACCCGTTCTCGCTGAAAACGCTCCACCGGAGCGTTTTCCGGGCGCTCGAACCCAGTAAACCTTCGAAATCTGCAATTGCATCTGTCGAAAAATTCACT
>CADBVG010000048.1 GCA_902798105.1 uncultured Eubacteriales bacterium
TACCGCCGACGAAACGGAAGGGGAGACGACCTCTTCAGACTCGCCTGACGGCGAGCCAGCTTCCCCTGAAGGGGAAGCCCTGAGTGCGCCCGAGGAAGCACCCGTCGAGGAGCAGCCTGCCGAAGAAGCGCCTGCCGAGGAAGCGTCCGACGACGGCGCGCCCATCGCGAACGCGCTGACCTACACCGGCGAGGCCCAGCCTTTGGTCACCGCCGGGGAGGGCTGGCTGTTCTCGATGGACGGCGAAGCCTTCACCGCGGACATCCCCACCGCCGTCGACGCGGGGGAGTACACCGTCTTCTACAAGGCCGCGGAGGACGCCGAAGCCCAGGCCCTGACCGTCGCCGTCGCCAAGGCCGACGTGACCCTCATCCCGCCCGAGGCCATGACCGGGGAGGAATGAGCCGATAAATGAAGAAAGGGACTGTCTCATAAAGCATTAATATACGAAGAATAAACAATTGTAGGGGCAGCGCATCGCCGCCCCTACAATTGCATATGTTTATGTGTTTTTGAGACAGTCTCCACATATTGATATTCCGGGTTCCCGTCAATCCTTTTCGCTGTACTGGGCGCGGAAGGCTTCCAGGTTGCTGGCCAACTGGTCGCCCAGCTGCTCCCGGTAGACGCTGTCATGCTCCAGCATACAGGCGCGCATGCTGGCGTAGCCGACAATCACGTTGCTGCCGCGCTCGTATTGGCGGTCGCGCACCGATTTGCCGGAGTTTCCCTCCACGGTGTACACGGTGTCGCTGCCGGCGTCGTACTTCGTGACGATGCCGATGTGGTTGGGATAGTTCGGGTCGTTGGACACGCGGTTGTGATGGAAGAAGATGATGTCGCCGGGCTCGGGGATATAGTCATCCTCGTCGTCTATGTAGCGCGCGCCCAGGTCGCCCTTCCAGCGGTTGCAGTTGCCGCTGTGGGGCATGATGTCCTCGCCAATGCCGGCGTTGACCAGGCAATAGCTGACGAACATCGCGCACCATTCCTCATAGGGCGCGCCGTACCAGCCGCCGTAGAAGCTCCAGCCCTGCACGGCGTCGCCACCCTGGAGGATGAAGTTCTCCTGGCTCTCGCGATAGCCCTGCTGGGATTTCGCCACGGCCACCAGCTTTTCAGCAAAGGTCATGTCGCCCTCCAGCGGGGGCAGGGGGGGAGCGTCGTTCTTTTCGTTGCTGGCAGAGACGATGTTGGCCTTGACCTTCACGGTATCGCCCACGCCGTCGGTCACCGTCACGGTCAGTTTGTTGTCGCCGAAGCCCAGGGCGTCGCAGACGACCTTCTCAAGCACCTCCTGGGAGGTGAAGATCTTGTCGCCCTTGTACTTTACGACGGTGTTCATGGTGTAGGGCTCGCAACCGCCATTGATGGTGATCTCGTATTTAAGCTTCTCGCCGCCCTGCTGGGCATATTTGGCGGGCTCGACTTCCACCGCCAGCGGGGCGGTGCGAACGATCACGAGGCAGCTGTCCGAAGCGGTCTTGTCGCCGGTGGTGGCGTTGACGGTGATGGTGTACAGGCCGGACTGCTCAGGCTTCCAGCTGAAGGCGCCGTTCTTGACCTTGCCCGAACCGCCGTTGAGTCCATCGCTGCGCACAGCGTTCCAGACTACCATGTCGGCGTTTTCAACTGTGAGGGTGAACTTCACCTTCTTGCCCGGGGCGACCTCGGATTTGTTGGGCTTGAGCCCCTTCAGCTTCAGCTTGGGCGCCTCGGTGGCCTCGGGTTCCGGTGTGGCCTCCGGTTCGGTAGGCGTCTCGGGTTCCTTGGTGGCTTCGGGTATCTCAACTTCCGTGGGGGCTTCGGGCTCCGTGGGGGTCTCGGGCGCCTTGGTCTCCTCGGGTATGGGCGTCGCGGGGGTCTCGGGCGCCTTGGTCTCCTCGGGTACGGGCGTCGCGATCTCCTCGGGAGCCTTTTCCTCCTCGACCGGCGTCACTTCCTCGGGTACGGCTACCTCCACCTCTTCCGGGGCCTTGGTGGCCTTGGGCTTCTTGGTGGCTTTCGGCTCCTTGGTCGGCTTTGGGGTCTTGGTGGCCTTCGGCTCCTCGGTGGCCTCGGACGCTTCAGCTTTCGCTGAATCCTCGGACGCACCCTTCAGCGAATTGCCGCCCTTTTTCTTCTTTTTCTTCTTCTTATTGGAAACCAGTTCCGCCTGTACCTGGGCGGTGGCATTCTCATCGTCCGCGGCTTCCGCCAGCGACGGCGCCACGGTGATGGTGTTCATGCACAGTACAGTCAGTATGCAAAGCAGAGCCAGGAATCTTCTGATCTTCATTTGGTCCTCCCTATCCGGATGGCGATGCACGGCATCCCACAGGTATAAAACGTCCAATACTATCCTCATATAATATACCACAGCCTGGAGTGGCTGTCCATAAATACCCATTATTGTTCCAATTTTATCACAATTCAATTGCATTTATAAGCCATTATTGTAATACGTGCCGACGGGATATTAAATGACATACGGGATTGAATTATTCGCCCGCGGATGCTATAATGAATGGGCAAAAGTTATTCGGATATAACACGGCATTGCAGCGGCCGGCCGACGGGGCCGCCGATGTGCCTTACAGGAGGTAATGCAATGGTAACGATCACTTTCAGGGTCAACGGTTCTGAGGTGAAAATCAGCGCCCACGAGGGCGATAACCTGCTCCAGGCGGCCCAGCGCGCCAACGTGGTCATCGACGCGCCCTGCTCGGGCAACGGCGCCTGCGGCAAATGCCGGGTGAAGCTGATTTCGGGCAGCCTGGATTCCCCGAAGACGCGCCACATCACCGACGAGGAATACGCCCAGGGCTGGCGACTGAGCTGCCTGAGCAAGGTGCAAAGCGACGTGGTGATCGAGGTGCCGGACATTGCCAGCGCCTATCGCAGCCGCATGAAGGTGGCGGACATCTCCTCGCCCGAGGAGCTGGAGATATTCAACCACACCAGGGCCGAGATCGAGGCCGCGGGCATTGCCTTCGGCAACAACCTGTCCTCGGTCACTGTGACCATGGACGCCCCCACCGTGGACGATACCATGCCCGACAACGAGCGGCTGACCTGGGCGATACAGACCGCCACCGGGGCCGAAAGGGTGACGCTGTGCTTCTTCGCACTGAAGAAGCTGGCCCGGGTGCTGCGGGAAAACGACTTCAATGTGCGCTGCGTGATCGAGACCGTGGGCGACACCGTGAACGTGCTGGACGTGCTGCCGGCGAACGATGACACGCCCATCATCGGCCTGGTGGTGGACCTGGGCACCACGTCGGTGGCGGCGCTGCTGGTGGACATGGAAAACGGCAACGTGATGGCCAAGGGCTCTACCGGCAACGGCCAGATCCGCTATGGCGCGGATGTGATCAACCGCATCATCGAATCGGGCCGGGAGGGGGGCAGCGAGCGCCTTCAGCACGCCGCCGTGATGGAATCCATACGTCCCGTGGTGTTGCAGATGTGCAAGTCCCTCGACATCAACCCCAATCAGATCTACCGCATGTCCCTGGCGGGCAACACCACCATGAACCACCTGCTGCTGGGCCTGTACGCCGAGCCGGTGCGCATGGAGCCCTACATCCCGACATTCTTCCACTGTGACGATATACGCACGGCCTCGCTGCGCATCTACCTGCACCCCGAGGCGAAGCTGATCCTGGCGCCGAACATCGGCAGCTACGTGGGCGGCGATATCACCGCCGGCGCGTTCGCCTCGATGCTGTGGAACAAGGAGGAGATGGCGCTGTTCATCGACCTGGGCACCAACGGCGAGCTGGTGTTCGGCAACAACGAGTTTATGATGAGCTGTGCCTGCTCCGCGGGTCCGGCCTTCGAGGGCGGCGACATCAGCTGCGGCATGCGGGCCACCGACGGGGCCATCGACAGCATGACCATCGACCCGGAGACCTGGGAGCCCAGCTACACCCTGATCGGCGATGCCGACAAGCCCGTGGGTATTTGCGGCAGCGGCATCATCGACATCATCGCCGAGATGTTCAAGTGCGGCATCATCAACGGCAAGGGCAAGTTCAACAGGGAACACAAACGGGTGCGCTTCGACGAGAACGGCATGGGGGAATATGTCATCGCCTTCCACGAGGAGACCGGCGGCATCCGGGACGTGTCCATCAACGAGGTGGACATCGACAACTTCATACGCGCCAAGGGAGCCATCTTCTCGGCTACGATGACCATGCTCACCAGCATGGGCATGGACCCCAGCGTGCTGGAGCATGTATACGTGGCTGGCGGTATCGGCAGCGGCATCAACATGAAGAACGCCGTGACCATCGGTATGCTGCCGGATATCGACCTGGACCGCTTCTCCTACATCGGCAATTCGTCCCTGTCCGGTGCCTACGCCATGCTCACCAGCACACAGAGCCGGGAGAAGGTGGACGAGCTGGCCCGGACCATGACCTACCTGGAGCTGTCCACCGAGCCGGGGTACATGGATTCGTTCGTGGCCGCCTGCTTCCTGCCCCACACCGACGCAAACCTGTTCCCGAGCGTGGAGATCTAATATAAGAAAGAAGGTATTCCCATGTTTCGCAAGATGATTTCTCTGTTCGTTGTCCTCGCGTTGATGGCGCTGCCCGTGGCCCTCGCCGAGACCGCCCCCGTGCGCGTGGGTGCGCTGAAGGGGCCCACCGCCATGGGCATGGTGCAGATGATGGCCGACAAGGCCGACGCCTACGACTTCACCCTGGCCGCCGCGCCGGACGAGATCGTGCCGCTGCTGGTGAAGGGTGAGCTGGACATCGCCGCGGTGCCCGCCAACCTGGGCAGCGTGCTGTATAACAACACCCAGGGCGGCGTTAAGGCGCTGGCCATCAACACGCTGGGCGTACTGTACATCGTGGAGCGGGGCGACACCGTGCACAGCGTGGCCGACCTGAAGGGCCGCACGCTGGTCACCGCCGGCAAGGGCTCTACGCCGGAGTACGCGCTGAACTACATCCTCCGGGGCAACGGCATCGACCCCGAGGCCGATTTGACCATCGAGTTCAAGAGCGAGCATGCCGAATGCCTGGCGGCCATGCTCCAGGACGAGAGCGTGGTGGCCATGCTGCCCCAGCCCTTCGCCACCGTGGCCCAGGCCAAGGCGGAGGATATGCGCGTGGCGCTGGACCTGACCAAGGAATGGGACGCTTTGCAGGAAGGCGCGGAGGCCCCCTCCGCGATGATTACCGGCATCGCTGTGGCCCGCGCGGCATTTGTGGAGGAAAACCCCGAGGCCGTGGCCCGGTTTCTGGCCGACTACGCCGAGAGCGTGAAGTTTGCCCAGGAGGATGTGGAAGGCGCGGCGAAGCTGATCGGCCAGTTCGACATCTTCGAGGCCGGCCCCGCCCAGAAGGCGCTGCCCTTCTGCAACATCGTGTTCATTGACGGCGCGGAAATGAAGGACCGCCTGGGCGGCTACCTGGCCGCGCTGATGGATCAGGACCCCGCCGCCGTGGGCGGCGCGCTGCCGGCTGATGACTTCTATTATACAAAATAGTCTACAAATACCGTATCATATTGAACAATTTTTGTGCATTTTGTGCTGGACAATGCCGGTTGTTAATGTTATAATACGGTTGAAGTGGTGTGAATTCAATGCGGCATGTCCGCTTGAAGAATAACAGACAAGGAGACGATTTCACATGAAGAAGACCCTGGCTATCCTGTTGGCCGCCCTGATGCTGATCGGCATGTTCAGCTTCGCTTCCGCCGAGGCCAAGACCTACAAGGTGGGCGTGTCCATCTACCAGTACACCGACAACTTCATGACCCTGTACCGCAACGAGATCGAGAACTACTTCAAGTCCCTCGAGACCGACGATGTGAAGTACGAGATCACCATGGCCGACGCCAAGAACGACATGGCTGAGCAGACCAACCAGGTCCGCAACTTCATCACCCAGGGCATGGACGTCATCATCCTGAACCTGGTGCAGACCTCCTCCGCTGACGCCGTGATCGACGAGATCGTGGCCGCCGATATTCCGCTGGTGCTGATCAACCGTGAGCCCCTGGCCTATGACGCCGACGGCAACACCCTCGACGAGTCCTACGCGGGCATCCTGAACAATGCCAAGGTTTGCTACGTCGGCGCTGACGCCCGTCAGTCCGGCACCTTCCAGGGCGAGATGGTCGCGGCTCTGGACAACCACGGCGACATCAACGGCGACGGCAAGGTTTCCTACATCATGATCGAGGGCGACCCCGAGAACATCGACGCCCAGTATCGCACCGAGTTCTCCGTGAAGGCCCTGACCGACGCGGGCATCGAGGTTGAGTGCCTGGACGACCAGGTGGGCAACTGGGATCAGACCAAGGGCCAGGAGCTGTGCGCCAACGCCCTGAGCAACTACGGCGACAAGATTGAGGTCGTGTTCTGCAACAACGACGGCATGGCGCTGGGCGCTGCCACCGCCATCCAGACCGCTGGCCGCAAGGTGGGCGAGGACATCTACCTGCTGGGCGTTGACGCTCTGCCCGAGGCCATCGACCTGATCAAGGAAGGCGACATGACCGGCACCGTGCTGAACGACCACATCGGCCAGTCCCACACGGCGGTTGACGTGGCTGTGAAGCTGCTCAACGGCGAGGACATCGAGAACTACTACTGGGTTGACTACGTGAAGGTCGACAAGGCCTATGTCGACGCCCAGTAATTCGCGCTGAAGCGAATTCCATCGGCATAACGCATGGAAGGGTGGGTGAGCCAGAACTGGCTCACCCACTGTTTGAACCCTAAGCGCATTTCGCATTGCACCCCCGCCCCGCGCGGATGCGATGCGAAGTGCGCTACAGCCAAAAAACGAAAGGGGGTATGTCTGTATGTCGGAATACGTATTGGAGATGGGCGGCGTCTGCAAGTCCTTCCCCGGCGTCAAGGCCCTGGACCATGCCCAGCTGAAGCTGCGGCCGGGCAAGGTGCACGCCCTGATGGGCGAGAACGGCGCGGGCAAGTCCACTCTGATGAAATGCATGTTCGGCATCTATAAGATGGATGAGGGCGAGATCCGCATGGACGGCAAGCCCGTGACCATCACCGACCCGATGGACGCCCTGAACAAGGGCATCGCCATGGTGCACCAGGAGCTGCAGCCCATCCCCGCCCGCACCGTGGGCGAAAACATCTTCCTGGGCCGCTATCCCATGAAGAAGGCCCTGGGCTTCATACCGATCGTCGACCACAAAAAAATGTACGACGACACCGCGGAGCTTTTGAAAAAGGTGCGCATGTCCTTCGACCCCAGGCAGAAGGTGGGCGAGCTGAGCGTTTCCCAGATGCAGTCCGTGGAAATCGCCAAGGCCGTGTCGGCCAACTGCCGGGTGCTGATCCTGGACGAGCCCACCTCGTCGCTGACCAGCAACGAGGTCGAGGCGCTGTTCCGGATCATCGACGACCTGAAGGCCGAAAACGTAGCCATCGTCTACATCTCCCACAAGATGGACGAGATCCTGCGCATCGCCGACGACGTGACCATCATGCGCGACGGCAAGTACATCGGCACCTGGCTGGCCAGCGAGCTGACCACCGACAAGATCATCACCCAGATGGTGGGCCGCGAGCTGACCAACCTGTACCCGCCCCGCGAAAACGTGCCGGGCGAGGTGGTGTTTGAGGTCAGGGACTTCACCTCGATCAATCCCCGCTCCTTCCGCCATGTGAATTTCCAGCTGCGCAAGGGCGAGATCCTGGGCGTGGGCGGCCTGGTGGGCGCCCAGCGCACCGAGCTGATGGAGGGCCTGTTCGGCATCCGCAGCCACACCACCGGCGAGGTCTTGTACCGGGGCAAGCCGCTGCCCATCTCCCGGCCCAAGGACGCCATCGACCACGGCATCGCCATGCTGACCGAGGATCGCCGCGGCAGCGGCATCATGGGCGTGCTGAGCGTGGCGGACAACATCTCCATCTCCTCGCTGAACAAATACCTGGACCACGGCTTCGCCATCAACGGCAAAAAGGTGGAGCAGCTGGTTCAGGACAATGTGAAGAAGATGAACATCAAGACGCCGTCCTCCAAGACCCAGATCAAGTCCCTCTCCGGCGGCAACCAGCAGAAGGTGCTGGTGGGGCGCTGGCTGGCCAACGACCCGGACGTGCTGATCCTGGACGAGCCCACCCGCGGCATCGACGTCGGCGCGAAGTATGAAATCTACTGCATCATCGCCGATCTGGCCAAGGAGGGCAAGAGCATCATCATGATCAGCTCCGAGATGAGCGAGCTGATCGGCATGTCCGACAGGATCATGGTCATGTGCGATGGCCGCGTCACGGGCTTTGTGGAAGGCAGTGAGGCGACGCAGGAGAGCATCATGGCCCTGGCCACGCAGTTTGAGTAATCGAGGGGGAACAGTGATATGAATAAGAAAAATCAAAGCATGGGCGCGAAGATCATCGGTCTGATCAAGGGCAACCCCATCGTGCTGCTGCTGGTCGTCGCCGCCATCGTGGTCGGCTGCCTGAAGGACAACTTCTTTTCCTGGGCCAACTTCTCCAACCTGATGAGCAACACCGCCATCCGCTTCCTGATCGCGCTGGGCGTGTCGGGCTGCCTGATCACCAAGGGCACCGACCTTTCCGCCGGCCGCCAGGTGGGCTTCGCGGCGGTGGTCGCCGGCATACTGTGCCAGAAGGGCGATTACTCCGGCCGCCTGTGGAAGTTCATGCCTGAGATGAACATCGGCATCGTGTTCCTGATCGTGCTGGTGGTGGGCCTGGCCTGGGGCCTGATCAACGGCCTGATCGTCACCAAGCTGCACGTGCCGCCCTTCATCGCCACCCTGGGCACCCAGACGATCATCTACGGCATTTCGCTGGTGATCTCCGACGCCCAGCCCATCGGCGGCTTCCAGAAGATCTACACCACCCTGATCAACGGCCGCATCGGCAGCGCCAAGAGCTTCCACCTGCCCTACCTGCTGTTCGTGGCGGCGATCTTCGGCGTGCTGTTCTGGTTCATCTACAACAAGACACGCCACGGCAAGTACATGTACGCTATCGGCGGCAACGAGGTGGCGGCCGAGGTTTCCGGCGTGAATACCACCTTCACCCTGATCCGCATCTACGCCACCGCGGGCGTGATGTACGCCATCGCGGGCTATCTGCTGGCGGCGAAGTCCGGCGGCGCCTCCGCTTCCATGGGCCAGGGCTACGAGCTTGAAGCCATCGCGGGCTGCACCATCGGCGGCGTTTCTACCACCGGCGGTATCGGCACCGTGCCCGGCATCCTCATCGGCGTGCTGGTGTTCGAGCTGCTGAAGATCATCCTCCAGTTCCTGGGCGTCAACCCTTACTACAACTACGTCGTGCAGGGCCTGGTCATCGTGCTGGCCGTGTCCTTGGATATCCGCAAGTACATCGCCAAGAAGTAAGGCGAGGCGAGCGAAAGCGCAGCCCCCAACCGTTTCGCCGGTTGGGGGCTGCTTTTGGACTGGAATTAAAAAATCTGATTTATCGGGCAGGGCTCGATAAATCAGAATTTACAGCTTTCCCGTTTCGTGGTACAATACCATCAGCAACAATATGTATTCACGGGAGGCGGATGACTTGAACTTCGGCGCTTTGACGAAATACATGGATTCCCTGGCCGCGGTGGGCGTGCCGGGGTGCGACCTGGCGGTCTACCGGGATCATGAACCGGTGTACCGGCACATGGCGGGGCATCGGGACGCGGCGGGGATGGAGCCGGTGCGGGGGGACGAGCTGTACTGGCTGTACTCCTGCACGAAGGTGTTCACTACCTGCTGCGCGATGCAGCTGATCGAAAAGGGCGCGCTGAGCCTGGACGACCCGGTGAGCGTCTGGCTGCCGGCCTTCGGCCATCTGACCGTTCGGGAGGGCGACGCGGTGCGCCCGGCCCGGCGGGTGATGACCGTGCGCCACCTGATGAGCATGCAGAGCGGCCTGGACTACGACATGACCACCACCGCGGCCCAAGCGGAGCTGGCGCGCACGAAGGGGCAGGCCACCACCCGCCAGCTGGTGGAAGCCAAGGCCAGCGACCCGCTGTGCTTCGAGCCGGGTACGGACTTCCTGTACAGCCTCAGCCACGACGTGCTGGCCGCCGTGATCGAGGTGGCTTCGGGCATGAAGTTCTCGGATTACCTGCGCCAGCACATCCTTGAACCCCTGGGCCTGAAGGACACGGGCTTCTTCCCATCGGCGGAGGCCGAGGCGCGACTCTGCGCCCAGTACATGTTCGACGGGGAAAGGCAAAGACCTGAGCCGTGCGCCGTCATGGACAACAGCTATCGGTTTACTCCCGTCTACGAGAGCGGTGGCGCGGGCCTGTTCAGCGGTGTGGGGGATTGTATCGCCTTCGCTGACGCCCTGGCCTGCGGGGGCGGGGGGCTGCTGAGTCCCGAAATGATCCAGCTGTGGAGCGCCAACCAGTTGGGCCCCAAAGGCAGGGCCACCTTCGACGAGTGGCAGCGGCTGGGCTATTCCTATGCCCTGGGCGTGCGCACCCGGGTGAGCACCGCCATCGGCGGCCGGGGCCAGATCGGCGAATTCGGCTGGGACGGCGCCGCGGGCAGCTGGATGATGATCGACCCCGTCAACCACATCTCCGCCTTCTACGCCATGCACGTGCGCGACTTTGGCTACTGTTACGACGTGATCCACCCGAAGATAAGGGACCTGATCTACAAAGGCTTTGAGGAACAATAACCCTGAATGGCTGTATTTGCCGGGAAGAGCCTCCGCCAAGGATGACAAACGGCGGTGCATTCTGAGCGAAGGCGCGGCCAGAACTGTGGCCGCAGGCACAGCCAAGCGTCGAGAATCCCTGTCGCCGCTCAATATCCCTTGACCCGAAACCCACGCTCGTGGGGGATCGGGTCAATTTTTGTCACCTCAACCCGGTCGATGTCGAACTGGCCCTTTAGCCGGGACAGCAGCTTTTGCAGCTGCAACGGCCCGCCCTGGACCTCCATCTCCACCGAACCGTCGGATTTGTTGTCCACCCAGCCCGTCAGGTACAGGTCGCGGGTGAAGTAATAGGCGGTGTAGCGAAAGCCCACATGCTGCACCCGCCCGGTGAAGATCACATGCCAGCGCGTCATGAAACCACCCCCTTTGTATGCTATGATTATAACCCACCCGCCCCTGTAATTCAACCATGCAGACGCATTGACAATCCCCTGTAGATGCGGTATCATTAACTGGGTGAGTAGGAAAAGGAGGCGTATTGCCATGACGTTCAAGGATATATCCACGGGCCTGCAACACATCGGCATGCCCACCAACGACATTGAAAAGACGATTCGCTTCTACGAGGCCCTGGGCTTCGAGGTGGCCTTTCGCATGAACAACAACGGCGAGGAGGTGGCCTTCCTCCGGCTGGGGGATCTGACCATCGAGACCTACCAGAACTTCAATGCCGCCGAAGTCAACGGCGCGTGGGACCACGTGGCCATCAATGTGACCGACGTGGACGAAGCCCGCCGCCTGGCCGACGATATGGGGCTCGAGGTGATCGAGGAGGGCGAGCTGCCCTTCTGGGACAACGGCGTGAAATACTTCACCTGCCTGGGCCCGAACCGGGAGAAAGTGGAGTTCAACCAGTACCTGTAAGCATAAACGGTATTTCCGACAAAGGGATGTATTGGCAATGAAGTTGAAGCGCATGGGCCGATGGGGCATCGGCATATTGATCGCATTGCTGGCGCTGGCCTGGACGGGCCTGGCCGAAACGGCGGAGCCGGACGCGGTGGTGAAGCCCCACAACTACATACTGGTCATCGACAACAGCCGCAGCACCACGGGCAGGCATTCCCTGGGCGACGCCACGGACCCCAAGGGCCTGCGCTTCGACGCCGCGCAGCTGGTGTACCAGAACGTGGTGTCCTCCGGGGAGATGGGCAGCCGGGGCCAGCTGGGCGTGATCGTGTTCTGCGGCCCGAAGAACTGCGTCAGCTACGGCCCGCTGGACATCGGCGACCCGGCCCTGGACGACGAGATCGGCAAATACCTGAACGCCGCGGCCAACGCCGCCCGCCGGGACGCCTACACCGACATCCGCACCGCCCTGCAGACGGCCAGCGACATGATGGCCGACTTCGAGGGGGACACCAGCGTCATACTGCTGACGGACGGCGTGAACGACCTGACCAACCGCTCCGATCCCTTCAGCCGGCCCGAGAACATCGAGGCGAACGAGCAGTCGGCCCAGATCGTGGCGCAGATGCACGCCCAGGGCGCGAGCTTCCAGGTCATCGCCCTCACCGCCCAGGAAAACGTAACCAACTCCGACGCCTTCATGGTGTTCATCAACCAGCTGGCCAAGGCCGGCGGCGGCGAGGTGGACAAGAGCGGCGAATACAGCAACGTGCTGATGGCCACCCAGGCCGACCTGAACAGCAAGCTGGTACAGATGCTCATCAAGGCCGAGAGCGCCTCGGAATCGATACAGACCATCGTGGAGAACGCGCCGCTGGACGCGCCCTTTACCGTGCCCTACAACGGCATCACCGAGGCCACGGTGAACGTCACCTTCATGCCCGAGGACAAGCCGATGCTGGCGCGGGTGGCGCTGGTGGATCCCAGCGGCCAGACCCACGTGCTCTGGGACGCCGGGGAGATACGCGACGAGGCGGGCATCACCGCCACCGAGAACCGCAGCTACATCATGCTGGACCTGGCCGAGCCGATGGCCGGGGAATGGCGGTTGCAGGTGGACAGCCGCGAGGCCTCCGGCGACGATTCCGCCGTGCTGATCAACGCCGTGGTGCGCTTCAACCACAACCTGCGGGTGCGTGTGGAGATGGCCGACACGGTGCCGGTGGACGAATCCACCCGCATCGACGCCTGGTTCCAGGTCTACGACGGCGAAGTCTACGAGGACCTGACGGACAGCGGCATCTACGCCCAATCCAAGGCCACGCTGACGGTGTTCACCCCCAGCGGAAACAAGAAGACGGTGGCCATGCGGCAGGAGGGCGACCGCTACACCGTGCACTTCAAGCCCAAGATAATCGGGGACTGGAAGGCCGAGGTGAAGGTGCAGAACCCCTACGTGCAGCAGACGCTGGACGACATCGCCTTCCATGTCACCGCGCCTGAATCCACGCCCGAGCCGACGCCCACGCCCGAGCCGAGCGTCGAAGCGTCTGTGGCGCCGACGGCCACGCCCCGGCCCACGCCGACGCCCACCCCGACCCCCACGCCCGAGCCCGAGGTGGTGCCCATCACCAGCCTGGCCCTGTCCATCGAGCCCTCCGTGACCACCGAGGCGGGCGAGCTGTTCCTCTCCGGCGAGAAGGCCACCTTCTCCTGGACGCTGGAGGAGGAGACGGATTCGCTGGAGGCCGTGCTGATGCAGGGCAACAAGGTGGTCGGCAAGCTGAATTCCGGCATGAGCTTCGACAGCAGCTTCTTCAAGCAGGGCGAGCTCTACGGCTTCCGCGTGACGGCCATGCCGAAGAACGGGGAGCTGGTGGGCGCGAAGCCCACGGTCCAGACCCTGATCTTCCGCGCCGCGCCGCTGCCGCTGGATGAAGGGGACATCACGCTGGATGTCCAGCCCCGGGTGGAGGACAGCGACGACGCGGTGTATGTGGACCGCAACGCCGAGCAGATCACCCTGTCATTCAGCGTCGCCAGCCCGACCGACGCCGTGAAGGCCCAGCTGCTGGAGGACGGCGCGCCCATCGCCAGCGACCTGCAATCCGGCGACACCGTGGAGCGCAGCCTGTTGAAGGACGGCGCCCAATACACGCTGCTGGTGGACGCCCTGCCGAAGAACGGCACATTGGTGGGCATCCAGCCCACCCAAAAGGCGCTGGAATTTTCGCTGTACCCGATGCCCGCCGAGGTGCAGATCCTGTCGCTGGACGTGCCCGGCAGCGCCGCGAAGGACGGCGTCAGCAAGGTCAAGGGCAATTCCGCCCAGCTGACCTGGACCGCCGGCGGCAACATCGACCACTACGAGGTGACCGTGACTGACGCCAGCGGCAACCTGGTCGCCCGTGAAAACCTGCCGGCGTCGGCCACCAGCTACACCCTGAACAAGGGCAAGGGCGATGTGAAGGTCGAATTGGCGGCGGTGCCCCGCTACGCCACGTCGGGCGACGCCAGCGTCGCCCGGGCCAGCCTGACGGTGCACTCGCTGTCGCTGATCGAGCGCTTCTGGTACATACTCGTCGCCGCGGCGCTGCTGCTGGCGGGCGGCGGCGTGGTCCTGTTCAAGCTGCTGAAGGAGCGCAACGCCAAGCATGTGACCGGCACGCTGCGGGTGCGCTGCGACGCGCTGAACCTGAACCAGCTGCTCACCTTCTTCGACGACCGCAAGGGCGTGAAGGAGAACGGGCCCATCACCGGCCACGCGGAGCTGGCGAAGCTGAAGGGCAAGCCGGCCTACGCGCTGCTGAGCAACGTGAAGCTGAACAACGCCATCACCGACCGAGAGGGCCGCGCCCCCGGCGAGAGCCCGGAGGAGGAGCCCCGCCACCGCGGCAACGCCCGGGTGATGCGCCTGACGGTCACCGACCCCCGCACGAAGCAGGACGCCGTGTACTACGTGGGCCGCTACGACATCGAGCCCACCGCCGTCACCCTCTCCGACGGCACGCAGGAACAGGAATTCACCTTCACCGGGGCGTAAAAGGAGTCACCGGGGGATTTCCCCGGTGACTCTTGTTCTCCGACTATGCTGTTGTTACCAGGTGCCGCTTGCGCCGCCGGCCTCGCCATTATTATCGTCGGGCTCATCTTTGGGAGGGTCGTAATGATGACCGGGATGGAGGATCGGCACGCCGCCGGCAACCTTGTCCAGCTTGGCTTCTTCGATTTCCTTCTGGGCTTCTTTCTTCCCGTTCAGTTCGTTCTTGTTGTCATTCATCATGGTGATGGCCACCTTTGATATGATGTAACTGTTCAGTCGCATACAAATTCTGATTTGTCGAGCTGTTGCGTCAGCCAAAAGCCTTCTCCCGGTGGGGAAGGTGGCACGGCGAAGCCGTGACGGATGAGGTCCTCCCCTAACGTTACGCCTCGCGCCTTTGCTGAAATAGACGGTGTTCGAGCGTCG
>CADBVG010000049.1:0-25153 GCA_902798105.1 uncultured Eubacteriales bacterium
TTTAGGTTGTAGGTGTTAGGGAAGGTAGAAATCCTTGCGGATTTCTTTTGAATAAAGGACCGAGCGGGGTTGAATCCTCGGCCGTTTCCCTTAAATCAACCAAATCCGTTAGGATTTGGTCCACCCCCTAAAACCTAACCCCTAAAACCTAATCCCTCAATTCTGATTTATCGAGCATCAACTCGATAAATCAGAATTCATTCTTCCACAAAATCACCCGCCGGGCGGCACTGGGTCGCCCGGCGGGTGTTTCGCAGTTCACTTCGATGCCCTTCAGTCCATCAGCCGATGGAGGCGTACTCGAAGTTCACGTGGCCGATGGGGTTGGCGATCACGCCGCTGACCTCGGGCTTGACCAGGAACTGGGTCTCCATCGAGAACACGGGCATGGCGGGCATCTCGTCCACCAGGTACTTCTCCGCCTCGATCAGCGCAGCCTCGCGCTCGGCGGGGTCGGTCATGGACAGGGTCTTGGCAAACATCTCATCGTAGACCGGGTCGTCCCAGCCGTTCTCGTAGGCGTTGGAGCCGGTGATGAAGATCTTCAGGTTGGCCGAGGGATCGGCGTAGTCGCAGGTATAGCCGTTGCGATCCACGGAGAAATCGCCGGCGTCCAGCTCGTCCCAGTACACCGAGGACTCGCGGCTCTGGATTTCGTAGTTCACGCCCAGGGTCTGCTTCCACATGTCGCCCAGCACCTGGGCCAGCGTGTTCTGCTGGGTGTTGTTCTGCACCTTGATGACGATGGTCGGGAAGCCCTCGCCGCCCGGATAGCCCGCGTCAGCCATCAGCGCCTTGGCGGCCTCCACGTCCTCGGCGAACAGGTCGCCAGCCACATCGCGATAGCTCTTGGCCGGGTCGGTCAGGGAAGGCTGGGCGTAGGGCACGAAGCCGTAGACGGGCTTCTCAACCGAACCCATGGCCTGGAGCAGCACGGCGCGGTTGATGGCCATGGCGAAGGCCTGGCGCACCCGCTTGTCGGAGAACTCGGGCAGCTTGGTGTTGAAGTCGCAGTACTGGATGCCGATGCGGGGCAGCTGGGTCAGCTCATCGGTGCCCGCGTAGTCGCTGATGCCCTGCTGGTCCAGATTGATGGAAACGTTCAGTTCGCCGTTCTTGTAAGCCAGCAGCTCCGTGGTCGTCTCGGGAATGATGGAATACTGCACGCCGTCCAGCTTCACTTCATCGGCGTTGTAGTAGTTGGGGTTCCTGACCAGCACGATCTTGTCCAGCGAGGCATACTCCTTGAGCATGAACGGACCGTTGCAGACGTAGGTCTCGGGGCTCCAGGCCCAGTTCTCGCTGGCCTCGACGGCAGCCTTGGAGACGGGCAGGAAGGTGGTGGTGGAGGTCAGCATCAGGAACCAGGGGGTCACGTTCTCCAGCTCCACCACAAAGGTACGCGCGTCGGTGGCCTTGATGCCCACATCCTCGGCGGCGCATTCGCCGTTGTAGAACTTCTCGCCGTTCTTCACGATCCACATGTCGCTGGCGGCCTTGCTGAGCACGTTGGGGTCCAGCACCCGCAGCCAGGAATACTCGAAGTCGTAGGCGGTCAGGTCAGATCCGTCGGACCACTTCAGGCCATCGCGCAGGGTGAAGGTGTAGGTCAGCTGGTCATCGGAGACCTCGACGCTCTCCGCCATGGCGGGCACGATGGTCGCGCCGTCAGCATCCAGCTTGTACAGACCCTTGAACAGGTTCTGCAGTACCTGGGATGAACGGGAATAGGAATTCAGGGTCGGGTCCATCTGCTGGGGATCGTCAGCGATGGCCGTAACGACCATGTTGCCCTCCGCCAGCGCGGGAACAGCCAGCACCGACAGCGCCAGCGCCAGGATCAGAAGCATCGAGAAGCATTTCTTCATTGCGGATTCCTCCTTCATTGATTCTCCGTCGGCATTGCCTGACATCGACACGTCAATATTAATACAACAGGCTCCGTCCTGTCAAGGCACAAATGACACTTTTGAATCGTTTCGACGAACAATATGCCAATTTCGACCGCCGTTTCCACATGGAACCCTTTGGCCGTGTTAAATATGCAATCATGGTCGTTTTTTATTGCATTTATTGCAGGAGCGGGTGTAAAATGTAACATATGATAAGCTGGGATATTTGTATGGGAGTGGTTCCATGCTGAAATACATCATCAAACGGCTGCTGGCCGGCGCGCTGACAATGGTCGTACTGATCACCGTGGCCTTTTTCATGATGCACGCCATGCCCGGCGGGCCCTTCAGCCCCTCGGAGGAAAAGAATGTGCCCAAGGAGGTGCTGGAGCGCATCGCGGCCAGCTACGGGCTGGATCAGCCGGTGTGGAAACAGTACCTGACCTACTGGAAGAACCTGCTGCACGGCGACTTGGGCATCAGCTACAAGACGGTGGGCACGGTGCGGGAAAAGATCGCCGGCCACTTCCCCTATTCCGCACGGGTCGGCGGACTTGCAGTAGTCTTCTCGCTGCTCGTAGGCATACCGATGGGGCTCATCGCCGCGCTGTACCGGGGGAAGGTCGCCGACTTTGCCACCCTGGCGCTGGCCACCATCGGCATATCGGTGCCGGTGTTCGTGCTGTCGCTGCTGCTCAGCTATGTGTTCTCATCCAAATTGAACTGGCTGCCCACCTACGGGCTGGAAGGCTGGGCCAGCTACATCCTGCCGGTGGTTTGTCTGTCCTTCAACCCCATCGCCTACATCGCCCGCCAGACCCGCTCGTCGATGCTGGAGGCGCTGGAGCAGGATTACATCCGCACGGCCCGGGCCAAGGGCGTCAGCGAGCTGATGGTCGTGGCCAAGCATGCGCTGAAAAACGCCCTCACCCCCATCATCACCTACCTGGGACCGCTGGTGGCCGGCCTGCTGACGGGCTCGTTCGTCGTGGAAAGCCGCTTCGCCATCCCGGGCCTGGGCTACTATTTCGTGCGCAGCATTTCCGACCGCGACTACACCATGATCATGGGCATCGTGATCTTCTTCGGTTTCTTTGTGGTCATATGCAACCTGGTCAGCGACATACTGCTGGCCATCGTCGATCCCCGGGTAAAGCTGGCGAACGAGTGATGTGGCGGCGCAGGCGCCGCCGCAACATACCGCCATCTGCCGCCACTACATATCACCAACCCGTAGCGGCGGCGCTTGCGCCGCCACAAGGCACCTGACAGGCGCTACATACCGCGATTCCAAGGAGGAACAACCCTTTGAGCGTTCAAACACTGGACCATGACGCCTATGCGGCCCTGCCGCCGGAGATGTTCGTCATCGGCACCGACGACAGCCACGCCGAGGACATCCCCCGCCCCAGCACCACCTACTGGCACGACGTGTGGCAGCGCTTCCGCCGGGACAAGCTGGCCATCGCCGGGCTGGTGGTCATCGTCGTCATGACGCTGCTGTGCATCGTCATGCCCATGGTTTCGCCCTACACCTACGACGGCTCCGACTACCTGAACATGAACGCCGGACCCAGCCTCCAGCACCCCTGCGGCACCGACCAGCTGGGGCGGGACCAGTTTATCCGCATCATGTACGGCGCGCGCATATCGCTGACCATCGGCTTTGTCGCCGCAGCCATCAACTTCGCCATTGGCGTCGTCTACGGCGGCCTGTCGGGCTACCTGGGCGGGCGCGTGGATATGGTTATGATGCGCATCGTGGACATCCTCTCCAGCCTGCCGAGCCTGCTGTACATCGTGCTGATCATGCTGATCTTCGGCTCCAATATGGGCTCGGTGATCCTGGCGCTCTGCTTCACCAGCTGGATCGGCACAGCCCGCGTGGTGCGCAGCGAGGTCATGTACCTGAAGCATTCGGAATACGTGTTGGCCAGCCGTCTGGCCGGGGCGGGGACCTGGCATCTGCTGGTCCAGCACCTGATCCCCAACGCCATGGGGCCCATCATCGTGTCCACCGCGTTCCTGATCCCGAACGCCATTTTCTCCGAGGCGTTTCTGTCCTTCCTGGGCATCGGCATACAGGCCCCCAGGGCTTCCTGGGGCTCGCTGGCCAACGCCGCCATACCGGTGATGCAGATGTACCCCCACCTGATGATCTTCCCGGTCATCGCCATCTGCCTGACCATGTTTTCATTCAACTTTATCGGCGACGGCCTGCGCGACGCGCTGGACCCGCGCCTGAAGAAGTGAGGGGGACGCCGATGAACCTGCTGGAAGTCAAAAACCTGAATACGTCCTTTCACATCGGCGTGGGCACCGTCCAGGCTGTGCGGGGCATATCCTTTCATGTCGAACAGGGGGAATCCGTTGGCATCGTGGGCGAATCCGGCTCGGGCAAGAGCGTGACCATGCTGTCGGTGACGGGGCTGCTGCCGGACTACGCCGAGGTCCGGGCCGATGCCATCACCTTCGACGGCAGGGATATCACAAGGCTGAACAGAAAGCAGCTGCGCGCCTTCCACGGCAGCGAGATCGGCATGATCTTCCAGGACCCGATGACCAGCCTGAACCCGTTGTTCACCGTGGAAAACCAGCTGACGGAGCCCCTGAAAATCCACCGGGGCATGGACAAGAAGAGCGCCCGGGCCAGGGCGCTGGAGCTGCTGAAGCTGGTGGAAATACCAAACCCCGAAGCCCGGCTGAAGCAATACCCCCACGAGCTTTCCGGCGGCCTGCGCCAGCGGGTGATGATCGCCATGGCCATCGCCTGCGCGCCCAAGATGATCATCGCCGACGAGCCCACCACCGCCCTGGACGTGACCATACAGGCCCAGATCCTGGAGCTGCTGCAATCCCTGAAGCGGGACAGCAACGCCTCCATCATCATGATCACCCACGACATGGGCGTGATCGCCAGCATGTGCACCCGCATACTGGTCATGTACGGCGGCACCATCTGCGAACAGGGCGACGTGCGCGAGATCTTCTACGGCGCAAAGCACCCCTACACCTGGGGCCTGCTGAACTCCATCCCCAAGGTACACCAGGCGCGGGGTGAGAAGCTGGCGCCCATCATGGGCACGCCTCCGGACATGCTCCAACCCCCTGCCGGGTGCCCGTTCTCGCCCCGCTGTCGCTACTGCATGCCCGTCTGCCGGACCTATATGCCCCCGGTGACGCAGCTGAGCGGGACCCACCGCGTAGCCTGCCACCTGATGCACCCGAACGCGCCCAGGATCGGAAGGGAGGATTGACCATGTCCCAGCCCCTGATCGAAGTCAAATCCCTGAAGATGTACTTTCCCGTGGGCAACAACCTCTTCGGACGGCGCAAGCAGCTGAAGGCCGTGGACGGCGTGAGCTTCGACCTGTATCCCGGTGAAACCTTCGGCCTGGTAGGTGAATCCGGCTGCGGCAAGACCACCATTGGGCGGGCCATCGTGCGGCTGTACAAGCCCACCGAGGGGCAGATCATCTACCGGGGCACAGACATCGCGCCCCTGGACGAGAAAGCCGTACAGCCCTACCGGCAAAAAATGCAGATGATCTTCCAGGACCCCTACGCCTCGCTGAACCCCCGCATGACCGTTTCCAGCATCATCGCCGAGCCGATGAAGCTGCAACAGGTCCCCCAGGCTGAAATCGACGCCCGGGTGGCGGAGCTGATCGGGCAGGTAGGCCTGAAGAAGGACCACATGAACCGCTATCCCCATGAGTTCTCCGGCGGCCAGCGCCAGCGCATCGGCATCGCCCGCGCCCTGGCCATGCAACCGGAATTCGTGGTCTGCGACGAGCCGATCTCCGCGCTGGACGTGTCCATACAGGCCCAGGTGATCAACATGCTGGAGGAGCTACAGCAGCAGATGGGCATGACCTACCTGTTCATCAGCCACGACCTGTCCATGGTGCGGCACATCTCCCATCGGGTGGGCGTGATGTACCTGGGGAACATGGTGGAGCTGGCCGAGGTGGAGGAGCTGTACTCCAACATGCAGCATCCCTACACCCAGGCGCTGATGTCCGCAGTACCCATTGCCGACCCCGACCTCGCCGCCCAGACGAAGCGCATCGTGCTCCAGGGCGACGTGCCCCAGCCCATCGACCCGCCCCCGGGCTGTCCCTTCGCCTCCCGCTGCCGCTATTGCAAGCCTGTGTGCCGGGAAGTCAAGCCCGAATTGCGGCAGATCGGAAAGGAACACTTCGTAGCGTGCCATCTGTGATGGAATGACGATGAAGGTACTGTACAAACATTTCCTGTGAGGAATGCTTTATGAACATAAATAACCTGTATGGCCAAGCCCAAGCCATCACCCCCTGGATGTCGGAGACCCGCCGGGCGCTGCACCGCATCCCCGAGACCGGCTTCCAGGAATACAAGACCCAGGCCTATCTGGCCAAACAGCTTGACGCGCTGGCCATCCCCTACACCACCCAACGTACCTGGATCGTAGCTGAGATTAAGGGCGGCCACCCTGGGCCGACGGTAGCGCTGCGGGCGGATATGGACGCCCTGCATATCACCGAGCCGTCGGATTGCCCCTTCCGCTCCGGGCACGAGGGCTGGATGCACGCCTGCGGCCACGATTTTCACATGGCCATCCAGCTGGCGGCGGCGCGGCTGCTGTGCGCAAAAAAAGACGCTCTGCGGGGCAATGTGCGGCTGCTGTTTCAGCCCGCTGAGGAGACGGTGGGCGGCGCGGCGCCGATGGTGGCCGCCGGGGTCATGGAGGGCGTGGACGCCGTGTACGGCCTGCACGTGCAGCCCTACATGAACGTGGGCCAGGCCGACACCCGTCCCGGCTGCCTGAACGGCTCCACCGACGAGGTACACATCGTGGTGAAGGGCGTGTCCGGTCACGCGGCGCGGCCCCATCTGGGCGTGGACGCCATCGTCTGCGCCGCCCAGCTGATCACAATGCTGCAAACCGTGGTCTCCCGGAGCGCCTCGCCGCTGCTGCCGGCGGTGCTCTCCCTGGGAACCATCCGCGGCGGGGAGGCTCCGAACGTCATCTGCGACCGGGTGGAGATCCACGGCACCCTGCGCGCCGCAGACCCGGAGCTTCGCGCCCACCTGAAGACGCGCATCCGCGCCATATGCGACGGGCTCGCTGCGGCCTGTGGGGCGACCATCGAGCTGGAGATCGTCACCGGCTACGCCGCCCTGATAAACACCCCTGCCGAGGCGGAGCGCGTCATTCGCGTCGCCCGGTCGCTGCTGGGCGATGGAAACGCCGCCTACCGGGAAGCCCCGAGCATGGGCGGCGAGGACTTCTCCTACTTCCTGGAACAGGCCCCCGGCGCGTTCTGGCACCTGGGCTGCGCCCCGTCCCAGCCCGCTGCACCGCTGCACAGCCGGGATTTCGCCCCCGACGAGCGCTGCCTGCCCATCGGCGCGGCGATCCAGTCGGCGCTGGTGCTGGACCGGATGGAAATGCTGGACTGACGATAGGTCTTTTCATGGCTGTAGGGGCGCCGATGCAGCGCCCCTACACGATTGTATGCCTTTTGATGCGCCGTGATTGTTGAATTTTGTCTATTCCTCCAGCGCCGTCTCAAGCATTGTAAGCGTTCCAGCTCCGGCGTCCACAGCGCAGCGCACGCCCAGGGGCACGGTGATCTTGGTTGGAGTGTGGCCGATGGACATGTTTCCCAGCACCGGCTTCCCGGCGGGCACGATGATATCCCGTATGATGTCCTCCAGGTGCAGGGCGTAGCGTTCGTACTCCTCGGTGCAGTCAGTGAAGCCCCCCAGCACCACACCGGCACACTTTTCAAACATGCCCGCATAGCGCAGCTGGGTCAGCATGGCATCCAGCCGGTAGATGTATTCGCCCACATCCTCCAGCAGCAATACCTTGTCCGTGGGGTCAAGCGCGTAGGGAGTGCCACAGGCGGAGGCGATCAGCGAAAGGTTGCCGCCCACCAGCAAGCCCTCGCAGCGGCCGGGAACGATGCATTGGGGCTCCATGCCTTCGGGGTTTTGAAGCACCCCCAGCGGCTCGGTGCTGGTCAGCGCCCGCAGCATACTCTCCCGGGTGAAGTCGTCAAACTCCATCCAGGCCCGGTCGGGCATCGGGCCGTGAATGGTCACCAGTCCCGCCTTCTCGTGAATGGCGGTATGCAGCGCGGTGATATCCGAATAGCCCAGCAGGATCTTCGGGTTGGCGCGAATCACGTCGAAATCCACCCGGTCCAGCATCCGGGCTACGCCGTACCCCCCGCGCATACAGACCACAGCGTCCACCCGGTCGTCCCTGAACATCTGGTTCAGGCCCTTCGCCCGGGAGGCGTCGGTGCCGGACAGGTAGCCGTATTCCTCCCGGCAGCTGTCCGCGACAATGACCCTGTAGCCCAGGGCATCGATGGTCTCCAGCATCTTTTCAAAGCGGGTCTCCGGATCGTGCATCGCGCCGGATATGCCGACCAGCCCGATTGTATCCCCACGCCGAAGCGGCTTGGGTTTAAGCATGTTCATGTCGGTTTCTTCTTTCATTTATGTGTTTCGTTGATGAATTCTGAGCAATCATGCAGCGGGGGCACTGGCGCCTCCGCTGCATCATATTTGGCTCCAAGGTCACGGTTTTTCCATCCTCAATCGCCATTCACATCCCAACTGCCACCGGCTCGCCGCCCCGGGTATACACCCTGGGCACCCGTCGACCGATGCGGGTCAGCGCTTCATTGCGGTGGGCGCCGGTCCAGGCGGAATACTGCTCCAGCGAAATGCCGTCTCCCAGCAGCGTCACCGCGTCGCCGGGGCGTACATCCGGGATGTCGGTCACATCCACCATCATCTGGTCCATGCACAGCAGGCCCTTGATGTGCGCGCGCCTGCCGAGAATGACAACCTCGCCCACATTATTCACCCGGGGATAGCCATCGGCGTAGCCCACGGACAAGGTGGCGATCAGCCGGTCGCATTCGAGGGGATGCGCCTCGTCGTAGCCCAGATACTCCCCCTTTGCCACTGTCCGCACCTGCGCCACACGGGTCATGAAACGCACGGGCAGGCGGCACGCCCCGTCAACGTTGGGATATCGGCTGGGCACCACGCCGTACAGCCACGCGCCAATGCGCACCGCGTCAAAGCGCCAGCGGGGATGGCGCACCATGCCGATGCTGTCGCAGGCGTGCAGCAGGCCGCAATCCCGGCCATTGCGCTTCAATGCGTCCGCCACTTGCGTATATCGTTCGATCTGCGCGGCGTCCGCGCTGTCCTCCCGCAGGGCCAGGTGGGTAAACATGCCCTCAACCCGGATATTGGGCAGGTCGTATACTGCTTCGATCTCATCCACGCGCGCCGGGTCGAATCCCAGCCGGTGCAGGCCGGTGTCCAGCTTGACGTGGACCCGGGCCTCCCTGCCCATGCGCTTCGCCGCCGCGTTCAGCTGCCGCGCCTGCGTCAGGTCGAAAACGGTGGCGATGACGCCCTCCCGGACGGCCGCCTCCATCTCCACCGGCGGGATCATGCCCAGCACAAGCGCGTCGCCGCCGCAGGCCCGTTTGACCTCCAGCGCCTCGTTCAGCTCCGCCACGGCGAACAGCCGCGCGCCGAGGTCGTACAGCGCCCTGGACAGTGCCGCCGCGCCGAGGCCGTAGGCATTCGCCTTCAGCACGGGGATGATCTGCACCCGATCGCCGCAAATAGCCCTCGCGGAGCGATAGTTCCATGCCACCGTGTCCAGGTCGATTTCCACCCAGCAGCGGGCCATGGCCAGCTCGGCGTTCACAGCTCTCCCTCCCCGAGGGCAAGGGCCTCGGCGGTTTCCTGCATCAGCCGCTCGAAGGCGGGTACATCCACGTTGTTGGACAGCATGCACAGCACGAAGGGCTTATCAGCATAGATAATGCCCGCGTCGTGGGTGATGCCGTCGTCCTCGCCGGTCTTGTGGGCGCAGCGAATGCCCTCGCTGTGCAAATAGAACGGCAGCTTGCCGTTGAGGCGCTGGTTCAGCAGTATGCCGACCATCTGTTCATCCGCATCCTTGCCCAGCAGCCTGCCCTCGGCCATGCGCTCCAGCAGCGTGCCCACGCCCCGGGCGGTAACGGTGTTCTGGATTCCCCTTCGGGACAGCTCCGGCTCGAACAGCCTGCGCCGCAGGGTGATGCCCGGGATATCCAGGTCCGCCATCGTCCGGTTGACGTGGTCCGGGGTCAGCCTGTCGATGAGTATATTGGTGGCCGTGTTGTCGCTGAGTATGATCATCAGCGTAATCAGGTCCATCAGCGTCACTTCGAGCCCGTCGTGCATGTAGGTCAGCGCGCCGCAGGAGGGCATCTTGTCCGCCGGTTTGATGGAGATGACTTCACCAGGGTCAAGCTGGCCCTCGGCGATGTCCCGGTACGCCGTCACCATGATTGGAATCTTGATGACGCTTGCGGCGATGAGGGGAAGGTCCGGGTTGTGGGTAACGACCCCTTTCTCCCCCAGCACGCGATAGTAGAGGCCTACGTCGCCGGGAAAGGTCTCGATGGCTTCAAAGCAGTTCATCGGTCTTCTTCACTTCGCTTTCGATCATCCGTTGCTGGACGAACCGGAAGAGGAGGAAAACGACACCGAGTTCTCCCGGTCCTTCATCATGTGGATCAACGTGACCAGTATCGCCACCACAGTCTGCTCGCACTCCGGGCGATAGATGTCGATGCAGAACTTGTCGTGCAGCGAGATTGCCTTCTGCCCGATCACGGCGATGATGCTCCCATCCCGGTCGTACAGCTCGAAGTTGAGCCCCGCGATGTTGCCCCGAAGCTGCCAGCCCAGGCCCTCAATGTTGGTAATGTCCTTGATCAGGTGCATCAGTTCGTTGGACATTTCGAATTTCTCGCCGTTGGCCATGGTGATAAAGTGTCGCTCGTGCAGCGAAAAGACCTTGCTCTCGATGTGGGCGACCGGGCTGCCGTGGGCATCCACGATGTCGGTCTTGTCCCTGATGGACAGGACCTTGCTGTTCGCCTCGTACATCACCCGCTCCTGGTCGTCGGTGATGTCGATGTGGTGGTGCAGCGAGAACACCTTGGACGAGGTAAACAGGGAGTGGTCCGGCTCGCCGAAGCGTTCCACATTATTGACGTTTGCAGCCTCCCCGGCCTCATGGAAGCGATGGAACTTGGAAAAAACACCCATGCCGATTACCTCCATTATACTGAATCTTACGGGGTATAGATATGGTTGATGGCAACCACCCTGCCGCCCTCGATGGTCACGCGGGTGTTATAGGCATTGAAGGACGCGCCCTCCTCGGCGTTCACGATGGCGTTCACGATCTCCGCACCCCGGGCCATGGTGGGGGTCTGCTGAGGGTTGGAGGAATCGGTGTAGGCGGCGCCCTCGTCGATCATCAGCGTGGTCACGCCATGGTCGGTGTAGGTCGCCATGTCGTCATAGCCTGAGACGCGATAATCCCCGGTCTCCTCGTCAAGCCACAGTTCCACGCCGCCGTCGCCCTCCAGGCCGCCGTTGATGGCCACGCCGCCGTCCCGGGCGATGGTCTTTACGACGATGGGTTCGCCCTCCACCATGATGGTGTCGCCCTCCGCCAGCGCGTCCACGTCCTCCAGGGTATAGTGGTCCTCGGTGAAGATGTGCACGCCGTTCATGTATATGCCGGAAGCGCCGCTGAGAATGTCGCCCGGATTGAAGGCCACCGGCCAGGTGCCATCCGGCAGGCGGTTCACGTCGATGTCCACGGCCACAGGCGCCACGGTCCTGGTGGTCACCTCAGCCTCGTTTTCATAGGTGACCACGTTGCTCAGCCACTTGCCGCCGGTCCTGTCGCGAATGGCCAGAGCCGCGAAGTTCAGATTGCCCTCGCCCCAGTCCATGTCGGCGGTAAAGGTGCCGGAGGCGCTGTTCCCGGCTTCCACCTTCAGCTCGACGCCGTCCAGCGCCATGACCAGGTCCTCCGACCGGAAGTCTGGCTTTTCGCCGAAGGTCAGCAGCAGCGCCGTAAAGGTGCAGTGCCCGGTGCCCAGGTTGGTCAGCGACCAGTTGTAGGTCACCATGCCGCTGTCGTCGGCCTTTTCGACGGGCGTAACGGTCAGCGCCAGGTCCACGGCGCCGCCCTTGCTCTCGCCCTTCCATTCATCGTCGGGCAGGGCATCCAGCCACGCGTTCACCGCCGCGTCCACATCGGCGGGGCGGATGACACCCTCCTCGGCCACCAGGCTGCGGTCCTCCGCGAAGGCGGCGTAGGCCGCATCCAGCTTCCGGCCGTAGATGCCGTCAAAGCCGCCAGCGTCGTAGCCCAGCTGTTTCATGATCTGTTGCATGGCACGAATGTCCTCGCCGCGTCGGCCCCGCTCAAACCGGGGCTGGGGCTCGATGGTCTCTCGCTGCTCGTAGCCGCAGTCCTTGCAGGTGCGCACGCGCTCGCCGGCCTCGGTGCGGGTCATCTCCTTCACCGTCTGCCATGGGCCGAAGTCGTGCCGCAGGCGCTTGAGGGTCTGGGGCCAGGCGACACCGTCGGGCTCAAGGCCCTGGTCCTCCTGGAATCGGGTGACCGCCTTCTCGGTACCGCCGCCGTAGATGCCGTCCGCGCCGCCGGCGTTCAGGTAGCCCTGGTCCACCAGCAGCTGTTGCAGCGTCCGCACGTCGTCGCCCCGGTCGTTGCGCCGCAACGTGCCGTCGGGGTCAAATACCTCCTCGCCGCCATTGTGGCCGCAGACCTTGCATATCTTCGCCCGAATGCCGGTGGAGTGGTCTGTGGGCTCCTCGATCACCTTCCACTCATACTCATGAGGCAGCTTGTCCAGCGTCTCGACCTCTTTATAGCCGCAGACCTTGCATTTGCGCTCCCGCTCGCCCTCCTCGGTGCAGGTGGGTTCGAGGGTCACCTTCCACTTGCCGAAGGTGTGGTCCGCCAGGTAATCCTCCTCCTGCCGGTAGCCGCAGAGCTTGCAGGTGCGCACCCGCTCGCCCTCCTTGACGCAGGTGGCCTCCTTAATGATCTTCCACTTGCCGAACTCGTGCTCCAGCCGGCTGAGCTTCTCGGTCTTGGTGGTGCCGCAGATTTTACAGGTGCGCTCCCGCTCGCCGGAATGGGTGCAGGTGGGCTCATCGATGATGACCCACTTCCCCCACTGGTGCTTGCAGTACGCCGGAGGCATGTCGTCCACCAGGTACTTCGTCAGTACCCAAGCCTCCATCTGCCCGCCGTGTTTGGTGTTCTCCAGCAGTATGGATGTGTACTTGCTGCCGAGCAGTATATTCCCGCTGAGCAGCACCTGTGTGCCGCCCTTGAGGCGCTTGACGACCCTGGAATCCGGGTCCGGCTCCTCATAGGCATTCAGCTTGTCCTTGTTGACGAACTTCGAATACTCGTCGGCGATTGCCGGCATCGCAAGCAGCATCGTCACAGCCAGCGCAGCGACAATCAACCACGCGGTCAGCTTCCTCATATATCTCTCCTCCTCCACGCCATTAGTCGGTCTTTTTTGCGGAAAACTATTGACTTGAATCAAGCTTCAGGGTATATAAATAGTATATACTAAATATAACCGGTTGTCAATAAAGGGCAATCATATCAACAAGGAGGTCGTCGCCATGTTTCCATTCAAATACTATGCCCCCACAAGGGTACTCTTCGGCAGGGACACCGAGCTGAGGGTCGCTGAAATGATTCAGCTGTTCGGGGGTAAAAAGGTACTGATCCACTACGGTAGGGGCAGCGTGCTCCGCTCCGGGCTGATGCAGCGGGTTACGGACACCCTGGAGGCCGCCGGCATCGACTACGTGATGCTGGGCGGCGCGGTGCCCAACCCCCGCCTGAGCCTGGTCTACAAGGGGATTGAGCTGTGCAAGGCCGAGGGCGTTGACTTCCTGCTGGCCGTGGGCGGCGGCAGCGCCATCGACAGTGCCAAGGCCATCGGCTACGGCGTGTACAACGGCGGCGACGTGTGGGACTTTTACGACCGCAAGCGCGTAGCCGCGGGGTGCCTGCCCCTGGGCGTGATACTGACCCTGTCCGCCACCGGCAGCGAGATGAGCGATTCCTCGGTCATTACGAAGGAGGAGGGACTCATCAAGCGCGGCTACAGCAGCGACTATGGCCGGGCGAAGTTCGCCATCATGAACCCGGAGTTGACCATGACCCTGCCCGACTACCAGACCGCCTGCGGCTGCGCCGACATCATGATGCACACCATGGAGCGCTACTTCTCGGGTAGCGGCACCATGCAGCTGACCGACGCCATCGCCGAGGGCCTGCTGCGCACGGTCATGGAAAACGCCGAAATCCTGCTAAGGGACCCGAATAACTACGACGCCCGGGCCGAGGTAATGTGGGCGGGCAGCCTGTCCCACAACGGCCTAACCGGCTGCGGCAGCGACGGCGGCGACTGGATGACCCATAAGCTGGAGCATGAGCTGGGCGGCCTGTACGACGTGGCCCATGGCGCGGGCCTCACCGCCATCTGGGGCAGCTGGGCGCGTTACGTCTACCGGGACTGCCTGCCCCGGTTCCGAAAATTTGCCGTGAACGTGATGAACGTCGAACCCACCGGCACGGACGAGGCCATCGCGCTGAAGGGCATCGAGGCCACGGAGACCTTCTTCCGCCGCATCCACATGCCCACAAACCTACGTGAGCTGGGCGTGAACCCCACGGAGGCGGAGCTTGCCGACATGGCCCGCAAGTGCGCCATGGGCGTGGGCGGCGCGAAGGGCTCCGCCAGGCTGCTGCATGAGGCGGACATGCTGGCCATCTACCGCGCGAGCCTGTAATATCAACAGCGGCATCCTACCGCCATTTCATTCGTGTACCGACGGCGCCCGCCGCCATGTGTATTCCACGGAAACCAATGGCGGCCCGGAGGCCGCCGCTACAGTTAAGGAAATACCGCGCAATTAAGGTGGTCAGCTGGCGAGTGAGTTTTTCGACAGATGCAATTGCAGATTTCGAAGGTTTACTGGCGGTAAATCGAGAATATTGTGCGGTATTTCCTTAATCTATTCTCATTTCGTATCGGTTCAGTTGGGGAAATTCTGATTTGTCGCTACGCGACAAATCAGAATTTGAGCGACTAATAACTAGCGACTGAACAGTTACCTCATTTCAAAGCAGTCCTGTTTTTTCAGGCGTCAATAGATGATGATCACCAAACTGCCTTTTCTGCAATGCTCGAACAACCACTTGGCGCTCTTCACCGCCAGCCGGACGCAGCCGTGGGACGCCTTCTGTCCCAGGGCGTACAACGAGCCTTCCCGAAGGGAATCGGTATTCTTTTCGCTGTACAGCACCGAATGGAACATGATGTCCCCTTCGATCTCAAAGGAATACCGGGCCCACACGTCAAACTTGGAGAAGTGATGCCACACATTCGCGGGACCGCCGTCCAGGAAGATGCCTCGGGGCGTGGAATTGCCCATGCCCGTGGAGCAGATGAAGGTCTGGACCAACTCGTATTCTCCCGAATCCTGTAGCTCGTACACGTAGACCCGCTGCCGGTCGATGCTCACCTCCACCCGGTAGGGTAACTTCTTGCAGGCTGCGTCCGTCGAGAAGAGCCGGTTCAGCGTCGCCGTGTCGGCAAGGCCTGTATCTGGCAGGCCGTTCGCCGCCTGGAAATCCCGCAGGGCGACGCGAGTCCTCTCACCAAAATCGCCATCGACGCCGGTCCTGGAAAGGAAGTACAGCGTGTGCAGCCGCCGCTGCACACGGGTAACCATGAAGGTATCCGAGGCATTGAATATGCCCGTAAAATCGCTGAGCAGGCCGCCGCATAGCAGCTGCTGTGCCTCAACGGTCAGGGTGTCGGGGTCCTCGAACAGGAACACACGGGTGCTGCCGATGGACAGCAGGTAATCGCGAAGCTGCTCGATGCCCTTGGCCATGGCGGGTCCGTAGACGCCGTCCGGCATGCTGACGGTCATGCCGACGCGCACCAGCGCCTCCTGTGCCTCCCGCACCGCGACGCCCTGGTCGCCGGTGGCGATGGTATGGAGGACAAAATGCGTAGCAATGGGCGCGTTGGTATTGAAGAGGGCGTCGACAAAGGCCCGGTCATAGGCGCTCCCCCCGATGCCCGCGTCTGCGCGAAACGCCTCCGCGGCAGCGACAGCGTAGTCGTCAAATGTGTCGTCGGGCACGGCGTCCATATAACCCAGGGCTGACAGGCGGCGTTCCACCCGGGCAACCTCGTCGCCGGTCTCCCCCGCGCTGATATCCGCAACATAGGTGGAATAATCGGGGTCATACAGCATCAGCAGCGTCACGGGCGTGGCCTCTCCCGTGGGTTCGATGCCCAGATCGCCGGCCTTTCCCTGATCCTGGAGGTGCTTTTGGAAGCGCTTGACCGCCGCCATCGTACCCATGCCATAGGCTCCGTCGGCCTCGCCGGAAAGGAAGCCGTACTGGATCAGCTTCTCCTGGAGGGCAACGACCTCGTCCCCCTTCGAGCCGCCGCTCAGGCGCTTCGGCAGGGTCTTGGCACGTTCGGAAAACAATACTTCCCGGGTCGCGTCGTCGGGCATACCGGTGGCCTCCAGCCCATGAATGGCCTGGAACTGCCTCAGCGCAGCCTGGGATTTCTCCCCAAAGGCGCCGTCGGCGCCACCCCGGAGGTAGCCCAAGTCGATCAGCCGCTGTTGAAGCGCCTTCGCGTCGCCGACGCTTTCGACAACCCGGGTAAGGGCCTGCATCGTGGCATCGTTCAACGCCCCGGTCTGCTCAAGGCCGTTCGCCGCCTGAAAGCGGATCAACGCCGATGCGGTCATCGGACCGTACAGTCCATCCGCAGCACCGTAAAGGTAACCCAGTTCGATCAGCATCTGCTGGGCCTCCACCAACTGCTGCTTCGCCAGCACGGCTTCTTCGCCGCTCTGGTCCGTTTCGCCTTCTACAGCGGTTTCTGCGACCTGCGCCGCCCCGGTGGATTGCTCCGCCACGTGCGCTTCCGTCACCTGCGGCACATCCGTTTCCGCCATACTGCCGGCGCCCGCAATCGCCATGCCCAGTACCGCGAGCATCGCCATCTTTTTCATCGTATTTCTCATGCAGTACAACCTCTGATAAATAATCAATGTCAAATTTATCATACCGCTTTGTCATAAACACTTCAAGATGTATACTGTTATAAAAACCGCACCATTAACGGGCGCAAGAGTAAATTGTTGAAAACGATTGTGAATGCGTATATTTTCAGGCAAAATTTAGAATTAATAAATTTATTGTAGACAGAAGTGTATTCATTTGATACAATATAGTGCGATGGGGTATGATTATGCCCAACAATTTGAAAGGAGAAACACTTTCCATGAAGAGAATCGTATGTATTGTCCTGGCTCTGGCGCTGCTTATGGCATGCACGGCCATGGCCGAGGGCACTTCTATTACCACCGGCAGGCCCACCAGCGAGCCCGCCCACACGATGGTCTGCCAGATGGACAACGAGCCTCCGGCCCGCCCGCAGGTTGGCGTCGGCTCCGCGGACATCGTGTACGAGACCGAAACCTATAACGGCGGCTACACCCGCTATACTGCGGTGTTCAACGACACCATCCCCGATCAGATCGAGGCCATTCGCTCCGCCCGTATCGTGCACGCTGACATCTACAGCGATTATAACGGCGCTTTCATCCACTTTGGTGGCCAGAAGTATGAGGGCAGCAGCGTTTATGATTATTTCAGCACCATCAACGTCGGCAAGCGCTGGGACGGCATCGGCTATGACAACGGCAGCCAGAAGAGCGATTTCTATCGCGACCGCAGCCGCCGCGCTCCCAACAACGTGATCTGCCGTCTGCACAATCTTTTTGAGAAGACCGACTGGTCCGGTATCACCTGCAAATCTCCCCTGAAGTTCAGCGCCCAGGCCGTCATCCCCGCCGCCGGCGAGCAGGTGACCAGCTTCAGCATCCCCTATCGCAATGGCTACACCCCCTCCTATGAATGGGATCCCTCCATCGCGAAGTATCGCCGCTTCTACAACGGCAAGCCCTACGTGGACGGCGCCACCAACGAGCAGGTAACCTGCGACAACGTCATCGTGCAGAGCATGGAATACGCTTGGTACAATGGCGAATCCGATCGCCCGAAGGTGACCACCGTCGGCACCAACAAGTGCCACTACTTCATCGGCAGCAAGCATTTCACCGGCTACTGGGTGCGTGACAGCATCAGCGAAAATACCCGGTACTACGATGACAACGGCAACGAAGTACTGCTCAACCCCGGCGTCACCTTCATCCAGCTGCTCAAGACCGAAAAGAGCGTCGAGATCAACGGCTGATGGCATGACAAATCCAAACCCCGCCAAACGGCGGGGTTTGATTTATAAACAGAAGCACCCCATGTCGGCATGGGGTGCTTCTGCATTTTATCATCAGATCACATCAGCATGGGCCAGCAGGTATTCCTCAGCCTCACCGCACCACAGATTGTTGTTCCTGCCGCAGATCTCGGCCAGCTTCGCGAACAAGGGATTCGTCTCCCCCGCCTTGGCGAAGTCGTCGATGGCGGTCAGGGGCAGGTTGATGTTGGTGTAGATCAGCTTCTTGCCGCCGGGGATCTTCGGCAGGTTCAGCGTGGTCTCGGCCACGGCGTTCAGGCCGCCAACATGTGTAATCATGCCGCTGGGGTTCATCCTGCCCTCCGCGATCATCTCCAGGGCTTCCTTCATGTCCTCGGTGTTGCCGCCGGAAGTACCCACCAGGTGATGGGCAGCATAGTGTACGTTGTAGAAGTTGAAGTTCGCGCTGAGTGCGGGATTGGTAGGGCCTGCAAAGAAATTCAGGCAGCCGTCGTAGGCCAGTATGGCGTCGCCCTGCTCGATGACGGCGGGCACCGGCGCAAACACCATCACGTCGTCATAACCCTTGCCACCGGAGATCTCCATCAGCGTCTCCACGGCGTTTTCGCGGGTGTTGGCGTAGACCAGCTTCACGCCGTGCTTCGCGGCGTCTTCAACGGTATAGATGGAGGCAGCGCGATCCAGGCGCGCCTGGTCGATGTCGGTGACCACCAGCAGGCCGGGCTTGCGGTCGCAGTGGATGGCGTAGTCGATCGCGCCCAGGCCCATCGGGCCCGCGCCGGCTAGTATGGCCAGGTTGCCGCCCTCCCTGATGCCCATTTCATGGGTGTAGACGCCCTGCCTGGTGTGGTACTGGGCGTGGAAGGTGCCAATGATACAGCTCAGGGGCTCGGACAAGGATCCGTAAAAGAACTCGTTCGCCCGGTATTTCAGCAGGCAATCCTGCTCCATGACCTCGGGAAGCAGTACGGCGCGCTGGCTGTCGCCGCCGCAGTACTCGAAGGCGTAGCCGGGGGTCTGCATCGTCCCCTTGTAGGATATGGCGGGCTGGATGGTAAACTTGTCCCCCTCCGCATACTTGCCCTGCCACTTCGCGCCAACCTTTTCGATAATGCCGCAGAATTCGTGGCCCACGATGGCGGGATGCTCGGCAATATCTTCGGGCACACGCTTGTGGTTGGAGCCCTGTATCGCCGCCTTGTAGCTGGACATGCAGATCGAATCGGATATCACCTTTACCAAAATCTCGTCGTCTTTGATCTCCGGCAGTTCAAAGGTATCCAGCCGCAGATCGTTCTGCCCGTGCAAACGCACCGCTTTGTTCAACATGCTTTTTCCTCCTTGATTTTTCCGTGTTTATAGGGTCTTATGTGCACCTTTTTTACTCATCAGTGCCGCCCGCGTCCGGCGCCGCCGCCACTGCTGTGACCGCCGCCGCCAAAGCCGCCGCCGAAGCCGGAGGATCGGCTGGACGAAGACCGGAAACCGCCGCCCGATGACCCGCCGCCACCGAAGCCGCCGCCAAAGAAGCCGCCGCCGGAGCTGGGTCGGGAGCGCGGGGGCGCGCTTCCAAAGCCAGGCCCCGTGCGCCAGACGGTGCGGGTCGGGCGATAACCAATGCCCATCCCCATGGGCGGCGGAGGCGGAGGCGGCATGATGCCCACGCGGCGGCGGGCGCGACGGCCCTTGCTCACCAGCACGACCAATATGATCATCAGTATCACCGCAATAACCAAGGCAAAGCCAATGCCCGAATCGTCGTCCTCCTGATAACCGCGGTAATCCTCGTTGACCGCGCTGCTGCGCCGCGTTCCGGTGTAGCCGCCGAAGCCATCGCCCACTGCGTTCTGCGCCATGTATTGATTGTAGGCCGCGATGCCGTCAGCGGTGGTCACTTCGGCACTATAGGTGGTGGCGATGCGGGCGAACACCGCCTCAAAGAACTTCCGCACACCGGCCTCATAGCGCTTGGCGGCAAAGTCCCGCTCGAGGTAGTTATCGTAATATTCCTTTATCGTGGAAGCAGAAAAGCGCCTGTCCAGGCCGGAGCCTGTGCGGGCGTAGTAATCGTCATCGTTGATGGCCAGCAGCAGCAAGAAGCCGTTGTTCTTGGCCGCGTCGCCGATGCCCCAGCTGTTAAAAAGCTCGTAGGCATAGTCGTCGATGGCGTCCCGGCCGGTGCTGTCCACCGTGACCACAACGATCTGCGCGCCGCAGGCATCGTAGAGCAGCTTGTTGGCGAAGAATATCTCGCCCTTCAGGTCTTCCGACAGCACATTCGCGTTGTCCAGATAGTAGAAATCTGGCCCAGGCGACACGACCTTCGCCAGCGCCGGCGCGCACAGCAGCGCCAACAGAACCAGCGTCAGGGCGCACATCCGGATAATTTTCTTGCTCATGGTCAACCTCCGAAGGTATTCAGCGCGCCCTGGCCGGTAATGCCTGCCACCAGGCCGCCCGGTACGCCGCTGATCAGGTCGTTGTAAGAGGCCGCCAGCTTGCCGTAGTCGTCATACTTGATCATATTGACGTTTTCCCAGAAGTTGTCGTAGGCCACCTTGAAGTTTTTGAAGTCGTCGCCCTTGGCCGCCTTGTACATAGCGTCATAGAGCTGGTCCACCGCGGTCTTCAGCGCGGTAAACGCCTCGTTCCGGGCATGGGTATCCGCCTCGGTCGCCACCTTCTGGCCCAGCTGGGCCACGTTGTCGATCAGCGGAGAGGCCTCCATGTGCAGGCCCGCCTCCGATGCCATCAGCGCGGCGTTCTCGGCAGCGGAATCCAGGTAGGCATCCACGCTGTGGCGGGTGGTCTGGTTCGCGTCGGTCCCGCGGTCGTACACCGCCATCACCTTGCTCCGCTCACGGGCAAGGCCCATGCCGCCCAGGCCGAATATGCTGACCAGCACACTGAGGGCCAACACCACACAGGCAACCTTTCTGTTCTCTGAAAACCGCATGTCGAACACTTCCTTCCGAAGCGGCAAAGCCGCGCTCTGGTCGTTATTTTATTGGAATGGCGCATGGGCGCGCGCCATTCCAATTTGGATATCGCTACAGGTATTACCGCATCTCCATGATCTTAGCGCGAAGCTCGCCCTCGATGGTGGCCAGCTCCTGCTCGGCGGCACGGCGCTTCTCCTTGCCCTGCTGCTGAATCTCCAGCACCTCGTCCATGGTGTCGATGAGCAGCTTGTTGGTGTGCTTCAGGGTCTCGATGTCCACCATGCCGCGCTCGGCTTCCTTGGCGGTCTCCACCGTGGCCATGTGCAGCTTCTCGGCGTTCTTGGTCAGCAGGTCGTTGGTCAGGTCGGTCACCGCACGCTGGGCCTTCATGGCATTCTCAGTGTGGGCCAGGCCCAGGGCCAGCACCATCTGGCTCTTCCACAGCGGGATGGTGTTCACCAGGGAGGTCTGGATCTTCTCGGCCATGATCTGGTTGCTGGACTGGATCAGGCGAATCTGGGGCGCCATCTGGATGGAGATGTTGCGGGTCAGCTCCAGGTCGTACAGTTTCTTTTCAAAGCGGTCGGCCTTGTCTGCCAGGTCCTTGGCGAACTGGGCATCCTCGGGCAGGCCGGAAGCCGCGGCTTTCTGACGGGCCTGCTCCACCTCATTGGCGCGGAAGGATTCCAGGCGCTTCTTGCCCGCCACAATGTACATGGACAGTTCCTTGAAGTACACCAGGTTCTGGTCGTACAGCTTGTCCAGCATGGCGATGTCCTTGAGCAGCTGGATCTGGTGCTGCTCCAGGCCCTCGACGATCTTGTTGACGTTGACCTCTGTGTGATCGTACTTGGTCTTCAGCAGCTCCAGCTTGTTTACCTGCTTCTTGAACAGGCCGAACAGGCCGCCCTTGTCCGCGTCGTCGGTATCGAAGCTCTTGAGCTCCATCACCAGGTTGGAAATCATGTTGCCGACCTCGTCCAGGTCCTTGGTCTGCACGTTCTTCAGGGCCGCGTCGGAGAACTGGGAGATGTTCTGCTGGGCAGCCGCGCCGTAGGAGAACACCAGATTGCTGTCGCGCACGTCGATCTTCTTGGAGAAGTCATCGATCATTTGCTGTTCCTCTTCGGTAAAGCTCTGCATGTCCAGCGTGGCCTGCTGGACCTCCTGCTTGGCCTCGACCTCCGCCTTTTCCAGCGCCTCGGTAGCCTGCTGCGCCGCCTGTACGGCGCTGTCCAGCTCCTTCTTGTTCTCGTCCTCGAAGGGTTCAAGGGTCAGCTTGATCTCGTCTGCCATGGTGATAACCTCCTAAATAATGTATGGTAGTTGTGCGGTATTAAAAACTGTATCAACGGTCAGTGGCCGCCAAGGGTGAGCTTGATGCCCTCCTTCGTGGTCTTCTCCTCCTCCGCGGGGGCGGCGGCTTCCGCCGCTTCGGCCTGGGTGACAGGCGCGGCCTGGGCGGCCCTGGCGGGTGTGGGCACGGCGTCGCGTATGGAATTCATGTCGGTCTTGATCAGGTTGTCGCCGGAGAGCATCGTCTGCATCACCTTGATCTCGGCGTCGATGTCCATCTCGTCGTCCTTGTACATGTTGTCGGCGCACTTTTCAAAGGCGTTGGCCGCCAGGCCCAGGCTGGACTCGATGGTCTTCATGGCGGAGGTGATGTTCTCGCCCTTGCTGGGGGCGTTCATCAGCATCTGGTACTGCTCCATCAGCTTTTCAGAGGTGGGCAGGTAGTAGCTCATGAAGCGTCGCACCAGCGCGACCTTCTTCGGGTCGCGGCCAAGCTCTTTGAAGATCTGCTGGCCGGCAGCGTACATGCGATCCAAATTCTTTGTGATCTGCGGGTCGGCGATGGCCTCGTTGGCCTTGCGCAGGTTTTCCAGCCGCTGACGGGCCACTTCGATCTCCTGGTCCACGGCGGCGTCGCCCGTGGTGATCTTCTGCTCCACCTCGCGTCCGGGGAACAGCACCGAGCCGCCGAAGTAGGCGCCCACCGACAGCGCGGCGGTCACCAGCAAACCCGGCAGCTTCATCAGGAATTTGGGGAGAATCAGCCCCATCACCAGCCACACCGCGGCCGCGATGTAGATCGGTATCGCCGATTTGATGTGTACCTTTTTCATTTCAGAGCGCCTCCTGTTCGGGCTTGTGCCCGCAGCATTATTCTCTACCGAAAGATTCTTCGACTGAACTGCGCTCAGGATAACTAACAGCAGCGCTTGTCATTCTGAGCGGACGCAAAGCCGACGCCGAAGGATCTTACACTCAACAATTCCCGGTCTCCGCCGCGCGGATGTCCAGCTCCACCGGGCAGTGGTCGCTGCCCATGATGTCCGAATGGATCTTCGCGTCGATCATGCAATCCCTGAGCTTTTCCGACACGATGAAGTAGTCGATGCGCCAGCCCGCGTTCCTGGATCGCGCCCCGCCGATGTAGCTCCACCAGCTGTAGGCGCCGGTGACCTCCGGGTAAAAATAACGGAAGCTGTCGATAAAACCGGCGGCAAGCAGTTCTGTCATCTTGCCCCGCTCCTCATCGGTAAAGCCGGCGTTTTTGTGGTTGGTCTTGGGGTTCTTCAGGTCGATCTCCTGGTGGGCGACGTTCAGGTCGCCGGTGAGGATCACGGGTTTCACCGCGTCCAGCGCCACCAGATAGGCCCGGAAATCGTCCTCCCACTGCATCCGGTATTCCAGCCGCTTGAGCTCGTTCTGGCTATTGGGGGTGTAGCAGCAGACCAGGTAGAAATCCTGGAACTCGCAGGTGATCACCCGGCCCTCGTGGTCGTGCAGGTCAATGCCGATGCCGGTCTTCACCGACAGCATGGGCACCCGCGAAAAGACCGCCGTACCGGAGTAGCCCTTGCGGTCCGCGCAGTTCATGACCTGCTCGTAGCCGGGCAGCTCCACGTCGCACTGGCCCTTTTGCATCTTGATCTCCTGAAGGCAGATCACATCCGCGTCCAGGCTGCCTACGCTTTCATAGAAGCCCTTCTGCAGCACCGCCCGGAGGCCGTTGACGTTCCATGAAATCATTTTCACGAAAATAACACCATCCCAAATGCCTTTGTGCTATAATACCGGCGGAGAAGCACCAATCCCCCACCAATACACTCATTATATCATACTTTCTTCATTTTGCAAACCTGTTTTATTCAAAATTGTTAATTTGGAGATGAACTTTCATGACACTCAATGAAAAGGCAGCGTTGGCGGAAAAGGCGGCCCGGGCTTCCGGCGAAATGCTGGAGCATCACGGTACCTTCAAGGTCCGGCGCAAGGGCGACAACGACTTTGTCACCGAGATGGATTACAGGAGCGAGGCCCTGATCCGGGAAATGCTGCTCAGCGCCTGCCCCGAGGACCAGTTCTTCGGCGAGGAGAGCGGCGGGCCGACCTCTGCCCCGGGGCGCTGGATCGTGGACCCCATCGACGGCACGGCAAACTTCATGCGCGGGCAGCGGCTCTATACGATCTCTATCGCCTACGAACACGATGGCGTTCTTCAGATCGGCTGCGTCTACTGCCCCGGCACCGATGAACTGTTTCTCGGGGTGCGGGGCCAGGGGGCGACGCTGAACGGAAAGCCGATCCACGTGTCTGATACGCCCCTTTGCGACGCCATCGTCCACTTGGGCTTCGGCGTCCGCAATCCCGTGAACCGGGAGCGCACACTGGACGTGTTCCCGGCATTGCTGCGCTCGGTCAGCGACGTGCGGCGCACTGGCTCCGCGGCCTACGACCTGTGCTGCGTGGCTTCAGGCCGGGCCGAAGCCTTCCTGGAGCTGGGCATCAACCTATACGATTACGGCGCAGGCTACGTGATCCTCACCGAGGCCGGCGGTACATTCACCGGCTGGCAGGACGGCGAGGACGGCCTGGCCAGCGGCAATCCGCTGGCGACGAACGGGGTAATCCACGAGGCGATACGGGGGATCGTGCGGGGATGAGGTTGATTGCGAGAATGTTCTGATTTGTCGCTGAGGCGACAAATCAGAATTTGAGTGGCTAGTGGCCAGTGATTAGTGGCTAGTGAAGGAGGAAATCCTTGCGGATTTCTTTTGAT
>CADBVG010000049.1:25176-61364 GCA_902798105.1 uncultured Eubacteriales bacterium
CAAATCCCGTAGGGATTTGCTCCACCACTAGTCACTAGCCACTAACCACTAATCACTCAATTCTGATTTATCGAGCACAGCTCGATAAATCAGAATTTATCAATGAAAACGGGGGTCGGCATTCCTGCCGCCCCCTGCGTTTTTACCACAACTCCACGATCCCCACGCTGGGGAAGTACTTTTGCAATATCTGCGGGGCAGTGCGTCCCTCCTCAGCCATTTGATACGCGCCCCACTGGGACAGTCCCACGCCATGGCCGAAGCCCCGACCCTGGAAGGTGACCTGGTTTCCCTCAACCTTTACGCTGTCGATCAGCGTGCTCTTCAGGCGATTCGCGCCGATCTGGATTCGGAACGACGGCGCGGACACGGCCTTACCGTTGACCAGTATCGCCTTCACCCGGCCCGATTCCCCCTTCTCGCCCAATTCGACAGTCTTTACCCCTTCCACACGGGTCCCCGCATCGGCGCAGGCCTTCGCAACCTGGTCAAGGGTAAAGGTCGCCGTCCAGGCTTTCGCGCTTGCAGGAGCCTTTTCCGACTCCTCGGAGGCCGTGGGTTTCAGGTATTCCGGGTCCCCACCCTTGTATTCCAACGCCACGGAGGGCAGTTCGGTCATGCCGCCGGAGTGGGCATGGAACCATGCGTTGGGAAATTCCCCCTGCCAGGACAGCGCCATGCCCCGTGTCTCGTCCACGGCCTGGCGCACCCGGTCGTTGATGCTCTGGGGCGCGTAGGCCTGGGCCTCGGCCACATCGGTGGAGATGTCCGCGCCGGGGTACTTCGAAGTCTTGTCTTCACAGAATTTCAGCACGAAGGTCCGCGCGAGTATGGCCTGGGCTTTCAGCGCCTCCACGGGCCAGTCGTTTTTCATCTCCCCGGCCACGACCCCCATCACATAGTTCTCGATATCCATGTCTTCATTTTTATCCTTAGACACATCGTGGACGGTCAGCACCGGCACGCCGTTTTTCCCGATGGACAGCTTTTCCGGCAGCCTGGGCAGGTTTGCCCTGGAATCGCTCAGCCGCCAGTTCACCGACGGGTCGCGGTTCTGCATACAGCCGGTCATTGCCAGCATCATGACCGCCAGCGCCAGCGCAACCGACAGCTTCTTCTTCATATTCATATCAAAACACCACCTCGCCATTATTATGCAGCTTTCGGGGCGCGGTATGCGTCGGGAAATACGCCCCGCGCAGTTGCGTATTGTTACGTTTTCATGTATAATCATATCAATGCAATCCGCATCGGAGGAGATGAAGCGATATGAAGATCCTGATATGCAACGCCGGCAGCACCTCGCTGAAATTCAAGCTGTGGAACATGCCGGCCCTCAACATCCTGGCCGAAGGCAGGGTGGAGCGCGTGGGTTCCACGGACGCGGTCTTCCATTACCTGAACGGCGGGTTTGCCATCAGGCAGTCCAGCCTGTCCATCCCCGATTACACCGCAGGCATACGAATGTTCCTGGACGCGCTGTCGGCCCCGGAGGGCGGCGCGGTGGCGTCTTTGTCTGAAATCGACGCCGTGGGCTTCAAGACGGTGTTGGCCAAGGGCTTCTACGGCGTGCACGAGCTGACAGAGGAAGTCAAAGAGGGTATGAGGGCTTATTTCACCGTGGCCCCTGCCCATAACGGCCCCTACCTGGAGGCCATCGCCGTGTTTGAGAAGCTGCTGCCAGATGTCCCGAGGGTTGGCGTGTTCGAGACCGCCTTTCATCGCACGATCCCCATGGCCCGGCGCGTCTTCCCGGTACCCTACGAATGGTACGAGAAATATGGCGTGATGCGCATGGGCTACCACGGCGCGAGCCACGGCTTCATCGCCCAAAAGCTGGCTGGTCGGCGGCGGGTGATCTCCTGCCACCTGGGGGGCAGCGCGTCGATATGCGCGATACTGGATGGCAAGAGCGTGGACAACAGCTTCGGCTTCTCGCTGCAGATGGGCATTCCCCACGCCAGCCGCACCGGCGACGTGGATGCCTACCTGGTGCCCTTCCTGATGGAGCAGGGGCTGACGATTAAGGAAATCTATGACGGGTTTGGAAAAAACGGCGGCTTGAAGGGCATCTCCGGCACCAGTGGCGACATCCGGGACATCGATGCCGCCATCAGGGCCGGCAGCGAGCGTGCAAAGCTGGCCCTTGACATACTGGCCACCCACATCATTCGCTATGTGGGTGCCTACGCCATGGAGCTGGGCGGCGTGGACGCCATCGCCTTCACCGGCGGCATCGGCGAAAACTACGCGCCCCTGCGCCGCACCGTCCTCGAGGCCATGGGCTTCATGGGCATGGTGATCGACGATAAAGCCAACGCGCACGGCACCGGCGAGCGGCTGATTTCCGCGCCGAAATCCGCCATCGAGGCCCACGTGATCCCCGCCAACGAGGAACTGATGGTGGTGCGTTCCACATATGCTCTCATTAATTCCAAATAAATTTGAAAAATGTGCTGTAAACTATAGATTTTTTGGCGAAGATGTTGTATACTATATTATGATTTGGTAACGGGGTTAAATCAAACCCCTGCCACAACATTATGAAAGTAGGGATAGCGTGAAAAAGAAGAAGTGTATCGCCATGCTTCTGGCTGGCGGTCAGGGAAGCCGCCTCGGACTTCTCACCAAGGTCATGGCCAAGCCGGCCGTGCCCTTCGGCGGAAAGTATCGCATCATTGACTTTCCCCTGTCCAACTGCACCAATTCCAACATCGACACCGTGGGCGTGCTGACCCAGTACCGCCCGTTGGAACTGAATAGCTATATCGGCTCCGGCCAGACCTGGGATCTGGACCTGAGCTACGGCGGCGTATACGTGCTGCCGCCCTATGCCACCGCCGACAGCAGCGAATGGTACAAGGGCACCGCGAACGCCATCTACCAGAACTTTGGCTTCATCGAGCAGTTCGATCCGGAGTACGTTCTGGTCCTCTCCGGCGACCACATCTACAAGATGGACTACAACCGGATGCTCAATTCCCACATCGAGCGCAACGCCGACGTCACCATCGCCGTGCGACCCGTGCCGTGGGAGGTTGCCCCGTCCTTTGGTATCATGAACGTGGACGAGAACGACGCCATCATCGAATTTGAGGAAAAGCCGAAGCAGCCCAAGAGCAACCTGGCTTCCATGGGCGTTTACATCTTCACCTGGAAGGTGATGAAGGAATACCTGACCGCCGACGCGGCCGACCCGAACTCCCAAAACGACTTTGGCAAGAACATCATTCCGAACCTGCTCAGGGACAAGAAGGCGCTGTATGCCTACGCCTTCACCGATTACTGGAAGGACGTGGGCACCATCTCCAGCCTGTGGGAGGCGAACATGGACCTGCTGAAGTCCCCGCCGGAGTTCGACCTGACCGACCCACGCTGGAAGATCTACTCCCGCACGCCGGTCATGCCGCCCCACTTCATCGCCGACGGCGCGGAAGTGGCCAACTCCATGATCACCGAGGGCTGCGAGATCGACGGCACCGTGCGCGACAGCGTGCTGTTCGCCGGCGTCACCGTTGAAAAGGGCGCCGTTGTCGAAGACAGCGTGATCATGCCCGGCACCACAATACAGTCCGGCGCCGTGGTTCGCCGCACCATCGTCTCTGAAAACTGTGTCATCGCCAAGGGCTGCCAGGTGGGCGAAGCCGACGGCGATATCGCCCTGATCGGCCAGGACACCGCGCTGCCCGAGGGCTATGTGGTAAAGGCGGGCCTGCAGGTCGACACGGATGCTATTTCTCGAAAGGAGGGCGCCTGATATGAACGATGTCATGGGCATTGTCTACACTTCAAAGGACGACCTCACGCTGCGCGAGCTGACCAGCCAGCGCGCGGTGGCCGCGATTCCCGTGGCCGGCCGCTATCGCATCATCGACTTCACCCTCTCCAGCCTGGTGAATTCGAACATCCACAACGTGGGCATCATCGCCCAGAAGAACTATCACTCACTGATGGACCACCTGGGCTCCGGCAAGGATTGGGACCTGCACACCCGCAACAACGGCCTGTTCATACTGCCCCCCTTCCTGACCCGTGAAAACGGCGGCGAATACAGCGGCGTGCTGGACGCGCTGAAGGCCAACTTTGACTACCTGCGCCGCTCCCGCCAGGAGTTCGTGATCCTGACCAACAGCGATTACATCATGAACACCAGCTTCGAGCCGATGATCCAGCAGCACATCAAATCCGGCGCGGACATCACCCTGATGTACAAGAAGGCCACCCCCGAGATCACCGAGTTCACCTCCTCCTCGAAGAACAACCACTGCTATCTGGGCATCGGCGAGGGCGGCATCATCAACGACATCGAGATCAACCCCAACGCGGCCAGCTATGACAACCTGTACCTGAACGTGATGCTGGTCAAGCGCACGATGCTGATGTACATGGTGGATCAGGTCATCTCCCACGGCAGCCACGATTTCTACGCCGACATGCTGCGCCCCTACATCAAGTCCGGCGCGCTGAAGATCATGGGCTATGAGGAAAAGGGCTACTACCGCCGCATAGAAACCATCCGCGGCTACTTCAACTTCAACATGGACCTGCTCAAGCCCGGCGTGCGCAAGGAGCTGTTTGGCACGAACCCGGTCTACACCAAGACCCGCGACTCCGTGCCCACCATCTACCGCGCCAACGCGAAGATCAGGAACTCCCTGATCGCCGACGGCTGCGTAATCGACGGCGAGGTGGAAAACTGCGTGCTGTTCCGCGGCGTCACCGTGGCCAAGGGCGCGAAGCTGAAGAACTGCGTGATCATGCAGGACGGCTACATCGAGGAGGACGTGGAGCTTGAGAACGTCATCTTCGACAAGGCGGTCACCATCCGCAGCCACAGCCGCTTGGTTGGCCCGGGCCAGTACCCGATCGTCATCGGCAAGAACATCACGCTGTAAGGGGCGTCTTCCGGGGGCGACAACGCCCCCGGAAGAAACCCCCGCGGTATAACCCGTTTCAAACCCGGAAACAATCATTCCTATATAGGAGGAAACAGAGCCATGAAAATTCTCTTCGCAACATCTGAATGCATGCCGTTTGTGAAGACCGGCGGCATCGCGGACGTGATGGGCGCGCTGCCCAGGGAAATCCTGAAGGCCGGCGAAGACGTCCGCGTCATCCTCCCGCTGTATAAGGCCATCGGCGCCGAGTGGCGTGAAAAGATGCAGCATATGCTGTATTTCTACATCAACCTCGGCTGGCGCAGGCAGTATGTGGGCATTGAAACGATGGTATACGGCGGCGTCACCTACTATTTTGTAGACAATGAGCAGTACTTTGGCCGTGACTACATCTACGGCATGGGCGGCGACGAGGGCGAGCGCTTCGCCTACTTCTGCCGCGCCGTGATGGAAGCCCTGCCAAAGATCGACTTCATCCCCGACGTGCTGCACTGCAATGACTGGCAGACCGGCCTGATTCCGGTGCTGCACAAGCTGCAATACAAGCACCTGGAGCTGTTTGAAAATATGCGGACGGTGTACACCATCCACAATTTGCAGTACCAGGGCCTGTTCCCCATCGACACCATCGAGGATCTGCTGTACCTGGGCAACCTGGCCTACACCAGCGACGCCCTGGAATTCTACGGCATGTGCTCCTGCATGAAGGGCGGCATCGTGTTCTCCGACGAGATCACCACCGTCAGTCCCACCTATTCCCAGGAAATTCAAACCGCCTACTACGGCGAGCGGCTGGACGGCCTGCTGCGCACCCGGGTGGACCACCTCTGCGGCATACTCAACGGCATCGATACCGAGGAATACGACCCCGAGAAGGACCCGCTGCTGGCCCAGAATTACACCGCCGCCACCTACGACAAGAAGGTGGAAAACAAGCTGGCGCTCCAGCGCGAGCTGGGCCTGACCGTGGACGCCAACGTGCCGATGATCGCCATGATCACCCGCCTGTCCGGCCAGAAAGGGCTGGACCTGGTGGAGTGTGTGCTGCCGGAGATCATGAACACCGGCGCGCAGCTGGTAATCCTGGGCATGGGCGAGAGCCGCTACGTCGATCTGTTCAGCTGGGCCCAGTGGAAGTATCCCCTCCAGGTCTCGGCCAACTTCCAGATGAACAACACCCTGGCTCACAAGATCTACGCCTCGGCGGACCTGTTCCTGATGCCCTCGCTGTTCGAGCCCTGCGGCCTGAGCCAGCTGATCTCGCTGCGCTACGGCACGCTGCCCATCACCCGCGAGACCGGCGGCCTGCGGGACACCGTGCTGGCCTACAACGAGTACACCGGCGACGGCAACGGCTTCACCTTCCTGTACTACAACGCCCACGACATGCTCCACGTCATTGAGAACGCGGTGCGCATGTTCCACGAGCAGCGCGAGCTGTTCAACAGCCTGGCCATCCGGGCCATGAAGGGCCAGTACGGGTGGGACCAGTCCGCGAAGCAGTACATCGAGCTGTATGAAAAGGTAAATCCCGACGCGGCGAAGAAGCCCGCGTCCAAGAAGAAGGCCGCGCCGAAGGCCAAAGCCGATGAAGGCGATGACAAGGCCACGGAAGCCGAGTCCAAGCCCGCGCCCCGCAAGCGCGCGACCAAGCCCAAGGCGGAAGACGCCGAGGCTCCGGCAAAGAAGCCGGCGACCCGCAAGAAGGCCGCCACCGCCACCGAGGACGCGCCGAAGAAGCCCCGCGCCCCCCGCAAGAAGAAGGCGGAGACCGTCGAATAATCCCGGGCATACTGGAATCCAATCGGAATAACCGATGTCAATCGGCATCGGTTATTCCGTTATAATCAGCCAATAGGAGCAGGAACATGGATAATCGCGATGAGATCATACAAACCCAAATGGATCTGATCAGCACGCTGGTCAACAACAACCTGAGGAGCATGGCCGACGATTTCTGGGGCACGCCAGCCCCCAAGTCCCCCACCCCGAAATCGCCCGAAGCGCCCGTAGAAGGGCCGAAGACGCCGGGCAAGGCCCCGACCCCCACTGCCGAAGCCAAGCCTGTCGAGGCCCAGCAGGCCGCTGAGGAGGAGACCCCGCCGGAGGATATCGAGGACCTGAAAAAGGAGCTCAACGAGCTGATCGGCCTGAGGGGCGTCAAGCGGGAGGTCAACAACCTGATCAACACCGTCACCATCTACAAGCTGCGCCGGGAGCACGGTCTCAAGACCGTGGACATGTCGTTGCACATGGTTTTTTCGGGCAATCCCGGCACTGGCAAGACGATGATCGCGCGGCTGATGTCCCGCATATACAAGAGCCTGGGTATGCTGAAGAAGGGCCACCTGGTGGAGGTGGACCGCTCGGGCCTGGTGGCGGGCTACGTGGGCCAGACGGCCACCAAGACGAGCGCCGTGATCGAGAAGGCCCTGGGCGGCGTGCTGTTCATCGACGAAGCTTACGCCCTGAACAGCAAGACTGAGAACGACTTCGGCCAGGAGGCCATCGACACGCTGCTGAAGGCCATGGAGGATCATCGCGAGGACCTGGTGGTCATCGTCGCCGGCTACGACGGCCTGATGGACCAGTTCATCCACTCCAACCCCGGCCTGGAATCCCGCTTCAACCGCTATATGCACTTCGACGACTACACCATCGATGAGATGATGGGCATACTGGACCTCCAGCTGAAGAAGGGCCAGTATAAGCTGACCGAGCAGGCCCGCAAGGACGTGGCCGATTACATCACCGCTGCCAACACCAGCTCCATCTCCTTCGGCAACGGGCGCGGCGTGCGAAACATATTCGAGCGGCTGCTGGTGGCCCAGGCCAACCGGCTGGCCCAGGCGGAAAACGTAACCAAGGACGACCTGATGACCATCACCGAGGCCGACGTAGCCGCTGCCCGTGGCACCGACGAGAAGATACTGGCCGCCGAGAAGGCCCAGCAGGAACTGATCCAGTCCGCCGAGGACACGCTGGCCGAGCTGCAAAGGCTGGCAAAGGACGTTCCGGTGAAGCCGGACACGTTAAAGATCGACAGCCCCGAGGAGCCGGACGCGCCGGAGGAAGAGGCATAGCGTCCGAAGCGCGCCAATGTAGCGGCGACGCCCGCGCCGCCACAGTCCAAACCCATCCCCATCCGAGAACACTATGGCGGCGCAGGCGCTGCAAAATCCCCGTACCCGCCTTCAGGAGGTGTTTGCCATGAAAAAAGCAGCCATCGCAGTCTTCGCGCTGTTGCTCGCGTTGTCGCTGTGCATCGGCGCGCTGGCCAGCACGGTGGTCGTCACCGGAGACGCCAACGCCCGCAGCAACCCCAGCCTGAACGGCTACAAGCTGGGCGTGGTCACCCAGGGCTCCTGGCTGACCTATCGAAACGTCTATTCCGTGGACGATCGCGGCGTCATGTGGTACGGCATTACCTTCGACGGCGAAGACGCATGGATCTCCTCCCGGTACAGCTATGTGCTCTACGATGATGAGGAAGACGAAACCTATGACGACTACCCCGTTGTGTTCGTCCACCGGGATTCCCACGTTCGGGACTATCCCAGCCTGGACGGCGAATCCCTGACCGTCGCCCGCGCCGGAGCGGTATTGCGCGCCGATGGCGAATCCCGCTGGGACAGCCGCGGCGTGGAGTGGTACTACGTGTGCTGCAACGGCTATTGGGGCTGGATATCGTCGCGGTATACGTCTGCGGCGGGGTGATTATCCCAAGACGCCAGCCGCGGTCCCTTCCAAACGCTGGAAGGCCGCGGCTATTGTTTTATCCTTCTCCTTTGTAACTTTATTTCTACATTTATCCTTCAATCATTGACAACCGTGCCCTGTGCCATTATGATATAAGTTAGCTATAAATGTGCTGTTTATACGATAATTGCAATGATTTGGAGGTTCTTGACTATGCTAAAGCAGGGGCGCAAGCGCGAGGCAAAGGGCCTTGCGGTACTCTATTTCATCATTGGCCTGATCATACTGCTGATCATATTGGCTGTGATTTACTTCGCGCTGGCCAAGCTGGACTATTCCGATAAGCTGGATCCCGAGATCACCATGCGACCTTACGTGGAGCAAACCCTGCCCCCGGAAGCGCCGGAGACGGTCGAATCCGAGCCGGAGTATGATGGGTTCGAAGCGCTGCCCGAGGATGATGTGGACCTGACCGAGCCCACGGAGGAGCCGACCCCCGAGCCCACGCCGGAGCCAACGGAAGAGCCAACCCCCGAGCCCACGCCAGAGCCCACACCCGAACCCACGCCGCTGCCCGCGGACAAGGTGGCCCAGCCCATGAAGAAGGTGCCCAACCTGCCCACGGAAACCTCTGAAAACGGCAAAATCGGCCTGACCAAGAGCTTTGTCTCCCCCGCGGACGACAACAAGCTGATGTATTTGGCGGGCTACGGCTACATCAACGAAGAGACCTTCGACGGCGCCGCTGCGAAGAGCTGGCTGGTCATCACCGAGGTTGCCTCCGGCCAGAACGTCGGCTACCCGCTGACACTGACGCCCAACGTGTCCGGCCTGCCCCACGGCGATGCCGTGTGCAAGAACGCCACCTCCTGTGACTTCGAGATTACCCTCGACGTCAGCCAGTACAAGGAAGGCATCTATTCCATGGCGCTGGTCATCGGCTACAAGGACGGCAAAAAGAACGTCTTCAAGTACTATCCCTTCAGCAGTGATGTCAAGTTCACCGTGCTGGACGGCAAGGTGGTCACCCCCGCCCCGGCCGCTGAATTTGAATGATTCCATACGATATAGAATTGCTGTAGAGGCACCTGTAGGGGCGCCGATGCGGCGCCCGCCCTGCGCGTAGACTATTCGCGTTCCGGCGGGCGACGTATCGCCGCCCCTACAGCTGTGCTTACGCCGATCCTTCAAAGCGACCAGGCATTGCATCAAAGCCCGGTCCAATCAATCCGAAGGCAGCAATGATCCGTCTTTGAACTTTTTTCACCCGATTGTGCTTTATGACGCGACCGATATACGGTAGAATAAGATTGAACGCATGGAGCAGCAACGCGCGCAGCCACAATACCCTGATGCGCGAAAAACAAACTTGGCGGTACCCGCGCAGCCGTTACACAAACAGCGCCACAGCCGACAACTGCCTGCACTTAACACAGTCTTTCTTGACTTTAGCGTGGTAACGTGCTAAAATGTCGTCAATCAACCAACCGGAGGTCTACTATGAATCCTGTCAACGATACGCTGAAGCCGGAGGAGCGGGTACTGTATGCCCTGCGGGGCCTGTACCAGCGCTACGGCTACAGCCAGTTCAAGATGAGCAAGTTCGAGGAATATGACCTTTACACGGGCAACAAGGATTTCCTCGTCTCCGACGGCGTCATCACCTTCACCGACACCGACGGACGGCTGATGGCGCTGAAGCCAGACGTGACACTCTCCATCATCAAAAATTCCCGCCTGATGCCGGGCAGCGTCCAGAAGCTGTACTACAACGAGAACGTCTATCGCATTTCCGGCAGCACCCGCTGCTTCAAGGAGATCATGCAGACGGGCCTGGAATGCATCGGTGATTTGGACCTGTACAACCTGTGCGAGGTCATATCGCTGGCGGCGGAAAGCCTGAAATCCATTGACCCGAACTACGTGCTGGACCTGTCCCACATGGGCGTGGTGTCCGCGCTGGTGGATGTCCTCGGGCTGGACGATGAGCGACGTGCCGCCGTGATTGCCTGCATCGGCGAAAAGAACGGCGACGGCGTGCGCAGGCTCTGCCCCGACAAGGATGTATCGGGCATACTGGCGCTGATCGCCGCCCACGGCAAAGCTGAAACCGTTATCGAAAAACTTCGCCCCTGGTGCGTCAGCGCTGAGGCCAAGGCAGCCCTGGAAGAGCTCTCCCTGGTGACCGGCGTGCTGGCGGCCAATTGGTGCGACGGCGTGCGGGTGGACTTCTCCATTGTCAACGACATGAACTACTACAACGGCATCGTGTTCATGGGCTATATCCGGGGCATCCCCACGGGCGTGCTGTCCGGCGGCCAGTACGACAAGCTGATGGCGCGCATGGGGCGAAACTGCAAGGCCGTGGGCTTCGCCATCTACATGGACCAGCTGGAACGCCTGAACGACGAGCCCAGGCCCTACGATGTAGATACCCTGGTGCTCTACGACGACTGCGCCGACATCGCGGCGCTGACCCGCGCCATTGCGGCGCTGGCCCGGGAGGGCACCAGCGTCCGGGCACAGAGGACCATAGACGAAAAGCTGCGCTACCGGCGGCTGCTCAGATTCGGCGAAGGAGGAATCGAGTATGGCGAATAGCTTGATCAACGTTGCCCTGCCCAAGGGCCGCCTGGGCGAAAAGGTTTACGGCATGTTCGCGTCGGCAGGCTACGAGTGCCCCGCCATACTGGAGCCCAACCGCAAGCTGATCTTTGAAAACGAAGCTACCGGCGTGCGCTACTTCTGGGTCAAGCCCTCCGACGTGGCCATCTACGTGGAGCGCGGCGCGGCGGATATCGGCGTGGCCGGCAAGGACATATTGCTGGAGTACGCGCCGGACATATACGAGCTGTTGGACCTGAACGTCGGGCGCTGTCGGATGGCCGTGGCTGCAAAGAAGGCCTTCCGCGACAACCCGGAGCGCACATTGCGGGTTGCCACCAAGTTCACCCATATCGCCCGGGAATATTACGCCGGACTGGGCCGGGACATCGACATCATCCACTTGAACGGCAGCATCGAGATCGCCCCGATCCTGGGGCTGTCCGACGTGATCGTGGATATCGTGGAGACGGGCAAGACGTTGCTGGAAAACGACCTGGAGCCCATCGAGACCATCGTGCTCATCAGCGCCCGGCTGATCGCCAACAAGGCCAGCTTCAAGTTCCACAGCGACCAGATCGAAGCCATATGCAAGGGACTGGCCAGACAGGTGAAAGAATAATCAAACGTCTTCCGCATTCCCCTTCCCCAATTTCCCATTATAAAGAAGGTATCGCTATGATCAGAATTATGAAGTACGGCGAGGTCGCCAACGATGAAATCTTCGCCCGCTCCGTGCCGGAGGTGGACGTGGCCGGGATCGTGTCGGACATCATCGCCGACGTCCGTACCCGGGGCGACGCGGCGCTGCTGGAATACTGCGAAAAGTTCGACAAGGTCAAATTGGAGTCCCTGGAGGTCACCCCTGCCGAGCTGGACGCCGCCATCGCAAAGGTGGAGCCGGAGTTCATCGACGTGCTGGAGACCGCCGCCGCCAACATCCGCGCCTTCCATGAGAAGCAGGTGCGCACCAGTTTCATCATCGCCGAGAAGGACGGCGTGGTGATGGGCCAAAAGGTCATACCGCTGGACCGGGTGGGCCTGTATGTGCCCGGCGGCACGGCGGCCTATCCCTCCACGGTGCTGATGGACGCCATTCCCGCGAAGATCGCCGGCTGCGGCGAGATCGTAATGGTCACGCCCCCGGCGAAGGACGGCAGCGTCAACCCCGCCATACTGGCCGCGGCGAAGGTAGCCGGGGTCAGCCGCATCTTCAAGGTGGGCGGGGCCCAGGCCGTAGCCGCACTGGCCTACGGCACCGGGAGCATCCCCTGCGTGGACAAGATCGTCGGCCCGGGCAATGCCTTCGTGGCCGAGGCCAAGAAGCAGGTGTTCGGCCGGGTGTCCATCGACATGATCGCCGGACCCAGCGAGATACTGGTCGTCGCCGACGGCAACAGCAACCCCCGGCACGTGGCCGCGGACATGCTGTCCCAGGCCGAGCACGACAAGATGGCCAGCGCGGTGCTGGTCACCGACAGCATGGCCCTGGCCGAGGCGGTGCAGTCCGAGATCGACCGACAGGTAAAGGCCCTCCCCCGCTTCGAGATCGCCTCAACCTCCATCGATGTCAACGGCAAGATCATCGTCGCGGACACCATCGACCAGGCCATCGGCATCGCCAACGCCATCGCCCCGGAGCACCTGGAGCTGTGCTTGGACAACCCCTTCGACTACCTGGATCGCATACGCCACGCGGGCTCCATCTTCATGGGGCGCAACTGCCCGGAAGCCTTGGGCGATTACCTGGCGGGGCCGAACCACACGCTGCCCACCGGCGGCACCGCCCGGTTCTACAGTCCCCTGTCGGTGGACGATTTCGTGAAGAAGAGCCAATACACCTACTTCACCGCCACGGCGCTGGAGGCTGTGTCCGACAAAATTGCCCGCTTCGCCCGAAAGGAAGGGCTGGAAGCGCACGCTCGGAGCGTGCTTTCTCGCTTTGAGAAAGCGTAAAAGCACGCCAATGAGGAATTAGGAATGAGGAATGAGGAATGAGCCGCTACCTGATCGATAGATACCAGGCGCTTGAAGCCTATACCCCCGGCGAACAGCCCCGGGACATGCAATATGTAAAGCTGAACACCAACGAGAGCCCCTATCCCCCGGCCCCCGGCGTCACCGAGGCGGTGCTGGCGGAGGCGGGGCGGCTGCAGCTGTACTCCGACCCGGTGTGTGCCGACCTGCGGGACGCGCTGGCGGCGCGTTACAGCGTGACGCGGCAAAATGTATTTGTGTCCAACGGCTCCGACGACATACTGAACTTTGCCTTCATGGCCTTCGGCAGTCCCCGGGCATACTTTCCGGATATCAGCTATGGCTTCTACCCGGTGTACGCCGATCTCCACGGCATAGCCGCCCATCCGGTACCCCTGCGCTCGGATTTTTCCATCGACCCGACGGACTACACGTCCCTGGACGGCTTTATCGCCATCGCCAACCCAAACGCCCCTACCGGCATGACGCTGAGCCGGGCGCAGATTGAGGATATCCTCCAGACCAACCCCGATCACGTGGTGCTGATCGACGAGGCCTATGTGGACTTTGGAGCTGAATCCTGTGTGCCTCTGACTGCGAAGTACGACAACCTGCTGGTGGTGCAGACCTTCTCCAAATCCCGCAGCATGGCCGGGGCGCGGCTGGGCTTCGCCATCGCCAATGATGGGCTGATCGCCGACCTGGAAAAGATCAAGTTCAGCACCAACCCCTACAGCATCAACCGCATGACCCTGGCCGCGGGCCTGGCTACGCTGAAGGCTGACGACGCCTGCATGGCCAACTGCCAACGGGTGATTGACACCCGGGAGGCGACGATCTCGCGGTTGAGGCAAATGCGCTTCGAGGTACTGCCCAGCAAGGCGAATTTCGTATTCGCCCGCCATCCCCACGCCAACGGCGGCTTCCTGTACCGCCAGTTGAAGGCCCGGGGCGTGCTGGTACGCCACTTCGATACCCCCCGCATCAGGGACTTCCTGCGCATCACGATCGGCGCCCCGGAGCAGATGGAGGTGCTGTTTGAGAAGCTGGAAGAGATACTCGACGGGACGGTTGCGGCGGACAAATACTGACATATCGAGCCGACGCTCGATATACCAGTATTAAGGAACTACCGCACAATACGGCGGCACATCTGGCGGTGCCTTTTCCGCCAGTCATCTCTTGCAGATTTTTTGATTTGCCTCCGGGGCTTGCCAGCCCGTTCTTGCTGAAAACGCTCCACCGGAGCGTTTTCCGGGCGCTCGAACCCAGTAAACCTTCAAAATCTGCAAGAGCGCCTTAATTGCGCGGTATTTCCTTAAGTGATTCCTTCCCTAAAATCAACCATCTCACAAGGAGCACAACATGCGTACATCCACCATCACCCGCCGCACTGCCGAGACGGATATTCGGCTGACGCTGGACCTGGACGGCTCGGGCAAGTCGGACATCGACACCGGCTGCGGCTTTCTGAACCACATGCTGACGCTGCTGGCAAAGCACGGACGCTTTGATTTGACCATCAACTGCGTGGGCGATACCGACGTGGACGACCACCACACCGTCGAGGACATCGGCATCTGCCTGGGCATGGCCTTCTCCGAGGCCCTGGGCGACATGGGCGGCATCGTTCGCTACGGCCAGACCATTTTGCCGATGGACGAGGCCCTGATTCTCACTGCGGTGGACATCTCCGGCCGCTGCCACCTGGGCTACGGGCTGGACATTCCCACGCAGAAGATCGGCAGCTTTGACACCGAGCTGGCGCAGGAGTTCTGGCTGGGCTTCGTGCGCAAGGCGAACGTAACCCTGCACTTTCAGCAGCTGGCCGGAACCAACAGCCATCACATCGTCGAGGGCGCGTTCAAATCCGCGGCCCGGAGCCTGCGGGCCGCCTGCGCCATCGACCCCAGCCTGAACGGAGAGATCCCGTCCACGAAAGGAATACTATGATTGCGATTATCGACTACGGCGTGGGTAACTTGTTTTCGCTGGCCCACAGCCTGAAGGCCGTCGGCGCCCAGGCCGTCGTCACCGGCGAGGCCGGGGTCATCCTCAGCGCCGACCGGGTGATCCTGCCAGGGGTAGGCGCGTTTGGTGACGCAGCGAAAAAGCTGCGGGAAACGGGCCTGGATGGCGTGGCGAAGGCTGTCGCCGCCCGGGGCACCCCCATCATGGGCATTTGCCTGGGAATGCAGCTGCTTCTGGACAAGTCCTTTGAATTCGGCGAGCATGACGGCCTGGGCCTGATCCCCGGCGAGGTGCGGCCCATCTCCGAGGTCATCCCCGCCGGTCTGAAGATTCCTCACATTGGATGGAACGCGCTGGAGGTCCGCAAACCCCACCCCATCTTCCGGAACGTGGAGCCCGGGGATTGCGTTTACTTCGTCCACTCCTACTACGGCGCGAATTGCGATGAATCGGTCATCGCCACCGCCGAATACGGTGCGCCGCTGACCGCCGCCGTGGCGAAAGGCAACGTCTGCGGCTGCCAGTTCCACCCGGAAAAGAGCGGCGACGTGGGCCTTGGCATACTGAAAGCCTTCTGTGAATGGGACGGTGTTGAATCATGTTGATATTCCCCGCCATCGACCTGGTCGGCGGCAAGGCCGTGCGGCTGTACAAGGGCGACTACAACCAGATGACCGTGTACGACGACGACCCGCTGGACACTGCCCGTCGGTTTGAGGCCGCCGGAGCTACCCACCTGCACATGGTGGACCTGGAGGGTGCGCGGGATGGCGGCACGCCGAACTTTGACACCGTAAAGCGGGTCGTGGAAAATACGGGCCTGTTCGTGGAAATCGGCGGCGGCATACGGGACATGGCCGTCATCGAAAAGTACATGGACGCCGGTGTTAAGCGGGTCATACTGGGCACCGCGGCCATCGTCGACGAAGGCTTCACCCGGGACGCCCTCAGGCGCTTCGGCAACGTCATCGCCCTGGGCGCGGATGTGAAGGACGGCGAGGTGGCCATCCGCGGATGGCTGGAGCTTTCGGGCATGACGCTGGACGCCTTCTGCGAGAAGTACCAGGCCATGGGCCTTCGGACCCTGATCTGCACCGACATCAGCCGGGACGGGGCCATGCAAGGCGCGAACCGAGCCCTGTACGCCGATCTGCAGCGCAAGTACCGCATGGACATCGTGGCCTCCGGCGGCGTTTCGTCCATGGAGGACGTGCGGGCGCTGGCCGCGCTGGAGCTGTACGGCGCGATCATCGGCAAGGCCTGCTACACCGGGGCCATCGACCTGGAAAAAGCCATTGAGGAGGCGGCGCAATGATCACCAAGCGCATCATCCCCTGCCTGGACGTGAAGGACGGCCGGGTCGTGAAGGGCGTCAACTTTCTGGGACTGGCGGACGTATCCTCGCCGGTGAAGCTGGCGGAGTATTACAGCAAGTGCGGCGCGGATGAGCTGGTGTTTTACGACATCACCGCCTCCGCCGAGGGCCGCGCCCTGTTTACCGACATACTGCGCCAGGTGGCCGAGCGGGTGTTCATACCGCTGACCGTGGGCGGCGGCATCAACACCGTTGCCGACTTCGACCGGGTACTGAAGTGCGGCGCGGACAAGGTGTCCGTGAACTCCGGGGCCATCCGCAACCCCGACCTGATCCCCGCTGCCGCAGAACGCTACGGCAGCCAGTGCGTGGTGATCTCCGCTGACGTGAAGCGGGTGGACGGTGAATTCCGGGTGTTCTCCAAGGGTGGGCGTGAGGACACCGGCATGGAGGCCGTGGGCTGGATCGCGAAGTGCGTGGCAAACGGCGCTGGCGAGGTGGTGCTGAACAGCATCGATACCGACGGCGTGAAGGGCGGCTTCGACCTGGAAATGCTCGACGCCGTCTGCGAGGCCGTCAGCGTGCCGGTGATCGCTTCCGGCGGTGCGGGCTGCGTGCAGGATTTTGTCACGCTGTTCAAGACCCTTCCGAAGGTGGACGCGGGGTTGGCCGCCTCGATCTTCCACTTCGGCGAGGTGCAGATTCCTGATTTGAAGCGCGCGCTGCATCAGCAGGGCATCAACGTCAGATTAAACAAGGAGGATTCCATCCGTGATTGATTTCGATATTTCCGACCTGAAGTTCAACGCCCACGGGCTGATCCCTGCCATCGTGGTGGACGCTACCACGAAGGACGTGCTGACCCTGGCCTACATGAACCGGGAGAGCCTGCAAATGTCCATGGAAAAGGAGCTCACGACCTTCTGGAGCCGCTCCCGCCAGCAGCTGTGGCTGAAGGGCGAGACCAGCGGCAATTACCAGCACATCGTGTCCATCACCGCCGACTGCGACCGGGACGCGCTGGTGGTGCTGGTGAACAAGGACGGCCCCGCCTGCCACATGGGCACCGATTCCTGCTTCACCCACCCGATCTTCGAGAGCGATAACAACCACGCCTTCACACTGGATGGCCTGATGAAGCTGATCGAGGGCCGAAAGACCGAAAAAAAGGAAGGCAGCTACACCACCTACCTGTTTGAAAAGGGCATTGACAAGATATTGAAGAAGGTCGGCGAGGAGTCCACCGAGGTCATCATCGCGGGCAAGGCCGGCGACAAGGCCGAAACGATTTACGAGATCGCCGACCTGACCTACCACGTGATGGTGTTGATGATCCAGATGGGCATCAGCCTGGAGGACATCCACAACGAGCTGGCCTCCCGCCATGTGATCGACCACAAGGTCAAGCAGGAGAAGATGACGGGAAAATGACACATGAATGAACCCCCATGGCGATACATCGCCATGGGGGTTCACCGTCGATCCCGTCCTATGCTTCCCGCCCGGCGATTTCGATGCACAGCAGCATCGCGGGCACCAGGGAATCCGCGCCCCAGTTCCGGGCGTCGTAGGCGTCGGCGTCAGCGAGGGTGTCGGCCACGTACAGGAACTGGCCGAACTGCACGTTGCGGAACTCAGCCACGGCGGAGAGCGCCGCGCACTCCATATCCACCACGCCGCAGCCCTCGGCGCGGCAGCGACGCACCTTGTCCACGGTCTCACGGAAGATGGCGTCGGTGGTCCAGGTATCGCACTCGGTAAAGGCGATATCCTTCTCCCGGAAGACATCGACAATGCGCTGTTGCAAGGCGTAATCCAGGAAGCTCCACCGATGCGGAGGCATGTAGTGGTACGAGGTGCCCTCGTCCCTGAGCGCCCGCCGCGGTACAATGAAGGTGTTCTCCGGCAGGTCGATCAGCGCGCCGCATGATCCCGCAGACACGAACTGCCGCGCCCCGTAGGCGATCATCCAGTCCATCAGCCCCGCGGCCACAGGCGCGCCCAAGGGGGCCTGGCACAGGCAGACCTCATCGGACACCTTGTAGACCGGGTAATTCTTGGTGACGGTCTCATACACCGCCAGCACCGGCAGGTTGTGCTCGCGGGCATAGTCGTCCACGATGTCGCCCACGAAGGGAAACGCCACGCGGGACGGCAGGGCGATGCCCAGGCCCTCGTGGTCCGGCTCCAGCACGGCGCCCGGCGCGCCGTCGTACTCTAAAATAGGATAATTGCTCATTCCATCACCTGTATTATCATCGTTTTGAGGTACTTCGTTTCAACGGATTGGGGCAGGATCGGGTGATCGTAGCCCTGGGTGCGGAACTCCACCAGACGGATGCGCTTCTTTGCGTCCCTCGCGGCCTGGTTGATGATATCCTGGAACATCTCGGGCAGCACGTGCTGGCTGCACGAGCAGGTGACCAGGAAGCCACCGGGGCGCACCAGCTTCAAACCCCGCAGGTTGATCTCCTTGTAGCCGCGGATGGCGCTTTGCACCGCGGCTTTGTTCTTGGTGAAGGCCGGCGGATCGAGTATGACCAGGTCGAACTTCTCCCCCGCATCGGTCAGCTCCCGCAGCAGGTCGAAGCAGTTGTGGGCCTCGAAGGTCACGTTGCCAAAGCCGTTGATTTCGGCATTCCGGCGGGCCACAGCCAGCGCCTCCTCGGAGATGTCCACCCCCAGCACGCTGCTCGCGCCGTACTTCGCGGCGTGCAGGGCAAAGCTGCCGTTGTGGCAGAAGCAGTCCAGCACCCGCGCGCCCCGACACAGCGGTTCAAGGGCAGCGCGGTTCTGCTTCTGGTCCAGGAAGAAGCCTGTCTTCTGGCCGTGCTTCACATCCACCAGGAAGTGGATGCCGTTCTCCACCATGTCCACCTCGTCCGGCACATCGCCCCGCAGCAGGCCCGTGGTCTGCTCCAGGCCCTCCAGCCTGCGCACCGGCACATCGCTGCGCTCCCATATGCCCGCGGGCTGTACGATTTCCATCAGCAGGTCGCACAGCATGTCCTTGATGCGCTCGATGCCCAGGGACAGCGATTGCAGCACCAGGACGCCTGCAAACTTGTCCACCACCAGGCCGGGCAGGAAGTCCGACTCTGAGTAGATCAGCCGGCAGCTCATAGGGTCACACAGCAGCCTGCGGTACTCCCATGCGTCCCGAATGCGACGGGCAAAGAAATCCCTGTCGCAGGGTTCGTCGTTGCGCGTGAGTATGCGCAGGGAGATCTGGCTCTGTGGATTGTAGAATCCCCGGCCAATGAACTTTCCCCTGAAATCCGCTACATCCACGATGTCGCCGTTTTCAAAGTCCCCGTCCACCTTCTCGATCTCCGAGGCGTATATCCAGGGGTGTCCCCCGCGCACGCGGGTCTCCCGGGTCTTGCGAAGCGTTACCGTTGCCATTGCAATGCCTGCCTTTTATAGGATAGGTCTATCATAGCACAACATTGTTAACACGGCATTATTAAAATTAACAAAGTAATACTGTCCTGGCATTTCAGTTGTGCTTTTTTGTGTGACGGTTCTGTGACGCCCAAAGCGATATAATCCCACACGTCAACAGCACAGACACAAAGGAGGCAATGAACATGAAGAAGATTATTTGCACGCTGCTCGCGCTGGCGATGATGGTTTGCGGCTTTGCGATGGCCGAGGCCATCGCGCCACAGTTTACCGAACTCAACACCACCGACGCCACCTATTCCGTGGCCTTTAACCGGGACGACATCAAGGATGGCGTGATCAACAACGTTCGCATCTACACCGAAGACATCTACGACATCGTGGATGTATCCAAGATGGCCGTGGGCGACACCTTCGAGGCCGAGGGCAAAACCGTCACCATAGAGAGCATGGAAACCGACGAATTTGGCCACATCAACATCAATGGCGGCTATGACGCCGAAAACGGCTACACCCTGACCACCGAGGACGACAGCAACGGCTGGACCACACTGCTGGACGACGATTTCTGCACCTACACCGAGCGCGGCGCCGCCAACCTGGAGCTGGCCGAAAACGTGACCTTCACCGACAGCTCTGATATCGAAGCCTTCAACAACGGCAGCGATCCCCTGGCCGTCACGGGCATCGAGGCCGTCACCAAGGCCATCATGGAATCCGCCAACGATTCCTTCTACGAACACAACACCACAATCGTCATCGAGGGCGGCAAGGTGACAGAAATCAACAGGGTCTTTGTTCCTTAAGGAACTACCGCACAATACGGCGGCACATCTGGCGGTGCCTTTTCCGCCAGTCATCTCTTGCAGATTTTTTGATTTACCGCCAGTAAACCTTCCCTTCAAAATCTGCAAGAGCGCCTGACGAAAAAATCACTCGCCAGCTGACCACCTTAATTGCGCGGTATTTCCTTAACAATAATGGTGTATACTGTAGGCGCAATCAATTACACTGGAGGCAATGAACATGAAGAAAGTACTCGCAATCATCCTTTTGGCCGTCGTGGTTTGCGTCATGACCGCCTGCAGCTTCAGCAGCTCCAGCACCAGCTCCGTCTCCGTGAGCAGCAGCGTCACGGATGAAGAGGGCAACACCGAGACCAATACCGTTTCCAGCGAAGCGGAAGTATCCGTGGGCAGCGACGGCGTCACCGTGACCGCCGAGTCCACCGCCGAGACCACTACCACCGAGGGCAACAACTGATTCCAACCTCTATGATGAAGGGCGAAGTCCAATGGACTTCGCCCTTTGTTCTTTGCATCGCGCTCACTGCGCCCTGAACGTCACCATGGCCTCGAACTGGTACCAGGGGTCGCCACGGTCCTCGGTGGTCGCGGCCAGGACCGCCATGTCCGGCGTGAGGGTCAGAGTGGTTTCCTCGCCGTTGACGACGAAGGTCACCGGCTGGGAGAAGTCCACCATGTACTCGTTGAGCAGGATGCTGAATTCCCCGTTGACGTCGTCCGCCTCGATGGCAAAGCCATTGTCGCCCGCGCTGGCCACCTGGATCATGCCCTGGTTGGTGGTGTAGGGGGCAGACATGTAATAGAACGTCTCTGTCTCCCTTGTGTCGGCCCGGGTGGACAGATCCCAGATGAGGCTCGTGGGCAGCGGGTCGCGGGTGAAGGCATCCATGTAATCCGGCGGGAAGGAATCCACGTCCACGGTGGTGCGGTCGCCGTCATTGAGCCAGGCGGCGATGTCGGCCATCACCGGGATGGGCGTGGGCTGGAAATCGTCGTAATTGTGGCCGCAGTCGTAGTGGATCAATGTCCGGTGCTCATACCCACCGTATTCCGCCTGTAGCTCGTCCAGCTTCAGGCCGTACTCGGCGGTGATCTTGTGGCGGTCGTACTCATCGTCGTACTCGCCCGCCTGGAGCTGTATGGGCAGGTTGTACATGTTCACCATCGAAATGCCGTTGGGATGGCCCGAGGACATGTTTGCGGCGGCAAAGCGGTCGGGCATGCGGTTGCCGATCGCGTACACGCCGTCGCCGCCCGCCGAGAAGCCCTCCACGTAAACCCGGTTGGGATCCACATCCTGCGTGAGGATCATGTAGCGGATCAGCCGGTCGTACAGCGGGTAGGACTCCGGGTTGAAGTGGGTGTCCCAGGTATCCCGCACGCCGCGCACCGCCACATACACACCGCAGTCCAGCGCATCGGAATAGTAGGTCTTCATCTCGTCCCACTGCTCGTCGTTGAAATCCGGGGTGTCGTCGGACCCGCCGCCGTGCATGGCGATGTACATTGGATAACCGAGCTCCGGCTTGTCGCCGATGACCAGCACGGCGTAGCGCATGGTCGCCTCGCCGAAGGTCATGGCGCAGTCCTGGGTCTCCTGAAGCAGCGTGGGGTCATTGAGTTGGGCATCCGCGTAGGCACTCCAGGCTTCTGCCTTCGCCTCGGCCAGGTTGTTGATCCCGATGGGCTGGGGTGCGGCGATCTCCAGCGGCTCCACCGCATACTCCGCCTGCGCCGGAAGGGCAAGCACCAGCGCCAGCAGCAGGATCACGAGCAATTTTTTCATTGGGCTCACTTCGCTTTCTCTGTATAATTGGCAAGAACAACCGCTACTATTATAGTGGAAAACAATCTTCATGGCAAGATGAGATCGACGACAGACCAGGGTTAAAACGTCGAGTTACCAAAGTGTTATACCAATCCAATCCGATGAAGTGACCGTGGACGATAAACGGGGAGCCTGCCGCATGGCAGGCTCCCTGTCGTTGTATAGCAATGCCTATCGCCTGACCCACACCCGCATCTCGCCCGGGGCACGGTTGGCCCAGCTGTAATAGGGAATCCAGGTCAGCGTGACCGGCTGGGTTTCGATGGGCTTGACGCCGCTGTAGGGGATCTCCCCCCAGCCGTCGTCCGTCTCCCGCAAGCCCGGAGATTTGAGCTCCACGATGCCGCCCAGCTTGTCAGGCTTCCAGATCGTTCGGAAATCCGACGCGGCGGCATCCCCCAGCCTGAGGTTGTGCAGGCTGCGGCTGTTGTCCGCCTCCTCCAGGCAATAGACCAGCGGGCCGCGGGACACGGCCACCTTGCCCACATCCTCGTAGATGCGGGGATTGGCGCGCGCCAGCGTCACGGGCATGTCCAGCGCCAGCTCGATCCGGTCGCCGTCCTGCCACAGGCGGTCGATGAGGGCATAGCCGTCCACCACGGGCACGTTCAGCGCTTCGCCGTTCAGCTTTAGGGCATAGCCTTCGCACCAGCCGGGAACGCGCAGCTTCAGGGCGAAGGCCGCAGGCGCATCCACGCCGACGGTGATATTCACATCGCCCTCCCATGGATAGTTGGTCCGGGTCGCAATCTGCACCGGCTTTCCGTCCACATCGGCTTCAAAACGCCCGCCCGCGTACAAGTGGACGAACAGGTCGCGCCCGTTTGCCGAATAGATGTAGTCCTCCAGCGAGGCGATCAGCCGTATGATGTTTGGCGGGCAGCAGGCGCAGCCGAACCACTTCTGGCGTTCCACCTTCACCCGGCGCTTGCCGTAGTCCTTCAGGCAGGCCTCGGGCAGCACCTCCAGCGGGTTGACGTAGAAGAATTTCTTCCCGTCCAGCTGCATGCCGCTGATGACGCCGTTGTACAGCGCCCGCTCCATCACGTCGGCGTACTCCCCCTTCGCCTCCAACGAGAGCATCCTGCGGGCGAAGAACACCAGGCCGATGGCAGCGCAGGTCTCGCCGTAAATGGTGTCGTTGGGCAGGTCGTAGTCGAAGGTGAAGGCCTCGCCGTACTCGGAGGAGCCGATACTGCCGGTGACGTACATGCGCCGCCGGACGGTGTTGTCCCAAAGCCGCCTGCACACCCCGGCCAATTCGGCGTCGCCGGTCTCCCGGGCGACGTCCGCGACGCCGCTGTAGAGGTACATCGCCCGGACCGAATGCCCCTGGGCCTCGGTCTGCTCGCGGATCGGCATCCCCGCCTGGTAGTACTGGTACTGGAAATAACTGTCCTTCCAATAGAAGGCGTTGTGGTTGCGCTCGTCCTCCTGCTGGAAGTACAACGGGCGCTGGCCCCGCTGGTCCACGAAATACTTTGCCAGCTTCAGGTGCTTCGGGTCCTGGGTGATGGCGTACAGGCGCATCAGGGCCATCTCGATCACCGGGTGCCCGGGATAGCCGTGCAGCTTGCCCGCCTCCGCGCCCAGCACGGAGTCAATGTAATCCACAAAGCGGATCATCGCGTCCAGCAGCACCCGCTTGCCCGTGGCCTGGTAGTAGGCCACCGCCGCTTCGATCATGTGTCCCGCGCAGTACAGCTCGTGGTTGTCCTTCAAATTCGTCCAGCGCTTGTCCAAGCCGCCGATGATGTAATAGGTGTCCAGATACCCATCCGGCTGCTGTGCCGCGACGACCTCTTCGATCGCGCCGTCAATGACGGCCTCCAGTTCCTCGTCCGGGTGCCAGCGCAGGGAATAGGCCGCGCCCTCGATCCACTTGGCGACGTCGCTGTCCTGAAACACGAACCCGGCGTGTTGCCCCGACTCCTTCCCGGCGGCGATGCGGAAGTTCCGCATACAGTAGCTGGGCTCGGCGCCCGGGATCTGGTCGTTCAGCGCCTTCCACTGGTAGGGTATACCCTCCCGCCGCACCGTTTCGCGCATGCGGCTCCAAAAAGAATCCTCTATTATTGCGTTTTGTATAAATTTGCCCGCTCCGCTCATGCTTTTCATCCTCCTATACTGAAAGTATATACTAACCCTTCACGCCGGTCAATACGATGCCTTCGATAAAGTAGCGTTGTCCCACGGCAAAGAGTATTACGGCGGGCACGACCATGACCAGCGACGCGGCCATGATGTAATTCCACTTGGAAGCGTAGGCGCCCCGCAGCGAGAGAATGCCCAGGGCCAGGGTGAACTTGTTGTCGCTGCGCAGGTAGATCAACGGGCCCTGGAAGTCGTTCCAGTAGAACATGAACGAGAAAATGGCCACCGTGATCATGATCGGCGCGCACAGCGGCACCAGTATTTTCAGGAAGATCTGGAGGCGGTTGGCTCCGTCGATCATGGCGGATTCGTCGTAGTCCCTGGGCAGCGTGCGCATGAACTGTCGCATCAGGAATACATTGGACGCGCCGCCGCCGCACCAAGCCGCCAGGTAGAAGGGCGTATAGGTGTTGGTGGCGCCGATGGCGGAATAGGTCAGGTACAGCGGTATCAGCACCACGTGCCCCGGCAGGATCATCGCGCCGATGGTCAGCGCGAACCACAGCTTCTTGCCGGGGAAGCGCAGCCGGCCGAGGGCGTACCCCGCCATCGACGAGGTCAGCACCGTGCCGATCACGCAGGGCACCAGTATCTTCATGGTATTGGTGAAGTACTTCAGCGCTTCGAAGTTCTGGAAGGTCTTGACGTAGTTGTTCCACCGCCATACGCTGGGAAAGAAGCGCGGTGGGAACACGAATATTTCCGCGTTGCTCATCAACGACGAGCGCAGCATCCAGTACAGCGGCACCAGGCACACCGCGGTCCCGGCGATAAGTATGATATACAGTATCACCGTAGAAAAACGCAGCTTTCGCCGGTTCGGCCTGATTGCCTTCACATCATTGGTCTGCGCCACCGTAATACACCTTCTTTCCGAAGAACTTGAAGATCACCAGCGTGCATATCGCCAGCACGACGAACACGATCCACGCCAGGGCGCTGGCATAGCCGAATTCATTGTACTGGAAGGCGTCCCTGTAGATCAGGTAGTTGACGAACAGCGTAGCATTGTTCGGCCCGCCCTCCGTCATGACGTAGCTGTTGGTGAAGGTCATGAATCCGCCAATGATGCCCATCAGCGTGTTGTAGAACAGCACCGGCGAGATCATGGGGATGGTGATGTGGATGAACTTGGTCCACGCACCGCCGCCGTCGATGTCCACCGCCTCCAGCAGCGTCGGCGAGACGTTGGCCAGGCCGGACAGGTAGATGACCATCGGCGCGCCGCAGGCCCATGCGCTCATCAGGATCAGCGATGGCACCGCGCTGCCCTCGGCGTAGATCCACTTGCTGGTGGGCAGGCCCAACACCTTCAGGATTGCGTTGAACAGGCCGTAATCCGGGTTGAACATCCACATCCACAGCAGGCAGGAGGCTACCGCCGGCACGATGGACGGCACATAGAATATCGTCCGGAAAAAGGCCTTTCCCTTCAGGTGCCGGTTGTTCAGCAGGATCGCGACGGCGAGGGCGGTCAGCTGGGTCGCGATGACCGATCCGAAGGCGTACAGCACGGTGGCCTTGATGGATTTCCAGAAGAAAAAATCCTCCCTGAGCAGCTTCACATAATTCTGGAGCCCGACGAAATTGGCCGTGCCGAACACGCTCTTGTCGGTGAAGGAGATGATGAGGCTGTAGACAAACTGGCCATAGGTCAAAAACACGATGCCCAGCAGCAGGGGCAGCATGAATATGTAGCCCGCTATCGCCTCGTTCCGACGCATCACCGACATGCCCTGGCTGCGGCGGGGATTCTCGTTGGCTGTCATATGGGTTCGCACCTCTTTCCGGCGGTATTCCGCATGGACGTCAGCCGGGCCTCCCCCGGCGGCCCGCCCATGAGATAAGACAGGATGGGGGCCGTTGGCCCCCACCCCTCATGCGTCATCGCAGGTCAGGAAATACTGGCCAGGTAGTCCGCCATGACCTTGTCCAGCTCGCCGCGGATGCCTTCCATGGCGTCCTTGGCGGTCTCGGTGCCCAGAAGCACGTTGTCCAGGGCGGGGATGTACAGGTCCTCCAGCTGCTGCACGCAGCCATAGGTGAAGTAGGCCGATGGATGTGTATTCTTCAGCGCCCAGTCGATGCAGGCCTCGCGGTAGTGGGCCGGGTGCACGCCCTCGGTCATCCACTTGTCGATCAGGGTCTCGTCGGTGTACCACTCCTCGGAAACCGGCATCCACAGGCCGGAGGTGATGAAGTCCATCACGAAGTCGGTGTTCATGATGTAGGAGGCCAGCAGCAGCGCCTCTTCATAGTGCTGGGTATCGCGGAACACGACCACGGGGGTGCCGGTGTTGGCGGTCTTGGGCTCCTTGAAGTAGGGCAGCACGCCCACGTCGTAGGTAATACCGTCCTCCTCGGCGGCGATGGCCATAGATTGGAAATTCCACTGGCCGCTGATGACCATGGCGCAGGAATTGCTCAGGAAGCAGGCGCTCATGTCCATGTTGTTGGCGGCATCCTCGGCGGAGGGCATGACATGCTCCACGTTGACCAGGTCCGCGATGGACTGGAACACCTCGGTGGCCGCGTCGTCGTACAGGGCAATGCCCTTGCCGTCCTCGGTGAACAGGCCGGTGCCGTTGGAGTACAGGAAAGACTCGTACACGTAGTCGCGGTCGTCCATCTTCACGGCGTAGGTCTTGATGTTGTTCGGGTCAAAGCCGTCCTCGCCGGGGTGCTTGCCGTTGGCGTCCACGGTCAGCTGGCGGCAGACCTCGACGAACTCATCCCAGGTCCAGGCGTCCTCTGCCTTCGACGGCGGATAGGCCACGCCCATCTGGTCGAAGTAGGTGGGATTGTAGAAGATCATGACGACCTCGTCCGCCACGGACACGCCGACCACGTTGCCGTTCTTGTCGATGAACTTGTTGCTGTCCATCTTCGCGTCCACGTTGCCGCTCTCCAGCGCGGGGGTCAGGTCCTTCAGCATGCCCTCGTTGGCCCACTGCACGACGATGGGCTCGGAGAGGTAGCCCACATCCGGCAGCTCGTTGGCGGCGGCCATCGTGGTCATCTTCGTCACATAATCCTCGGGGGTGTACAGGTACTCCACCTTGATGCCGGTCTCGTCGGTAAACCGGGCCAGCGCGCCCTCCAGGATTGCCTTCTCGGCGGCGTCTCCCCAGCTGGAGAAGGTCAGTGTAACCTCTTCCTCGGCCAGGGCGGGCGCCATCATCAACGCCAGGGACAGGGTCAGCAGTATGCACAGCAGCTTCTTCATGGTACACGCTTCCTTTCTTCTATCGGTGTCGTTGCCGGTCCTCCGGGGTCTGTCCGTCGAAAAACCGCTTCCCGCACCTCGTTGGCCTGATTATATCACTGATTAATATTTAAGTACAGGTATCATTTACGGGAATTGGTTTCTGTTTTTGGCCTATATCTTGCTTAACATAATCAGTGATTAAGCATTGTTCTGGTGCTGTCCGCTGTACAGGTTCCGATAGGTCGACGGCGGCATGCCCTCACTCTTCAAAAACACAGTGCTGAAGAACTTGGGGTTGCTGTAGCCGCACTCGACGGCGATCTGCTGGATCGTCTTGACCCCGCTGAGCAGCTCCCGCTTGGCCCGCTGTATCCGCATCCGGTGAATGTACTGCCGGAAGGAGCAGCCCGCGCTCTCGTGGAACAGCCGGGACAGGTAATCCTCGGTGTAGCCCAATGCCCCGGCCAGGTCCCGCAGGGTCAGCTTCTCGTAGCAATGCAGCCGTATGTATTCCAGCATCCGGCTGGCCACTGCCGTGCGGGGCGCCTCCCTGGCTTCCTGTCGCAACTCCAGCAGAAGTATGGAAAGCATGTAATCACAGATCTGCGAGCGGCCCATTCCCATGCTGTTTTCGTTGATCAGCTGGTGAAATCCGAAGACAAGCCGGTTGAGGGCGGGTTCCGGCAGGTCGAGCTGAAGCGCGTCAAAGACGAGGGCGTCCCCGTAGAGGGAACCGCCGCTTTCAAAGTGCGCCCAGTAGTATACTGGGGGTTCCGTGCCTTCCACCGGCACGCCAAGGTGCCGATGACCCGCGGGCAGCAGCAACGCCTGCCCCGCCCGCACTGTGTATTGCCTCTGACCGACGCAGATGCCGAAGCAGCCGCGTTCCACCACAATGATCACGCTGGTGCCCAGTACCCGGTCCGGGTGCAGCCAATGCCCGGTGGCTTCAAACTGGCCCGCCGATACAAAGCGCACCGGAAGCCGAAGCATCATGTCCTCCGCCAAGCGTATCCCTCCCCTCCGCGTCAACTTAATCATAATATACATCCGCTTAGGTTGCAAGCGTTAATAAACCATTGGTCTTGCTTAATTTGATTAATTATTAATCATATTTTAACAATTATTCACGTATTCGGCATTGTTTTACAGCGCCCGGGAATTTATAATAGAAACGGTGATTGCATATGATTACGATTAAAGACATCGCCCGCGAAACCGGGCTGTCCACGGCCACCGTATCCAACGCGCTGTCCGGCAAGGGGCGCGTCAGCGAGGTGAAGCGGCGTCAGATTGTCGAGACAGCCAAGCGAATGGGCTACGACCTGTCCCGCGTGCACACTTCACCCGCGTCCCGGGTCATCGCGGTATTCGTCGAAACCCTGTCCGTCATATTCTGCACCCACATCGCCGAGGGCATCTGTCGCGCCGCCGAGAAAAACGGCTTCCAGGTGAAGCTGTACAACCTGGACCTGCTGCACGACAGCAGCTTCAATCCCCCCCGGGAGCACGTGCGCAAAAAGCTGGAACGCGTCGCAAGACAGCTTGACGCCGCCACCCTCGGCGCGATCTATGTCTCCCAGTATCCCCGGGATGTGACCGGGATCATGCCGGTGCTCCCCTTCCCCGTGGTCTACGCCTACTGCTACACCAGCGACGGCGCGCCCAGCGTGAACACCGACGACCAGCAGGGTGCCTATATCGCCACCCGGCACCTGCTGGACATCGGCAAGCGGCGCATCGCCATGATCAGCGGTCCCATCAATTCGGTGCCGATGACCAAGCGTTTCTCCGGCTACCAGCGGGCCCTGATCGACGCGGGCCTGTCGCTGGACCTGCGGATGGTCAAGGTCAGCGATTGGGAGATTCAACACAGCTGCGACAGCATGACGGAGCTGTTGCGGCTGAATCCGCCGCCGGACGGGGTGTTCTGCCAGAGCGACCACATTGCGCTGGGCGTTTGCAAGTCCATCCGGGACGCCGGCCTGCGCATCCCCGAGGACATCGCCGTCGTCGGGTTCGACAACTACGACTTCGACATGTTCGTCTCCCCTACCCTCACCTCCATCGACCAGCCCCTGGAAAGGATCGGAAACGTGGCCTTTGCCCAGCTGTTCAGCGTCATCGAAAAGCAGGCGATCAAGGAAAAGAGCGTCCTGCTGGACGCTCAAATTGTCAAACGGGGTTCGGCGTAAAGTAAAAAACGAAAGGGACTGCCTCAATACGGCGCTTGCCGATATCGTTTTGAGGCAGTCCCCTATTTTTTTCACTATGGCTTACAGCGTGCCGTTCATGTTCTCCAGCGTGTCGATCACCACGACGCAGTCTTCGCGCACGTTCTGCATCACCAGCTTCATGATGTTCTCGGGCATGGCCACGCAGCCGCCCGTGTAGGGCTTGGTCGGGCCAAAGCAGTGCAGGAAGATGGCGGAGCCGCGGCCCGGGGTGCCATCCTCGTTAAAACTGATGTTCAGGCAGTACTGGTACTGATACTCGTAGTCGACGATGTGCTCGCTGTCGTCCATCGCCAGCCCGGCATAATCCTTGATGTCCACCATCTCGTTGTAGCGGTAGTCGGGGTCGCCGGACCAGTAGGTGTCATCGTCAACCTGGACATAGGGAATCGCGCAGCCAGGGTCGGGGGCAATGCCGAAGGCCTTGTTGAAGCGGTACACACCCACGGGCGTCTGGCCGCAGCCCTCCACGTGGTCGGCATCCAGGCACAGGCCGTTCTTGCCCACAAAGCCGGGAGTAGACAGGATCTGCTTCCAGTTGCCGTCCGCGTCCTTCTGGTGCATGGAGATGCTGGCCGTGGTGCGATCCATTGCCATGGCGGCCACAACAAACAGCTGCTGGGCATCCTGGGCGGCAGGGAGCTTGGTTACCCACTCCGGGGAATCGACGACCGGCTGGATGTCGGCGTGCAGGCCGTCATCGGCCAGCGCGGTCAGCCCGCAGAGCAGGATAGCCAGTGTCAGGACAAACGTGAACATCTTTTTCATGGTGTCATCCTCCTATTGAGTGGGTTCCCGTCCATCACGGCGTGAACACGCGGCTGATCTCCACGACCTTGCCGGATTCGATGCGAACGTTGGTGTTGTACTGGTCGAAGATATCGTATTCAGCAGCCATCATGGCGTCCACGATGCCTTCGTAGTCCGCCTTGACCGGCTCGGCGTCGATGACAGAGGCGTCGATGAAGGTCGCGGTGGGATCCACAACCAGCGTGGTCACGCCCTCCTCGGTATAGGCGGAGATGTCGTCGTCGCCGCAGAAGCGCCAGCTGTTGCCCTCCTCAATGGGCTCAAGGTCGATGCCGCCCTGGAGCAGTCCGCCGTTGATCTGAATCTTGTCCCCAAACTCGATGCTGCTGACCTGCACCGCTTCGCCGTTCACGACGATGGAATCGCCGATATTCAGCGCTTCAAGCTGGGCGATGTCATACATATCTTCGCTGAAGATGTGCACGGCGTTCATGTAGATGCCAGAGGCGCCCTTCATCACGTCGCCGCGGTTGAAGGCCACCGGATAGATGCCGTCCTCGAGGCTGTTGACGTTGATGTCCCGCACGATCGGCGCAACGGTCTTGGGTTCGTTGGCGGCGGCGGAATCAAAGCTCACGACATTGCTGAGCCACTTGTCGCCAGTCTCGTCCACAACCGCCATGGCGGCGAAGTTCAGGTTGCCCTCGCCCCAGGCATTGGCGGCCCGGAAGCTGCCGGAGACGCTGTTGGCGGAATTGGCCTTGAGCTTCTCGCCGTCAATGACCATCACCATGTCGTCGCGGTTGAAATCGGGGTTGTCTCCGAAGGTCAGCAGCAGCGCGTTGAACATGCAGTCCTCGGCGCCCATGTTGTACAGGGACCAGCTGTAGGTGGTCACGTCGCTGTCGGCCTCTTCATCGGTGGAGGGGGTCACGGTCAGCACCAGGTTCACCGGCGTGTCGGCGCCGCTCTCCGTCAGGGTCGCATTGGTCGCCTCCAGCCAGGCGCTGACCAGGGCGTCCACGTCCGCAGGACGCACGCTGCCCTTTTGGAAGGTCAGGCCGTGGGCCTCGTCGAAGCCCGTGAAAGCGGTGTCCAGCTTCTTGCCGTAGATGCCGTCGAAGCCGCCGGCGTCATAGCCCACCTGCTTGAGCATCTGCTGGATGGCGCGCACATCCTCGCCGCGGTCGCCGAATTCGATCGTCTCACCGGGCTCAATGGTCTCGCGCTGCTCAAAGCCGCAGCCACGGCAGACACGCACGCGCTCGCCCGCCTCGGCGCGGGTCATCTCCTTCACGGTCTCCCAGGGGCCGAAATCGTGCTTCAGGTCCTCCAGCGTCTGGGGCCAGGCGATGCCGTCGGGATTCAGGCCGCGGTCCTTCTGGTACTGCATCAGCGCCTTCTCGGAGCCGCCGCCGAAGATGCCGTCCGCGCCGCCGGCGTTCAGGTAGTTCTGCTCCACCAGCAGCTGCTGCATGGCGCGCACCGCGTCGCCCCGGTCGCCGCGGCGCAGGGTGCCCTCGGGATCGTAGCTTTCGGGCTTCGTGGTGTAGCCGCAGTTCTTGCAGACCTGAGCCCGTTTGCCCGAGGAATGGTCAGTGGCCTCTTCGATCACCTTCCACTCATAGTCATGGGGCAGCATGTCGATCGCCCGGGTCTCCACCTTTTTGCAGACCTTGCAGACGCGCTCCTTCTGGCCCTTGGCGGTGCAGGTGGGCTCCTTGGTCACCTTCCAGCTGCCGTACTGGTGGTCGGCATAGTATTTCTCAGTCTCCACCTCGCCGCAATTCTTGCAGGTGCGCTTGCGGGTGCCCTGCACGGAGCAGGTGGCCTCCTTGGTCACCTTCCATTTGCCCCAGCTGTGCCCTGTCTTCTTGATGCTCTCCCGATCCGTCTCCCCGCAGTACTTGCAGGTGCGCTCGCGGGTGCCCTTCTTGGTGCAGGTGGGTTCCTTGATGACGACCCACTTGCCCCACTTGTGGGGGCAGGTATCGCTCAGGTACTTGGCCTGAACCCAACCGTAGCGGCACTCATAGAAGCCGTTCTCATAATCCGTACAGGTCAGGTCGTGCCCGACGTGCAGCTCCATGGTGACGCCGGAGTACTTGTCCGGCTCCTGATAGGCATAGCAGTCCTTCTTGACGTACATCTTCTGCTTCATCGCCAGTGCGGGCGCGGCCAGGGCCACGAGAAGCGCAAGCGTGAAGACGATCATCGCGATCTTCTTCATTTGCAAAACCTCCTTTTGATTCCTTGGGAACTACCGCACAATACGGCGGCACATCTGGCGGTGCCTTTTCCGCCAGTCATCTCTTGCAGATTTTTTGATTTACCGCCAGTAAACCTTCAAAATCCGGTATTTCCCTTGCTTTGGCGTGCATGTGTTTTTGAATTCACCATGTCAGCTTCCGGCATATGGTGAATTCGCTCTCCCATCATTTCACATTTTGTGGCGTTTGTCAATACGCCATTTTGTTTTTTCACGATGGCAAATTATTCCTTGGGATGGTTTTCCAGCACTTCCGCCAGCGCGGGTACGATTACCTTTCGCCTGGAGGCGCCGGGCCGCAGGATATAGGCCGTGCCATCAAACACCAGCTTGTCCCCGAAGGCCTCCTTCAGGGCCTCCGCGGCGGCTTCATCGGAAGCCACCAGATAGTTGACGGAGATATCGTCGTGGAATATGGAGATCTGGGCAAAGGCCATGTCCGCGCCGTGGGCCGCCGCCATGTCGGGCATGATCGCCGCCATGCGCTTCGACAGGTCCTGGGCAATCTCCTCATCGTATGCATTCACACAGCCGATGCAGTAGAAGGTACCACCGCTCTCGTAGTCCTTCACATCCGATTCAAAAATCTCCACGTCGGTCATGCCCTCATAGGAGATGGATTGCTTGTAGAGCTCCGCATAGAAGGCGTTCACATCCCCGATGCCGGCGGCCTCGCTGAGCCATGCAATTGCCTCGCGGTCGGCGGTGGTGGTGTTTTCGTTCTTCATGCCGTTGGTATCGGACAGTATCGCGCCGAGCATCAGCATGGCGGTCTGGGCGTCCACCTCCACGCCGTAGTTGCGGTAGCGAATCCAGATGATCGTAGCGGTGCTGCCTATGGGGCGGGCGTCGTAGATCAGCTGGTTGCCGGTGATCACGCTGCCGTCGCCGTGGTGGTCGATGATGGTGACAACATGGGCATCCTGAAGGCCGTCGGCGGACTGGGAGTATTCGCTGTGGTCCACCAGTACCATGTTCAGGCCGGAGGCGTCCGCCAGCAGCTCGGGCTCGTCCACGCCCGCCTGCTTCAGTATGTACTTTGACTCGTTGTTGATCGGACCCAGTACGCACGCCTTCGCGTCATAGCCCAGTGCGTTCAGCAGCCTTGCGTACAGTATGGCGCTGCAAACCGCGTCCGAGTCGGGCGTCTTGTGACCGGCGACGTATATGGGCCCCTCCTGCAGCGGAAGCGTTTCCAGCTCGGCGCGGTTCAGGCGGACATCCAGCGCCCGCTCCGCCTCCAGCGCCTCGAGCCGCTCCGCCATCGCCTGCACCTGCGCGGCGAGGTCAGACGGCGCGGGGGTCGCCGCGGCATCCGTCGTCTCCGCCACAGCGTTCAGTCCCGCAAGAAACAGGGCCAGCAGCAGGACCGCGCACAGCAACATCCCGCGCCAGGGCATCGTTCTCACATTCCTCATGGGGTAACCTCCTCTTTGTTTCTGCCTGTATTATATATGATATTTCGCGCCATTTCAAGCCGTCTGGACTTCCACAGCCGTTTCAGGTATAATATTTTTATGTCATTGTTTACCAAGGAGCGCTTATGAACGAAGAGCAGCTGGAGCGAAGGGTTTGCTCCGTCATCTGCCAGGGCGACGGGCTCAGGGCCAGGGATATCGCCGGCCGATTGAAGCTGGATCGAAGCACGGTCAATCACATACTGTACGCGTCGCCCCTGCTCAGGGAGCTGTGCTATCAGGACCGGGACTACCGGTGGCACGGCATCATCCGGCAGGCGCGGCCCCATTCCGGGCTTTTTGAATTCTGCGGCTATTACAGCCTGGTCGCCGAATTCCTCGACCTGACAGAAAAAGCCTGGATGGACAGGCTGATCGAGGGCTGCCAGCGCGTTGGCCGTAGTGTCAGCGACGCGCGGGGGCTGCTCCACTCCTTCCGGGATTGCAGAGCGCAGATGGTGCGGCTCTTTACCGACCTGTTGGACATGATCGGCGACGCCTGCCTGGACTGGGAGATCGCCTTTGAGTTCCGGCTCAAGCGTGCGCGCCGAATCCGCATCTACGCGGATGTGCTGGTCATCACCGAGGACAGGGTATTCTCGCTGGAATTCAAGATGAAGGATGCCGCGGAGCCGGAGGATATCTCCCAGGCGGCGAAGTACTGTCCCTACCTGGAAATTGTGTTCGGCCCGGGCTACGAGGTGCTTCCCGCGCTGGTGCTCACCGCAGCAAAGGACCTGTTCAACTATCGCGCCATCGGCGACAGCGACACCATCCTCCCGGTCTGCTCGGGCGACATGCTGTTCAACGTGTTCGACGAATACATGGGGTTTTTAAGTGGGGAATGACCTTCCTCACAGGCCCTTTTTCCTGTTTAACCGGGTGCGTCCGGCAGATAATCATCCACCTGCCCGTCCCCGAATTTATCCTGCCACGCGCGGTTGAAGCCCACCATGGACACGTCTGTGGAGGGATGCGCGATCAGCATGTCGAAGGTCTCCGGCGTGATCGTCACGGCGTGGCAGCCGACGATGGCCAGCTTGTCCACCTGCTCCACCGTGCGGAAGCTGGCGCCAAGCACCTTGCAGCGGTAGCCGGACCGGTCAAAAGCCTTCACGATCTCGTCCACGCAGCGCACGCCATCGGCGCCGATGTTGTCGATATGGCTGATGTAGGGCGCGGCGTAATCCGCCCCGGCCTTGGCCGCCATGATCGCCTGCATGGTGGAGTGAATGACGGTGACGCACACGCATATGCCCAGCGCCTTGCAGCGCTTGCAGGCCCTGTAGCCCTCGCGTACCGCCGGTAGCTTCACCACCAGGTTATCGCCGAAGAAGGCGCGCAGTCGCACCGCCTGCTCGGTCATGTCCTCCGCGGTCTGCGCCGTGACCTGCACGAACAGCCGCTGGCCGGTTTGGCGGATGTAGCTCCTGTACGCCTCAAACAGCTCCGGCAGCGGTTTCGATGCCTTGGTCAGTATGTTCGGGTTGGTCGTGAAGCCGTCGATCGGGAAGTAAGGAGTTGTGCATAAATTATTAATACATTATATCTTGTAATTTTCCCCAGTTTTTGCTATCATTACCTACAGGAGATGATAGTGTGTTGGGGAAGAA
>CADBVG010000050.1 GCA_902798105.1 uncultured Eubacteriales bacterium
CGAAGGTTTACTGGCGGTAAATCGAGAAATCTGCAAGCAGCAGATGTCGGAAAAGGCACCGCCAGATGCGCCGCCGTATTGTGCGGTATTTCCTTAAATGATTCTGATTTGTCGCCCCAGCGACAAATCAGAATTTTCCCTCAAAAACCCCCTCAACACCGCCATACCCGGGGTAGGAACGCAGAACACATCCCGGCGCGTGGGCAGGGCAGCCCAGGTGTCCTCCAGGTCGAACCAGTCCACCCGGGAGACCTCCTCCTTTTGCAGGGTCAGGTCGCCGATGTCCACCGGCTCCATGTACACAAAGACGTGGGACAGCTCGTTGTCCCGGAACAGCCTGCCGTGGAATTCCTTTTCGTAGCGTATGTCGAAGGTCCCGGCGTAGCGCAGCTGCTCCGGCGTGGCATGGATGCCCAGCTCCTCGGCCAGCTCCCGCAGGGCGGACTCCAGCGGCGCATCCCCCGCCGGGATGTGGCCCGCGGAGGAGGTGTCGTACTTGCCGGGGAAGGAATCCTTGTTCTCGGATCGCTTTTGCAACAGCACCTGCCAGCGACCTTCCACCTTGCGCACCACCCACACGTGGGCCGTGCGGTGGCGGATGCCCTCCCGGTGAGCCGCCACCCGGGAAACGATTTCGCCGGTGGGGTTGCCGTCCTCGTCGCAGACGTCGAAGTATTCCATGCCTGCCCGAGGGCTGAGCACGAGCCGACCGAAGCACTCGGGACGGTGGAAATCCGGCTTGGGCGCGTCGATGGGGCTCCAGCTGCCGAAGTGGGGATGGATGGTCTCGTCGCAGCTGTAAAAATTACCCCTCATCGCGGCGTACCGATCCACGGGCCGCCCGAACAGCCCTTCCAGCCACGCAAAGGGCACCGTGTAAGCCACGGCCCACCAGCCCCCGACGTGCTTCGAGGCCTGGATGTTCATATCTTCGGGGCAGGCTATCATCGCCACGCGGTGCGCCCGGTCCGGCCCGACGGCGATCAGCGCGGCCCCGACGGGGTTGACCTCGATGTTCACATAGCGCGGGTCGTCCCCGAAGGGCTGGAAAAAGAACTCCAGGCAGCTGTCCGTCCACACCTCGCCGCCGAAGGCTGTCACCGTCGCGGAGACGGCGGGTTCATCGGCGCACAGCAGCACCCGCAGGCCGAAATCGTCCCAGGCCACCCAGGCTCGTGCCTCAGGCCGGTATTCCCCACCCCAGGCGTAATGATCGATGGGGGCAAAGGGGATGCGGCAGAAGGGCTCAGCATTTGGATCGAACACCCGGCCGGCCAGCGCGGGAAGGGGATATACGGCAGGATTCACAATGTAATTCTTCATAAGTCCTATCATGGTGCAGGGGCGCCGCATCGGCGCCCCTGCATGGTTCATATTGTCTTATTGTTCTGTCGGCGTCCCCACGCCCCAGCTGCCGTCCGGGCCGCGCATATACGCCTCGTCGGTGTGCAGCAGGTCGTAGGTGGCGCTGTCCACGGGCTGGCCCTGGGCGTTGCTCAGGGTCACGGTCTCGCCCTCGCTGGACAGCCGGAAGCTGGTGTGCAGGTGATTCGGATCCTCCACCCGGTTGAGGCCGGAGCAATATACCACAAGCGTGCCACCGCCGGGAATCACCACGCCCTGGGGGAACTTCCACAGCCGGGGCAAACGGGGCGTGTCGGACAGGTACCAGCCGCTGATGTCCACGGCGTCGCCGGAGGTGTTGCGCAACATCACGTAGTCGTGGAACACGCCGCTCTCGTCAGCCCGCAACTTGGTATTGGATGCCACGATCTCGGCCAGCTGTATCGGCGAACTCTGTACCACGCTGGTCAGGGTACGGTAGTTCTCCTCGGTGTTCAGCATACCGGGAGTGGGCTGCTCGCTGATGGTCCAGTGATCCCGGTCCACCCGCACATAGGCCATGTTCTCGGACAGTGCCGGGATGTTCACGGTATCCACGGCCACGTCGGCGTCGTTGAACAGCATCAGCACGTCGCCGCCGGAGGACAGCCGGAAGGGGGCGTGCAGCTCGCCGCTGCCGTCATCCTGAAGGGTGCTGTCAGCGTAGACCACTACACACTGCCCTGCTTCCAGTACCATGTCGGGGAAAACGAACACGTTGCCGGCCTTGGCGTTCTTGGCCAGCACATAGCCCCGCAGGTTCACCGGGCGGGAGCTGATGTTGGCCACCTCCACCCAGTCGGGGGTCTGTCCGTTGTCATCCACCAGCACGCCGCCATTGGCGGACATGATCTCATTGAGGCGGATGGGTCCGTCGCCGTGTATCTCCGAGACCTGCGCGGCCACCGGGCGCTCGGCCTTATCCTTTTGACCGGTGAGCACGAAGCCGTTTGGCATCAAGCCCTGGAGCAGCAGCCCCGCCACGAGAATCAACGTGCAAACACCCACCAGCGGCACAAAGCCACGGGGCAGTTTCCCGGAGGACGGCCCGGCGGAGCGGCCCGACGGCCCTGCGGAGGGCCGCGGCGGATTCGAGGGCCTGCGGGGCGGCTGCGGGCGCTGGCCCTGGGACGGCCGTCCCTGAACGGGACGCTCATCCGCCATCGAACCGAAGCGACTTTCGGCTTGTGCATGCCGAACCGGTCTGTTATTCTGAGTCAAGAGGCATCTACCTCCATTGATTGAGTGATGGATAAATTCTGATTTGTCGAGTTGATGCGTCAGCCAAAAGCCTTCCCCTTTGGGGAAGGTGCCGAGCGCAGCGAGGCGGATGAGGTCCCCTTACGATGCGCCTCGCGCCTCTGCTGAAAAATGCGTTGTACCATCGTCGAAGACCTCATCCGTCTTTGACGAAACAATTTCCCCACCGGGGGAAGGCCACTTTTGGGGCCTTCGTCAACAGCTCGACAAATCAGAATTTAAATCGCTTCCCCGTTATACGCCACCAGCGTGGCGTCGTACACGCCGGGCAGGGCGCGCAGCTTGTTCAGCAGGGCGTCGGGCTTGTCCACGCGCACCTCATAAGTGGCCTCCACGCCATTGGCGGAGACGGTCTTGCTCTTCAGCTGCATCACCTTCAGGTTGTTCACCAGCTGGTTGGCCTGACGCTCGGACTCTTCGGCCATGCGCACCACCAGCAGGTAGCTGTTCAGGCCCTTGGACTGGACGTGCACCAGCACGGTCAGCAGCAGGCCAATGCCCACCACCGCGCAGGCGGTCAGGAAGAACTGGCCCGCGCCCAGCAGGATGCCCATGGTCAGCGCCCAGAACATGTAGGCGGTGTCCAGCGGGTCCTTGACCGCTGTACGGAAGCGCACGATGGACAGCGCGCCCACCATGCCCATGGACAGCTGGATCGATTCGCGGATACACATGACCACCGGGCAGGTGATCAGAGTCATCATCACCAGGGTGAGGGTGAAATTGTTGGAATACATCACGCCCCGGTAGTTGCGCCGGTAAATCCAGGCGATAAACAGGCCCGCGGCCAGCGCCAGCACCAGCGACAGCAGGATCGTCGGGAACGACGCCGGGGTAATGGTCTGGGAGCTGAAGAGATTGGAAAAGATGCTGTTCATGGGTTTTCCCTCCTGTGTGTTGAGTATATTCAAAAGATAATACTATCCAAGGGTTCGTATCTGCATCGGTGGCGGCGCGGGCGCCGCCATTATCTTCGACTTCACCCAAGCGGTTCATACCGCCGGCACAGCACGTACTTTGATACGGCGCTGCGCTCGGCCTCCACGCCGTGCAGCAGACCCGCAATGTACCCCGGAAGGTAGTTGTTGAACTTGACCTCCAGTATCTCCACGTTCCGGTCGTGGGGGCACACCGTGGGCAGGTGCTTGTTGAACAGGTCCACGCTGGCAAGCCCCGTGCGCAGGCTCATGTCGAAGGTGATGCGCACATCCTCCACCGGGTGCAGGTAGGCCTCCCGGGCATAGTCCACGATCACCTTCGGTCGCAGGAGCTTCGTGCGCATCTGCACGAACACATCCTGCAAAAGCGGGCTGTTGGACTTTTGCAGCCCCGACGGGTTGCCCGACACCAGCTGGTCGCACAACCGACGGGTGATCTGGACACTGGACTTCTGGATCAGATCCCCCAGCTTGCGCTTGCGCTCCAGGAAGATGGCCTTGTCCGACAGGTTGTAGATGCGGATGCGATACTTGTCGCGGTGCATCACGCCCGCCTGTTTGTCGTAGAAGGCGGAATCCTCCACGTCGTCAAAGTACAGCGAGCGAATCACGTAAGGCCGACCGCCCACGCAGTGCGCGTCCATGGCCAGCGCCCCGCGCAGCCGCTGGCGCAGGGCCTCCAGCTCCGCCGGATTGATGAAGTATTTCAGCTCGTGCCGCGCGGGCAGGGCGTTTCTCTTCAGTTGCATAGGACCCCTTCTTTATGTATATTGAGCATGATATGGCGGCGCATCGCCGTCCCTGCGGAGCAATTCCTGTTCCCTTGGCATGGTGGCAGGTTGCCGCCGCCGCGGGAACGGGCAACCCCTAATCCCTTCTGTTACGGCTTGCCGATATCCCCATACCCCACGCCCACCTGGGCCATCACGTCGCCAAAGTAATGCTCAAACTGCGACTGGGTCAGGGGCAGGTACTTGTTGTACTTCATAAACTGGAGCATCCGGTAGGGGCGCTTCTCGGCGTAGCGCACGAATTCGCGGATGGCCGACTTGTGCTCGGACTCGCTGAACTCCCAGCGGGCGTAATGGTCGGGCATCAGCGGGGCGATGGCGTTGTAGAATTCGTCCACCATGGCCTTGATGTTCTCGGCGCTGTAGGTGGTGGCCATCTTATCGCCCAGGTAGGTCAGGAAGCGATCGACGAAGGTTTCGTTCTTCATGCAGGCGATGAACAGCTTGTTGTCGGTGCGCAGGTTGTTGCCCATGCCGCCGGGGGTCAGCCAGCGCTGGGGCGAGTTGGTGTCCACCGAGAAGGACCAGTCCAAATCGAACAGCACCCATTTCCACTTCCCGTCCCGCTTCGGGTTGCGGTAGCGCTTCACGTTCAGGGTGTCGGTGTTGCCGGTGTACATCTCCACCGCCATGTATTCGATGTAGTTCTGGATGTCGATGGCATTGTCCAGCACCTGGTAGGCCTCGTCGGTGTTCATGTCGTGGCTGGTAACGTAGTCCAGCAGCTGGACCATGGTCTCGTTGCTGCCTTGCATCACGTTGGTATTGGCCTTGATCAGGTCGATGTCGTCCTCGTCGCCCTCCCAGCCCTCGAACTGGCAGATGTTGGACTTGCAGATGCGCTCGCGCAGGTTGTAGTGGCCCCAGTATTGCCCGTCGATGTACAGTACGCCGAACTCGGTCTCCTGGTAATCCACGCAGCCGCCCTCGGCCAGTCGCTGCAGCAGCGCGTCGCGGAAGCGGGTCTTGTAGCCGTCCTCGCTGGAGGAGCGGAGCAGGAAGGACTGGTATTCGGTATAGGGGCGATGGCTGAATATGGCCGCCTCGAAGCGATTCGCGCCGTACTTGCTGCGAGCGATGACCTTGAAGGCCTTCTGCTTCTCGGCGCGGCTGAACTGGCCGTGCAGCTTGATGCCGCACTCCTGGGAGATCATGGTGCTGCCGTCGGGGTTGAACACCTCCACGTGGGCCTCCCGCTCCCAATCCATCCAGAAGTTCGCGCCCTTGTTCATCGAGCCGTAGGGGTACTTGGGCTCTGCGTTGGGGCCCTTGACCATGATGCCGGCCTCGTCGCTGGTCAGGTTGTAGGGGTCCGACACCAGCGACACCACGAACACGGTGCCGTTTCCGTTATTGACGTCATAGAGGTAGCTTTGGCTGTCCATGATGGACTCCAGGTAGCCCTCGCCATACACACGGGTGCGCAGTATGGTGGTATCGGTGATCTGTATCGGCCCGGTGTAGGGTGTGCTGCTCTCGGTGGGGTCGGTGCAGTCCAGGGTATAGTAGGCCCGGCAGTTCGACGGCACGGACAGCTCCACCGTCACAGTGTCGCCGCTGTGGTACATGCCGCCCTCCACCGAGTAGACGGGCTTGGGCGCCCGGCCGTAATAGCCCGGGCCACTGTTGCCCGCGCCGGGGGTCACGGTGGTAAAGAAGCGCAACCCGGTGCCGTCGTCCGTGCGGCCATAGGATATGTCCTCATACTGCATGGGCACGAACAGCCGGTCGATGATCCGCCCGCCGGGTTCGGACAGCACCACGGAGTAGCCCCCGTCAGTGGACAGCCGGTAGTTGGTCTGAATGCGGCCATCCGCCACGGCGTCCATCCCGTTGGCGAACACGCCCAGGTAGGCCCCGGGCTGGATGGTCGTGCCCGCGGGGAACTGCCACTTGCGGGGACGGCCCGCGTTGTCGGAAAGGCCCCAGCCGGACAGGTCCACCGCCTCGGAGGTGCCGTTGTACAGCTCGATCCAGTCGTTGGACTTGGAGGAGGAGGCCAGAACCTCGGTGATGCGCACGCCCCTGTCGTTGCGCTGCATGATCTCCCGGGCCGCGGCGTCCGCGCCCTCGGGGGTGTTGGGATAGTTCGGCGAGGGTGAGAACTGCTTGCTCCAGCCGGTTTCCAGCAGGCTGTAGCTCTGGTCCGGCTCCATGGCCGGGGTGCGCACGTGGCTGACGGTGTTGCCGTAGGCATCGGTCAGGAACACGTCGTCGCCCTTGTTGGAGATGCGGAAATTGGTGTGCAGGTGAGCGGGATCGGCCTTGCGGTCCAAACCCGAGCAGTGCACGGCCAGGTAGCCGCCCGCGGGCAGGCTCACGCTGGGAAATTGCCAGCGCAGCAGCTTGTCGGCCTTGTCGGACAGCGACCAGCCGGCCAGATCCACCGGACCGGCGCTGGTGTTATGTATCTCCACATAATCCGGGCAGGCCCCGGTCTCGTCCATGAAGAAGGTGCAGTTGTCAGCCATGACCTCGGAGATCTCCAGCGCGCCGGGCGTCAGGGCGATGGGGCGGCTGGTTTCGTCGTCACCGCTGTAGCGCTCGACCTGGTTGGCCCCGCCGGGCGTGGGCCAGTCGCTGATCTGCCACTGGCCGGAATCGTCCCGACAATACACCTGGTCCCTGGCCAGGGCCGGGATCTCCACCAGGTCGACGCCGTTGCCGCTCTTGTCCACCAGCGCAAGCGTCTCGCCAGAGGCGGGCAGGCGGAAAGGCGCGTGGTAGCCGTCGATCTGCTGGGCCTTGCCGCTGCCGTCGGCATAGACCACCACGAATGACCCGGGCTGAAGCACGCCGCCGGGGAAGGCGAAGGCCTGGGCGGGCTTGGTCTGCCGCACCAGGGCGTAGCCGGTCAGGTCAATGGCGTGTTCGGAGACGTTCTGTACCTCGATCCAGTCCACGATACCCCCGGCGTTCCCGGCCTTCGTGGAGGCGTTGGCGGTCATGATCTCGCTGATGCGCAGTGTGGTCGACCCATTGTCGGCACTGGCCCTGCGGTTGAATAGCGGAACAGACTGCAACAGCCAGGTCAGAAGCAGCGCCGCCGCACCGATGAGCACAATAATGGCGGGCAGCGACCCCATCGGGCGGGCCTGCTGCCACGGCGATTTTCTCTTTTTCTTTCCCGCGGATTGGTTTGCCACTCGGCTTCCTCCGTTATCCTTCAGCGGAATCGCATATTCCGCAGATTATACTACTTTGTCTTTATTATAATACAGTTTCATCTTTACGACAAGATGGCAGTGCAGAGGCGGTCACGTAAAATTTGGGGCGAGGGGCAAATTCTGATTTATCGAGCTCTGCTCGATAAGGAAATACCGCGCAATTAAGGTGGTCAGCTGGCGAGTGAATTTTTCGACAGATGCAATTGCAGATTTCGAAGGTTTACTGGCGGTAAATCGAGAAAGGCACCGCCAGATGCGCCGCCGTATTGTGCGGTATTTCCATAAATCAGAATTTCACCGTCTCCTTCTCCTCCGCCGCTTCTGGCCCTGCATGTAGCGCCAGCCGTACCAGCCGCCGACGCCGATGGCGGCTACGCCAGCGCCGATCATGAGGATAGGCAGCACCGTGCCGCCGTCGCGCTCCACGGTTGGCTGGGCGGCCGTCAGCGGCTGGCCAGCGGCCTGAACCCCCGGCTGGGCCTGTATGGCATTGGCGTCCCCTGTCCCGGATTCTTCCGCCGGATTGTCCGGTTCATCTACCGGCGCTTCGTCCGGCATATCCACCGGCGCTTCTTCCGTGTCACCCCCAAAGCTCTCTTCCGCGCTTTCGCCCGCGTACGCCGGCTCGGCCGCGTCCGCATCAGGCGGCACGTCGTCCCCGGCATCGTCTGCCGCGTCCATGGCATCGTCCCCGGCGTTATCAGGGGCTTCCTCCCCCGCTTCCCCCTCGTCCGGCCCGGGCGCGTCGTCCGGCTCGGCCTGGGCGATTTCTGCCGCTGCAGCAAGCTCCGCGGCGGAGGCCGCCTTCTGGGCCTCGATCTCCTCGGCGTGCTCCGCCAAGTAGTTGGCCGTGGCGTCCGGGTCGATGTGCTCCAGGAAGTCGTTCTTCGCCTCGTCCTCGCCCACGGTGGTGAAGTACAGGCCGAACTTCGAATTGTCGTAGGTGCCGTGGCTCTTAACGGCATAGGCCCCTGTCTGGGAGCTGTGCTCCTTCATGCCGATCTTGGCCACCTCCAGCGGGGTCTTGCCGCCGAGGGCCTCCATGGGCGTCTCCCAGTCCATCTCCAGCGCGTTTTCCTTGTACAAATGGTGGTACAGCTTCTTGACCTGCCAAGCGCCGTACTTCTGGGCGGATTCCGGGTACTGGGACGGGTCCGCGGCGGCGTCGATGGCATACTTGGCGCAGCGGGCGGTGATCTTGTGCTGGTTGTGGCCGTACTCGCCGTTCAGGTCCTGGGTGACGATCACCTCGGGCTTGAAGCGGCGGATGCGCTCCACCACCAGGGACAGCACATTGTCCTTGCCGCCCCACAGCTTGATGCCGGCCTCGATTGAGCCGACCTTCTCATCCTTCAGATTGATGAAATCCGGGTAATCCCGCACGCCCATCTTCCACAGCGCGTTCAGCGCCTCGGCCCGGCGGTAGCGGGCGCAATTGGTCATATACACGACCACGGTCGGTTTTTGCAGCGCAACGGCGTAATAGGGAATCGTACCGCCCAGAAAGACCAGCTCGTCGTCCTGGTGGGTGGACAGCACCATCAGGTCGGCCTTGTCCACCGGCGGGTTCCAGAGCTGGGCGTCCGAGGGCAGTTCGCCGGCGGAATAGACGCCGATGCGGCAGATGGACTGGTCCTTCGCCGTCAGCTTCAATTGAATGACCCGCGTCTCCGGCAGCAGCTCGTATATGCTGTAGATGTTGGGCCACATGTCCGTCTGGGTGCGGGTGCGCAGCGGCGTCATGGCGTCGTCGTACTCGATCAGTTCGTAGGCGGTGGGATCGAACATCCACTCCACCCGCAGCCAGCCGGCCCGGGTGTCCTTGGGCAGCTTTATGCCGATCCAGGCGTCTTTGCGCTTCGGCGACCAGAGGGTGCCGGCCTTGCCGTCCAGGAACTTGTCCTTGTTCCCCTCGGACACCTTGAAGGCGCACTTCCTCGTGATGTCCGCGCCCTTGCCCGCATCCTCGGCCAGCCCCGGAGGCGCGATCATTGCCGCCCAAAGGCATAAAGCCAGCACAAGACTCATGAGGGCTGACGTCAACCCGCCAGCCTGAGCAAAGTGAAGGATCTTCTTTCCTCTGTATTCCATTACATTTCTCCCATCAGTTCCAAGACAACCGCGTCCTGGACCTCCATGCCCCGGGTGGTCAGCCGCAAAAAGCCGCCTCCTGTTTCAACCAGGCCCGCCCTTTCAAAGGCATTCAGCGCCCTCTCCCGGCCTCGGGCGAAGGGCGTGCCGTAGGCGCGCTCCCAGGCTGCCAGGTCCAGCCCCCGCACCGTGCGGGTTGAGAGCATCAGCGTCTCCTCCATCGCGTCCTGCGGTGTCAGAACCGTATCGTCCAACCGTCGTCCGCCAGACAGGTATTCGTCCAGCGCATCCGGATTGTGGAAGCGATGCCCACCCAGCAGCGAATGGGCCGCGCAGCCCAGCCCCAGGTAGTCCCCCCGGTTCCAATAGACCAAATTGTGCCTGCATTCATAACCAGGCTTGGCGTAATTTGAGATCTCGTAACGGCGATACCCCGCCACGGTGAGTCGATCGATAGCCGCACGCTGCATGGCGTTCACCGCGTCGTCATCGGGCACGATTGCCGTGCCTGAGGCCACCCGTGCCGCCATCGGCGTGCCCGGCTCCACGATCAGGCTGTAGGCGGAGAGGTGTTCCACTCCCAGGTCGATGGCGGCATCCAGCGTATCCCTCCACTGGTCCATCCCCTGCTCCGGCAGGGCATACATCAGGTCGAGGTTGATGTTGTCAAAGCCTGCGTCCCGGGCCATGCCCACGGCCTGGCCGATCTGGGCCGCCGTGTGGATGCGGCCCAGCGACTGAAGCAGCCCGTCGTCAAAACTCTGGGCGCCCAGGGACAGCCGATTCACCCCGGCCCGCCGGTAGATTGCCAGCTTTTCGGGCGTCAGCGTGCCCGGGTTGCCCTCGATGGTGATCTCCACGTCGTCCTCAAAGGGCGCGATGCCACGACAGGCGTCGATCATCTTTTCTATATGATTTGCATCCACCAGCGTGGGCGTGCCCCCGCCGATGAACAGTGACCGAACCCGGTAGGTTTCAGAAATCAAACCGAAGTCCGTTTCTTTGGACCAAAGTCTTATTTCTGTCGCAATTTCGTCAAAATACCGTCTCCAGTCGGTTCCCCGCCCATGATAAGAGGCAAAGTCACAGTAAGCGCACTTTTTCGCACAGAAGGGAACGTGGAGATAGAGGGATAACAGCTTCATGGGTCAGTCCATCTTCAACACGGCCATGAACGCTTCAGACGGCACGGACACGCTGCCCACCTGGCGCATGCGCTTCTTGCCTTCCTTCTGCTTTTCCAGCAGCTTCTTCTTGCGGCTGATATCGCCGCCGTAGCACTTGGCCAGCACGTCCTTGCGCAAGGCCTTCACAGTCTCCCGGGCGATGACTTTGCCACCGATGGCCGCCTGGATCGGAATCTCGAACAGCTGCCTCGGTATGGCCTCCTTCAGCTTCTCGGCGATACTGCGGCCCCGGGGGTAAGCCCGGTCGCGGTGCACGATGATCGAAAGCGCGTCGCACTGCTCGCCATTGAGCAGCATATCCAGCTTCACCAGGTCGCTGCGCTCGTAGCCCTTCAGTTCATAGTCGAAGGAGGCGTAGCCTCGCGTGCGGCTCTTGAGCTGGTCAAAGAAGTCGTAGATGACCTCGTTCAGGGGCAGGTCATACTTCAAAAGCACCCTGCCGCCCTCGATGTACTTCATGTCCCGGAAGGTACCCCGCTTGTCCTGGCACAGCTCCATGATCGCGCCCACGTAGTCCTGGGGTGTGATGACCTGGGCGTCCACCATGGGCTCCTCCATCCAGTCGATTTCCTGTACCGGCGGCAGGTTGGTGGGGTTGTCGATCATCACCGTCTCGCCGTCGGTCTTGATGACCTTGTACACCACGCTGGGGGCGGTGGTGACCAGGTCCAGATCGAACTCCCGCTCCAGGCGCTGCTGGATGATCTCCATGTGCAGAAGACCCAGGAAGCCGCAGCGGAAGCCGTAGCCCAGGGCCACCGAGGTCTCCGGCTCGTAGGACAGGGCCGCGTCGTTCAGGCGCAGCTTCTCCAGCGCGTCCCGCAGGCTCTCGTAGTCGGCGCCATCGGCGGGGTAGATGCCGCAGTACACCATCGGCAGCACCGGCTTGTAACCCGGCAGCGGCTCGGCAGCGGGGTTGGTGGCCAGGGTGATGGTGTCGCCCACGCGGATGTCGGCGATGTCCTTGATCGAAGCGGCAATATAGCCCACCTCGCCGGCGTTCAGGCTCTCCCTGGGACTGTAGCCCAGGGGCAGGTAGGCCCCCACTTCGGTGACATCGAATTCGCACTTGCCTGCCATCATGCGGATGCGGTCGCCCACCTTCACGCTGCCGGCCTTGACCCGCACCGAGGAAATGGCTCCGCGGTAGTTGTCGTAATAAGAGTCGAAAATCAGCGCCTGGAGAGGCGCGTCGATGTCGTCCCGGGGGGCAGGGATGTTGTTCACGATGTCCTCAAGCACGTCCTCGATGCCCACGCCCTGCTTGGCGGACACCAGCGGGCAGCCCTCGCAGTCGATGCCGATCTCGTCCTCGATTTCCTGCTTGACCACCTCCGGCTGGGCCGAGGGCAGGTCGATCTTGTTGATGACCGGGCGGATCTCCAGGTCGTGGTCCAGGGCCATGTACACATTGGCCAGCGTCTGGGCTTCGATGCCCTGGCTGGCATCCACCACCAGTACCGCGCCCTCGCAGGCCGCCAGCGCCCGGGACACCTCGTAGGTGAAGTCTACATGGCCAGGGGTGTCGATCAGGTTCAGCTCATACTCGGTGCCGTCCTTGGCTTTATAAGGCATGCGCACCGCCTTCGACTTGATGGTGATGCCCCGCTCCCGCTCCAGCTCCATGGAATCCAGAACCTGGTCGGTCATATCCCGCAGCTGCATCACACCGGTCTTCTCCAAAATGCGGTCGGCCAGCGTCGATTTGCCGTGGTCGATGTGGGCGATGATGCAAAAATTGCGGATTCGGCTCTGATCGTATTTCAATGCGCAGACCTCCATAGTCAATTTACCACATTATATAATATAGTATTGTTGTTAATAAATCAAGGAAAACACCGCATAATACGGTGTTTTCCCTCGCTCACAGTGCCCGCCTGCCCTTCAGGCGCTCCCGGTTGCGGTCGATTTCCCCCTTCAGGGCTTTCATCTCGTCGGTGGCGGTTTGCGGGTCGTAGATCAGGTCGATCAGCGCCTGCTGGTCCCGCACCAGGGTGCCCCGGATGCTGCCGGTGGTCTCCAGTGATGCGGCCAGCTGCTCCCGGCCCTGCTCCAGCTTCTGGCCCATGGCGTCCCGGCGGGCCTCGGCCTCCCTGCGCAGCCGCTCGCTCTCCGCCCGTATGCTGTTCATGCGCTCCGTAATGCGCTCCGTGCGGTAGATGACATCGGGATAGGCGTCGGCAAAGCGCTTGTAGAAGTAATTGCGGTCGCTGAGCAGCAGCCGGACCTCCTTGCTGATCTCCTCGGTATTGTCCGCCTCGCTGCGCTCGACGCCGGACTTGACCAGCTTCAACACGAAGTGGGTCACCACGTAGTCCGCCGCGATCAGCACCAGCAGGATCATCGCGATCACCATGCGTACCCGCAGTCCGATGCTATTGAACAGCTTGAACAGCAGCGGGTTGGCCAGGTTGTCCACCCCCACGCCGGCCAGGCCGAACAGAATCAGGTTGCCGATCCACACCCGGCCGTTCAGGTTCATGGGCTTCTGGCTGTAATCCCACCAGCGGGCGTGGAAGCGCTTCTCCATGATCCAGCTGGCCGCGTATTCCACCGTGCCGCACAGCACGAAGGAGATCAGGAACGTGGTGCCAATGGAGTGCTCGACCCCCGAAATCGCGTTTACGCCCAGCGTAATCAACAGCGCCCCGAAGCCGTAGATGGGCAGCCACGGTCCCGTGAGAAACCCCCGGTTAATGAAGCGGTGATACTGATGGTATTTCAGGCAGACCTCCATGCACCACCCCGCTATGGCGTAAGTAAAGAACAGCAGGACGAGGTTGACAATGCTCTCCATTGTTATAGCTCCTTTGAAAAAAATGGGCAATTTGGATGGGGGCTGGAACTGTCGGGCGTCAGGGTTTTGCCGGCGCAGGCGATGCAGTCGCAGCCTTCCCGTTGCCCTCCGACTTCCCGGGCGGTCATGTCGCGCCCCCTCCCCTTCGCCGCTGGGGCAGGGGCAACTGTACCAGCACGATGGCAGCAAACATCACTGCGCAGCCCACCAGCTCGCGGGATCGCATGCGCTCGCCCAACACCAGCGCCCCGCCGATGGCCGCAAACACTGACTCCAGGCTCATCAGCAGTGAGGCCACCGTGGGGTCGGTGAAGCCCTGGGCTACGATTTGCAGCGTGTACCCCACAGCGCCGGACATGATGCCGCAGTACATTATCGGAACCGCCGCCGAAGCCACCTTCTCCCACGTGGGCTTTTCCAGCAAGAATGCCGCCGCGCCACAGATGACGATGGCGGTGGCGAACTCCACGGCGGACATGAAAATGGGGTCGGCCTTGGGTGCGAAATGGTCAATGCAGAGGATCTGCCCGCTGAACAGCACCGCGCACACGCACACCATCGCGTCGCCCCTGGTCAGGCTGAAGCTCTCGTTCACGCACAGCAGGTACATTCCCGCCACGCCCACCAGCACCGCCAGCCACACCAGCCAGGTATTTCGCTTGCGAAACAGCACGAAATTGATGACAGGCACCAGCAGCATGTACATGGCCGTGATGAACCCGGCTTTGCCCGCGGTGGTGGTGACGAGCCCCATCTGCTGCATCACGGTGGCCGCCGCCAGGAAGACGCCGGCACTCAGCCCGCCCAGCAGGCCAGCCCTGCGCCGGGCGCTGCGCTCCACCGCGGGCCGCCTGTCATTCCGACCCGTCGCGAGCGCCACCAGGCTTACGGCCACACCCGAAAGCACCATCCTGGCGGCGCAAAAGGTGATGGGCTCAATGCTGTCCATGCCCTGCCGCTGGGCCACGAAGGCCATGCCCCAGATCAGCGCCGTCAGCACCAGCAGCGCGTTGCCCAGCAGCCGACGGCTGCCCTTCCTCTGTACTTCCATGCTCATCTCATCCCCTGCGCCTGCGCCGCCGCGCTTTTTTTACTATGATAGCATTCTGAATAAGAGAAGTAAACCCGATTGATGTTATACTTTGGCGAGGGTACTGCGCAGAGAAAAAGCATTGTGTCATCACAGCGCATGGCAACTCATTTCTTTATATATTTTTACCTTTTCTGCAATTCATTCTTCGCAATCTCCCGGCAAACGGCGTTGAATCACAACAAAGAGCGAGTATAATAGCCATAATTCAAGGTAATTCCCTGGTATTATACATGAAAGGCGCTTATGCGCTGCACATATCCGGCGTACAAGTGAAATCGATATCATAATGATTACAAATGAGACAATGATGCAGTACTTCGAATGGTACCTGCCCAACGACGGCCTTTGGTGGCGGCGCTGCGCGGCGAAGGCCGAAAACCTACAGGATCTGGGCATCACCCAGGTATGGCTGCCCCCGGCCTACAAGGCCATCTGCCAGGCAGATGTGGGCTACGCCGTCTACGACATGTACGACTTGGGTGAGTTCGACCAGAAGGGCACCGTGCGCACCAAGTACGGCACCAAGCAGGAGTACCTGGACGCCATCAGCGCTTTCCACAAGGCGGGCATAAGGGTATTTGCCGACATCGTGCTGAACCATCGCATGGGCGGCGACGAGACTGAGGACGTGGTGGCCGTCAGCGACAACCCGGAAAACCGCAACGAACAGATCGAGGACGAGCGGGTGATCCGCGTCTGGTCAAAGTTCAACTTCACCGGCAGAAACGGCAAGTACAGCACCTTCAAATGGAACCACACCCACTTCACCGGCACCGACTGGGACGAAAAAACCCACGCCCCCGGCCATGTGTACCGCTTTCTCGGCAAGCACTGGGACAGGGACGTGGACCCGGAATGGGGCAACTTCGACTACCTGATGGGTATGGACGTGGACATGGACAACCCGGCGGTGGTCCGCGAGACCAGGAAGTGGCTGGAGTGGTACATCCGTGAAGCCCACATCGACGGCCTGCGACTGGATGCGGTGAAGCACATCAGCTTTTCCTTCTACCGGAAGCTGCTGGGCACCATCCGCAAGGCCACCGGCATGGCGATCCCCGCCGTGGGCGAATACTGGAGCGGCGAGCTGGAGCGCCTGACCCACTACCTGGACAAGGTGGACAGCCGCATGGCCCTGTTCGATGCAGCACTGCATTACAACTTCTTCAACGCTTCCCAGGGGCGCTGCGCGCTGAAGCACATTTTCGATAACTCACTGGTGCAAGCGCGACCCTACTCCGCCGTCACTTTTGTGGATAACCACGATACCCAGCAGGGCCAGGCTCTGCAATCCTTCGTCGAGGACTGGTTCAAGCCGCTGGCCTACGCGCTGATCCTGCTGCGCAAGGAGGGCGTGCCCTGCGTGTTCTACTCCGATTACTATGGCAACCCGCCCCAGGGCCGGCCCATGGTGCCCAACCTGGGCAAGCTGATCAAGGCCCGCCGCTGGTATGCCTACGGCGAGCAGACGGACTACTTCGACGACGAGCACGTCGTAGGTTGGTCACGCAGGGGTGACATCGAACACGAATACTCCGGCATGGCCGTGGTGATGAGCGACAACGAGGGCGGCAGCATAGAAATGGACATGGGCGCGGCCTGCGCCGGTGAACTGTTCTATGACGTGCTGGGCAAGTGCACGGAGCCCGTCACCGTCGATGAGAACGGCAAGGGCAAATTCTTCACCGACGGCCGCAGCGTTTCCGTATGGGTACACCGCAGGGCGTTTGAGGACTTGATCATCAATGAGTGAGGCCATAGTCGGTGGCACCGAAGTGCTGTCGTTCCAAACACATACAGGTCGGGAAAAACGAACGCGGTTTATCCGGTTTCACGCATCACTTTGGAACAGCGTCTCCCCGACCCTATTTCCCTCTTCCCCTTCCCTGTAGGCTTTCGGGGCGCGCCCAGATCAATCCCTCAAAGGCCTCTACACATATGCTGCCATAAGAGCCATACATACGTGTGCGGGGTACTTGTCTCTGAAAGAGACGGTGTATTGGGTATTTTCTTCCAGAGTGCAGAAGATATTAAAGCTGGAGTAGAAATGATCTCCGCCCACATATGTTGAGCCCTGGTAGACATCGAGATAGGTATCGCCCGGGTAAGTACCGGTAAAGCTGTACAAGCCCGGCGCTTCCGGCGTAAAGGTATAGGTGATCGAAAAATCACCATAAATGCTGATGCTCTCTCCCGGCGTCAGCCCTGCGTTTCAGACAGGGCGCTGAAGCCCATAACCGCAAGCAGTCCAAGCAGTAAACCCAACAGCAGGATCTTCTTCTTCATGTGTGTGAGACCTCCTTGGCATTTATGTAAACTATTTCGAATATAATCGAGCCAACACGGTTAAATTTATAATATCATATTGTTTCGTTTGTTGCAACCTGATATTACCAGCAAGTGTTACATTTGTTTTGTTTTTTATTATTTAATGTAATTTTTGGATGTATACGAAGTTTTGTAAAAAAAGACCACATACCCGCAATTCGGCATGTGGTCCTGTCAAATTATAGCTTATCCTTCACCATGCTCAGGGCGATGCGCTTTTTCTTCTCATCCACGCTGACCACCCAGACCTTCACCACATCCCCCACCTTCACGACTTCGGAGGGATGTTTGATGAAACGGTCGGCCATGCGGGAGATGTGGACCAGGCCGTCCTGGTGGACGCCGATGTCCACGAACGCGCCGAAGTCGATCACATTGCGCACGGTGCCGGTCAGCTCCATCCCCGGCTTCAGGTCCTTCATGTCCAGCACGTCAGTGCGCAGCACCGGCTTGGGCAGGTCGTCCCGGGGATCACGGCCCGGCTTTTGCAGCTCAGAGAGTATGTCCCGCAGGGTGGGCAGGCCCACGCCCGCCTCCGCCGCCAGCTTCTCCGGACCGTACAGCTGCGCCCGCTGGGCGATGTCCGGGATGCCGCCGCGCACCGCCTTCGCGTCGCAGCCCAGGGCGGCGAGAATGGCCTTCGCCGCGTCGTAGCTCTCCGGGTGCACGGCAGTGGCGTCCAGCGGGTTTTTGCTGTCCCGGACCCGTAAAAAGCCCGCGCACTGCTCGAAGGCCCGTGGCCCCAGCTTGGGCACCTTCTTGAGCGCCGCCCTCGATGGGATGCCATTTTCCTCCCGGTAGGCCACGATGTTCTTCGCCAGCGCGGGCCCAATGCCCGCCACGTGGCTCAGCAGCGCCGCCGAAGCCGTGGATACCTCCACGCCCACCTGGTTCACGCATTGTTCCACCACGCCGTCCAGCGCCGCGGTCAGGGCGTTCTGCTTCAGGTCGTGCTGGTACTGGCCCACGCCGATGGCCTTCGGGTCGATCTTCACCAGCTCGGCCAGCGGGTCCTGCATCCTGCGGGCAATGGACACGGCTGAGCGCTGGGTGACGTCGAAGTCCGGGAACTCCTCGGCGGCCAGGGGGCTGGCAGAGTACACCGAGGCCCCGGCCTCGCTGACGATGATGTAGGCCACCCCAGGCAGCTCCGGCAGCAGCGACACGATGAACTGCTCGCTCTCCCGGCTGGCGGTGCCGTTGCCGATGGCGATGGCCGTCACGCCGTACTTCTTCACGAAGCCCTTGATCAGCCGCGTCGCGGAGGCCTTCCCGACGTCGTTTCCCGGCAGGGTGAAATGGCCCACGCCAGTGTCCAGCACCTTGCCGTTCTCGTCTACCACGGCCAGCTTGCAACCGGTGCGAAAGCCCGGGTCCACGCCCAGGGTAACCTTGCCCTTGATGGGCGGCTGCATCAGCAGCTGGTGTAAATTGTCGGAAAACACCTTGATGGCCGATTCGTTGGCGGCGTCGGTCAGCGCGGTCCGCAGCTCCCGCTCCAGCGACGGAAACAGCAGCCGGTCCCAGGCGTCGTCGCAGGCCATGGCCACCTGCTGGGATGCCGCCGAGCGCCCGCGAACGAAGGCGTCGCGCACGGTCTGCATGGCCCGGTCCTCCGGAGCTTCCAAGCTCACCTTCAAAAAACCCTCCCGCTCGCCCCGGTTGACGGCCAGTATACGGTGAGGCGCCATGCTGCGCAAGGGCTCCCGGTAGTCGTAGTAGTTGCTATAGACGCTGTCCTCGTCCTTCGCGGCCTTTGTGGTGACGGCGCTCTCCCGGGTCAGCAGCCCGCGAAGCTGCTTGCGCAGGGGCGCGTCGTCGCTGACCATCTCGGCGATAATGTCCCGGGCACCGGCCAGCGCGGCCTCGGCGTCGGGCACCTCCTTACCGGGGTCAACGAAGTCCCCCGCCTTTTTCAGTGGGTCGCCCTGGATGGGCTGGATGAGCAGCCAGCTCGCCAGCGGCTCCAGGCCCCGCTCCTTCGCCACGGTCGCCCGGGTGCGGCGCTTGGGCCGGAATGGGCGGTAGATGTCCTCCAGCTCCGCCAGCGTCGCCGCCTTCGCGATCTGGGCGGACAGTTCTTCCGTCAATACGCCCTGCTCCGTCAGGGCCTTCGTGATCTCCTCCCGTCGCTTGTCCAGCCCCCGCAGGTATTCCAGCCGCTCTGACAGCGTGCGCAACACCTGATCGTCCAGCGACCCGGTGGCCTCCTTGCGGTAGCGGGCGATGAAGGGAATGGTGTTCCCCGCGTCCAGCAGCTCCACCGCCGCGCGCACCTGCTCCGGGCGGAGGGAAAGTTCCTTTGAAAGTATGCCGATATAGTCGTTATTCATTTACATTGCCTCCTGTTGTGTGTATGATAGCAGAAAAGGGGCGGAAGGGCAAGCAATTAAAATGCCATTTTACATCCCCGGCGGGGTGTGTTATAATTTGGGGAAGGAGGGAAGATTCTGATTTGGCGAGCTGACGCCGAGATAATAGGCAATAGGAATAGCGGCTGGTGCATCCAAAAGCCTTCCCCCGGTGGGGAAGGTGTCGCGGCGTCAGCCGTGACGGATGAGGTCCTTCCCTTACGTTTTGCCTCGCGCCTTTACTGAAATAGGCGTTGTACCATCGTCGAAGACCTCATCCGTCTTTGACGAAACAATGCAAGCATTTTTCGTCAAATCCACCTTCCCCACCGGGGGAAGGCTACTTTTGGAACTCTCGCCCTCGGCTCGCCAAATCAGAATTTACCAATCAAAAGGAGGGCATACCATGCAGAACGAAAACATCACCAGGCGCAACGCGCTGTTGGCGCAGAAGGTCATCAAGGGGCTGGAATCGCGCAACATGACAGGCTACTATGCCGAGAGCAAGAAGGACGCGCTGGCCCAGGCGCTGGCGCTGATTCCCGAGGGCAGCTCGGTGACCATGGGCGGCGCGACGAGCGCCCACGAGATCGGGCTGGTGCAGGCCCTGAAGGACGGAAACTACAACTTCATCGACCGGGACGCCTATGCCGACAAGCGTGCTGCGATGCTGGCGGCCTACGACGCCGACGTGTTCCTCTCCAGCGCCAACGCCATCACCGAGGACGGCGTGATGATCAACATCGACGGCAACGCCAACCGGGTGTCCGCCATCTGCCAGGGGCCGAAGAAGGTGGTGTTCATCGTGGGCATGAACAAGGTCTGCCCCGACGTGGACAGCGCCATGAAGCGCGCCCGGAACGTGGCCGCGCCCATCAACGCCCAGCGCTTCGGGCTGAACACCCCCTGCGCAAAGACCGGCGCCTGCATGGACTGCAAGTCGCCGGACACCATCTGCTGTCAGTTCCTCATTACCCGCTTTTCCAGGCACAAGGACCGGATTCATGTAATTTTGGTCAATGGGAATCTGGGGTTCTGATTAATTGAAAAGATCCTGTGCTATGCAAGCCTGCGGCACGGCTTCGCTCAGGATGACATCATCAGGCGCAATCTTGTCATCCTGAGCGAAGCGTTCGCCGAAGGCATTGCGAAGCACAGGATCTATTTTTTATGTCAATTCCTCAGGCTGTGCAGCGGCGCGGGAATCCGGCCGCCCCTTCTGATGAACGGGCCGGCGTCCAGCGCGCGCACGGGGATGACCGGGGCGTGGCCCAGCAGGCCGCCGAACTCCACGCTGTCTCCCACACGCTTGCCGGGGGCAGGGATCACGCGCACGGCGGTGGTCTTGTTGTTGACCATGCCAATGGCGGCCTCGTCGGCGATGATGGCGGCGATGGTCTCGGCGGGGGTGTTGCCGGGAATGGCGATCATGTCCAGGCCCACCGAGCACACACAGGTCATGGCCTCCAGCTTCTCCAGTGAAAGCGCGCCCTTCTCGGCGGCGTGGATCATGCCGATGTCCTCCGAGACGGGGATGAACGCGCCGGAGAGCCCGCCCACGTGGGACGAGGCCATCACACCGCCCTTCTTCACCGCGTCGTTGAGCAGCGCCAGTGCGGCGGTGGTGCCATGGGCGCCGCAGGTCTCGATGCCCATCTCCTCCAATATAGACGCCACCGAGTCACCCACCGCGGGGGTCGGGGCCAGGGACAGATCAACGATGCCGAAGGGCACACCCAGGCGGCGGCTGGCCTCCCGGGCCACCAGCTGGCCCACGCGGGTGATGTGGAAGGCGGTGCGCTTGATGGTCTCGGCCACCTCGTCGAAGGGCGCGTCCTTCATGCCCTCCAGGGCAACCTTCACCACGCCGGGGCCGCTGACGCCAACGCTGACGGCGCAGTCGCCCTCGCCGGGGCCGTGGAACGCGCCGGCCATGAAGGGGTTGTCCTCCACGGCGTTGCAGAACACCACCAGCTTTGCGCAGCCCAGCCCGCCGTTGTCGGCGGTGGCTTTGGCGGTGGCCTTCACCGTCTCGCCCATCAGGCGCACGGCGTCCATGTTGATGCCCGCCCGGGTGGAGCCTACGTTCACCGACGAGCACACCAGGTCGGTGGTGGCCAGCGCCTCGGGGATGGACTCGATCAGCCGCCGGTCTGCCTCGGTGATGCCCTTCTGTACCAGCGCCGAATAGCCGCCAATGAAGTCCACGCCGGCGGTCTTGGCCGCCTTATCCAGCGCCCGGGCTACCTTCACCGGGTTTTTGATCGCCCCGGTGACCAGGGCCGCGGGAGTAACGGAAATGCGCTTGTTGACGATGGGCACGCCATAGTCCCGCTCGATGGCCCGGCCCACCTCAACCAGACGCTCGGCCCGTCGGGTGATGAGGTCATAGATGTTGGCACACAACTTTTCTTCATCATCAGTGACGCAGGACAGAAGGGATATGCCCATGGTGATCGTGCGCACGTCCAGCTTCTGGTGGTCGATCATGTTCAGGGTTTCCAGGATCTCGGAGGTGTTGATCATGTGCATGGTTTTCACCTCCTCAGATCTGGTGCATCGCTTCGAAGATCTCGCTGCGCTGGGTGCGGATCTGCACGCCGATGCGGTCCCCCAGGGCGTCCAGCTCGGTCTTGAGCGTGTCGAAGGAGCAGCCCTCGGAGGACACGTCCGCGATCAGTATCATGCTGAACAGGCCGGAGACGATGGTCTGGGTGATGTCCAGTATGTTGGCGTCGTTTTCATAGAGGATGCGGCTCACCTGGGCAATGATGCCTTTCTTGTCCGTACCCAGCACGCTGATGACTGCCTTTTTGGTTTCGTTCATGGATTTAGCCCTCCCGTTTATCGTATTGTTTTATCTGTTGTGACCGTTACTTTTCAGTCCCGGTTAAGGAAATACCGCATAATAAGGGTGGTTGGCTGGCGAGTGAATTTTTCGACAGATGCAATTGCAGATTTCGAAGGTTTACTGGCGGTAAATCGAGAAATCTGCAAGCCGCAGATGTCGGAAAAGGCACGCCCGTTTGTGCGGTATTTCCTTAATTCTGCAGCTTCTATGGCGGCCCAGGGGCCGCCGCTACAGGCGTCGTACAATGAGCAGCGGCGCCATCTCGTGCGCGGGAAGCGCGCGCGATTCCACTTCTCGTGCGCGGGAAGCGCGCGCGATTCCGCTTTGCCGCCACGACTGAACAGATACCTGTTTTTATTTCAGTAAGAAGCGGTTCGGGGCCGTGCAATAGTCATAGGCCTCCACGCCGTTGGCGTTGCACCAGGCCCGCAGGTCCTTCGCGTCGTACTGCTCACCCGTCATCAGCCACTCCGGCGCGTCCTGGAAGATCACGCGGGGTTTCAGCGCCGCGTAAAACCCGATGGGCTGGCCCCAGTTGCCGTGGTGCCCGGCCTGGATGTAGTCGGCGTGCAGTGCCTCGGCCCCGTAGGCGTCCAGCAGGTACTGCCCCAACGACACGCCGCTCCGGGACAGATCGCCCATGATCAGCAGGCTGTCCTCGGAGAAGCTGAACTTCATCACCAGCGAGCTGTCGTTGGCCCAGTCGCCGGAGAGCTCCCGCACATGATCGTCGAATGCATTGAACACGCGGATATGGATGCCGTCGATGTCCAATTCGTCATTCCGATACAGCGTTACCACATTGTCGGCCCCCGCCGTCTGGTCCAGGAAGGACCTGAAGGCTTCCGGGGTATCCCAATCCCGGGCGATGGGCTCAAAGGTGCCCCAGTCCAGGGGATTGACGTAGATCGTGCCGATTCGGTCCCGGTATTTGCCGTAGAGCGCGTTGAAGGCACCGATGTGATCGTCGTGGTAGTGGGTCAGGAACCAGGCCGCGACCCTGCCACCGTTCTCGTCGATGATTCTGCGCACCCGGTCGGCGTTTCCGGGATTGCCGCCGTCCACCAGGATCAGCGTGCCGTCCGCACGGTTGACCAGCGAGTAACACATGCCTTGGACGCCGGAATCGTCCGGGTGCTGGGTCAATATCCAGCCCTTCGGGGGTGACTTCACGGTCACAGTACAGGCCGCTTTCTTTTTGTTATATGTCCTTACGACAATCTTGGCCCTGCCCGCGCCCACGGCGGTCACGTTACCGTAGGCGTCCACCGTTGCCATGCCCTCGTCGGTACTCGCCCAGGTCAACTTGTTGGACGCCGTTTTGCTCGGCAGCTTCGCGGTCAGCTTGGCGGTCTGCCCTATCTCAAGCGCCAGTGTCTTCGGCTTCAATGCCACCTTTGAAGGTGCTTTCTGCACAGTCACCTTGCAGGTGCCGACCTTCTTCTTGCCGGACATAATGGTGATCTTCGCTGTACCCCTCTTCCTGGCTGTGATGACGCCCTTTTTGCTCACGCTGACAACAGCGGGCTTGCTGGACTTGAAGGTCGCCTTGTCCACGGACAGGGTGTAGGTCTCCTTTATGCCCAGCGTCAGCGCCTTGGGTATGCTGTTGTCCTCCAGCGCCCCCTCGCTCATATCTTCCAAAGAAAACTCCGGTAAGGCCACATCGCCCTCCACGGGCAAATCCAGCGCCAAATCCAGTTCCGTGGCAATGTCCGCTTCCCCGACGGTGATATCCCCGTCCTCCAGCAGAAGCGCATCGTATTCTTCGGGATCGATTTGTACGGCATCCTCCGCCACACCGTGTATGGCCAGCATCATAGCCAAAACAAGGATGGCCGCCAGCCTTTTGATGCGCACAGTGCTAAACATCCTTCATGCCTCCCTGTAGATTGCCCTGGGTTTGACAGCATAAACGCCTTTGGCATCCTGATGATAGCAGAACTCCCCGATCACTGTCAACCGAATTTCATTTGCATTTCAGCATAGTAACCGTTATAATGTTGATATTCCAAACCAAACAGGAGGGCTTTCGATGCTTTCACAATACCTGATGATCGGCGAAATCACCAAGCCCCAGGGGGTGCGGGGCGAGGTCAAGGTGCGGCCCTGCACCTGCGACCCGGAGCGCTTCGAGGGACTTGAGACCGTATACATTGAAAAGGACGGCGACTACGCGCCGCTGCGCATCACCGTGAACCGCCTGGGAGCAGACGCAGTGTTCATGAACGTCGAGGGCGTCACCGACCGGGACATGGCCGAGAAGCTGCGGGGAACGCTTTTATACATCGACCGTGCCCACGCCGTGGCGCTGGACGCGGACACCAACTTCATCACCGACCTGTACGGCCTTCGGGGCGTTGTGGACGACGGGCGCGACCTCGGGAAGATCACCGACGTGATGCAGCCCGGCGGCAACGACGTGTACGTATTCAAGGGACCCCTGGGCGAAGTGCTGGTGCCGGCGCTGAAGAGCGTGGTGCTGGCCGTGGACCTGCCGGCGGGCGAGATGCGGCTTTGCGGCAAGCGCCTGGACGAGGTGGCGGTGTTCGATGAGGATTAAGGTCTTTACGCTGTTTCCCGACATGCTGCGACCCATGCTGGCCCAGTCCATACTGGGGCGGGCCATCGCGGCGGGGCTGATCGAGGTTGAGCTGATCGACATCCGCGACTACTCGAAGGAGAAGCATCGCAACACCGACGACTACCCCTTCGGCGGCGGCGCGGGCATGGTGATGGCCGCCCAGCCCATCGTGGACGCCTTCGCAGCCAACCTGCCCGACCCTTATGCCGGCCGGCGCATCTACCTGTCCCCCCGAGGGCGGACGCTGGACCAGCGCGTGGTAGAGGAATTGGCAAAGGAAGAGGACCTTGCCTTGCTGTGCGGCCACTACGAGGGCGTGGACCAGCGGGCGCTGGACGCGGTGATCGACGAGGAGCTGTCCATCGGCGACTACGTGCTCACCGGCGGCGAGCTGGGGGCACTGGTAGTGATCGACGCGGTGGCGCGGCTGGTACCCGGTGTACTGGGCAGCGATGAATCCAGCGAAGACGAGAGCTTCACCACCGGCCTGCTGGAGTACCCCCAGTACACCCGCCCCGCCGATTTCCGCGGGCAGAAGGTGCCCGGGGTGCTGTTGGGCGGCAACCACGCCGACATCACCGCCTGGCGGCGGGAGCAGTCCCTCGCGTTGACGCTGCAAAGGCGGCCCGAATTGCTGGACGCCGCGCCGCTGGACGACCATGACCGGGCGATGCTCTCTCGGCTCATGCGGGCCGGCGAGGTCGAAGCGCTGCTGGATGAGCGCGGCGTCGCCTGTGAGCGCCTGCCGCTGATGGTGGCCGACCGCTGGCCCAGAGCGTGGTTTGCCGCCTTCGTGCCCGAGGCGAGCCGCAAGGCCGCGAAGAAGCAGTGCTTCTCCGGCCGGCGGCACCGGGGCTTTTTGTGGCAGGCGTTTTCCATGGGGTTCATTCCCGATTTTGTCGAAGGCGACGCGGCATGGGAGCGGTGGCAGGGCCGCGGCATACAGTGCTGCCTGCTCTGCCTGCCGGAGAACGGGCTGCTGTACCGCCTGCCCGAAGGCATCGCCCCCGAGGCCCTCGCCCGCTTCGGTTGCGCCATACTCGCGGACGAGGCATTGGCGCATACATGGATGCAGACGGGAAGCCCGGCCAGGGGACCCTATTATTGTGACACCAATAGACTGCACCCGTAAAAAACTCTATTTCCCTACTTGTATTTCTGCAAACTGTGCACTATAATGGTTTCATACACAATTGATTGGAGGATCGCGTATGAAGAATTCCAACCGTATACTGGCCATGCTGATGGCCATGCTGTTGCTCTGTAGCGCGATGAGCGCCTTTGCGGAAGTTGAAGTGGAGCTCGACGCGCCGCAGGACATCGAAGTTTTCGACCTGGACGCTGACGGCCTCGACCTGGACATCTCCCCGGAGGCGTTCGAGCTGTCCGATGACCTTACTCTGGTCGAAGAGGAACCGGAAGCCGTCGCTGTCGTCAGCAATGCCGATGATGAGACCTCCTCGGTAATCTACGATTCCTTTACGCTGGAAGTCGGTCAGCAAAAGAAGATCCATAATCACGTAAGAACGTATTATACCCTTATCATCACAGATACCTCCAGCGACCCGAATGTCGCCAGGATCGGCAACAGCGGCATCGTCACCGCTGTTACCGCGGGCAAGTGCCTCATCACCGTGACGGCCGTCAACCGCTGGAGGAAAGATGAGCCGCCGAAAGTGTTCCGTTATGACGTCACCGTCGTCGGCGGGCCCATGTTGTCAGAGAAAGAAAAGACGCTGAACATCAATGAAACCTTCAAGCTGAATGTCAGCAACCTCGGCAAACGCAGTGTTACATCCTGGTCCTCCAGCGACCCCAACGTCGCCACGGTTGACGACGGCAAGGTCACCGCCGTGGGCGAGGGCCAGTGCGACATTTCCGCCGAACTCAGCAACCGCGGATTCTTGAGGTGCAGGGTTACGGTCCAGGGCGGGAGCGCTGCCGGGCTCAGCAGTAACGCCGTCACGCTGAAGCTGCGTAAATTGACAACTGTGTGGCTCAATGATCGCCGCCTTCGCAATGTTTCCTGGTCCTGCAGTGATCCCAGCATCATCACGATTTTGACAAAGGGCTCAGTTTGCCTCATCATTGCCTTGAAGAAGGGCGTATGCACCGTCACAGCCACGCTGAAAGGCGGCCAGTCGTACAGCTGCAAGGTCACCGTAGAATAGGCGCAGCGCTGAAACCGGAAGTTTAACACACTCTTCCTTGCCCCTTTCCACACTGCGTGCTATAATATGCAGGTTGAATTCGGACGGTCCGCTGCCACAGGCTGGTCATGAACGTCCTGGTGAGGAAAGGAGGAACATCCCATGAATGAGATCATCCGTTCCATCGAGAGCGCCCAGCTCAAGAAGGACATCCCCCAGTTCGCGGTCGGCGATACCGTTCGCGTTCAGGTGAAGGTTGTCGAAGGCTCCCGCGAACGTCTGCAGGCCTTTGAAGGCGTGGTCATCGCCCGCCGCAACGGCTCTGTCCGCGAAACGTTCACCGTCCGCCGCACTTCCTACGGCGTCGGCGTCGAGCGTACGTTCCCGCTGCACAGCCCCCGCGTGGACAGCATCCAGGTCATCCGTCGTGGTAAGGTGCGTCGCGCGAAGCTGTACTATCTGCGTCAGCGCAGCGGCAAGGCGGCCAAGGTCAAGGAGAGGACTTAATCCTTCCTGCCCAAATCCGGGAATCGCTATGGCGGTTCCCGTTTTCTATAGAAAGGAAGCAAACCATGCCCAACGATCGCATCAACTGGTATCCGGGCCACATGGCGAAATCCCGGCGGCTTTTACAGGACCAGCTTCGGGCGGTGGACGCGGTGATCGAGCTGTGCGACGCCCGCGCGCCGCTGGCCACCCGCAACCCCGACCTGGGCAGGCTGACCAAAGGCAAGAGCCGCATACTGGTGCTCAACAAGGCCGACCTGGCCGACGACAGCCAGACTGCCCGCTGGCTGGAGCGCTTTCGCCGGGAAGGGCTGACCGCCCTGCGCTTCAATTCCAACGGCGGAAAGGTGAAGGACATCCTGGGCCACATCGAGGCCGCCTCAAAGCCGGCCCTGGAGCGCTACGCCGCCCGGGGCGTGCGCAAGACGATCCGCTTCATGGTCATTGGCATCCCCAACGTGGGCAAGTCCACCTTCATCAACCGCTTGCACGGCTCGGCCATCGTGAAGGCCGGCGACCGTCCCGGCGTCACCCGGGCCAACCAGTGGGTAAAGATCGGGCCTTTCCTGGAGATCCTGGACACCCCCGGCATGCTGCCGCCCCGCATGGACGACCAGACAGGCGCAAGGCTGCTGGCTTACCTGGGCTCCATCCGGGACGAGATCATGGACACCGAGGACCTGGCCGGAGGCCTGATGGCGCTGCTGAACGAGATCAAGCCCGAGGCGCTGAAGGCGCGCTACAAGCTGCCGGAGGACTGTGGAGCCGCCCCCCACGAGCTGCTGGAGGGCGCCTGCAAGGGCCGGGGCTGGCTGCTGTCCGGCGGGCGCTACGACACCGACCGCGCCGCCGCGTTGGTGCTGGACGAATTCCGCGCCGGCAAGATCGGCAGGATCACGATAGAAAGGACATGACCATGCAGACAGACAAGCCCCGCCGCAAGCGGGAGACCCCGGCGGAAAAGCTGCATAGGCTCACGGAAATCGAGCGCATGCTGTGGACGGAAGGCCATGTCGTCGCCGGCATCGACGAGGTGGGCCGCGGCCCGCTGGCCGGGCCGGTGGTCACCGCCTGTGTGTCCATCCCGTCGGACAGGCTGGTCATGGGCGTGGACGATTCCAAGAAGCTGTCGGAAAAGCGGCGCGAGGCCCTTTTCCCGCTGCTCTTGGGGGCCTCGGACTACGCTGAGACCTGCTTTGTCTGGCCGGAGGAGATCGACGAGATCAACATACTCAACGCCACGAAGAAGGCCATGGAGACCTGCGCGGCGCGCTTCAGCGGCAGCGTCATACTCATCGACGCCGTGCAGGGCCTGCGCCTGCCCTGCCAGGCCCGCTCCCTCATCCACGGCGACGCGCTGAGCTATATGATCGGGGCGGCGTCCATCGTGGCAAAGGTCACCCGTGACCGCTACATGATTGAGCTGGACGAGAAGTACCCGGTGTACGGCTTCGCCCGGAACAAGGGTTACGGCACCGCGGAACACATCGCCGCGCTGAAGCAGTACGGCCCCTGCCCCGCCCACCGGCGCTCCTTCATCCGGGGCATACTGGGGGAAGGGGTATGAACCGGCGCAGCATCGGCGCCCAGGGCGAGGCCGACGCGAAGGCCTTCCTGCTGCAAAAGGGCGCGAAGATCCTGGAGGCGAACTACCGCCGCCCCACCGGCGAGATCGACATCATCGCCCGTCAGGGCAAGACGCTGCTGTTCGTCGAGGTCAAGCGGCGCTCCTCCCTGCGCTACGGCCGTCCCGCCGAGGCCGTGGACCGGCAGAAGCAGGCCCACATCCTGCGCACGGCCCAGCTGTACCTCCAGGAGAACCGGCTCGCGGACGTTCCCGTGCGCTTCGACGTGATCGAGGTGCTTCCCGGTCAGATCCGCCACATCGAAAACGCCTTTGATGCCTCGGCAATATGGTAACCTTTTTTGTGTTAGGGAAATACCGCGCAATTAAGGTGGTCAGCTGGCGAGTGAATTTTTCGACAGATGCAATTGCAGATTTCGAAGGTTTACTGGGTTCGAGCGCCCGGA
>CADBVG010000051.1 GCA_902798105.1 uncultured Eubacteriales bacterium
GACTCCGCAGGCTTGCTGACGGCAAGTCAAGGAGGCTTGACGCAGTCAGGGCGGAAAAGATGCCCACAGAATCGCTGGTTTAAACTGAGAGGAGTATTATATCAATCCTCCGCCCTGAAATTGCGGATCGCGGCGTCCAGCGCAGCCAGGGTGGCGTCACCATCGCCATGGATGTACTTCGCGGTATAGCTGACGGTGCGGCTGCCGGTGGAATCCATCAGCCGAATCATATCCACCAGGGTATCCCCCACATAATAGGAATACAGGCCCGCGGGCAGCTGCTTGCCGCCGATTTCATAGTTTCTGACCTCATCGAAGCTCGCCAGGGCCTCGCCGTATTTCTTCTGCATGTGGGGCGTGTACTGCTCCTGGATGTACTCATAGGGCTCGCCCAGCAGATCCTCCCCATAGAAGACGATCACATAGGGAATCGCCCCCGCATGCTGGGTGTAGATGGAAATGCCCGTGCCCGCCTGGTAGTCCCAGGCATAGGCGGATTTCGCCATCGTGGTAAAGCCCTGCTCGGGACAGGCGATCTGCGCCAGGTCATCGTCGGTCGGCTCCGGCGCGGGGCCCCCTGCCGCCGTCAGCGACGTCGTATAGCCCGCCAGCTTCACCACCTGCTTCGCCTCGTCCAGCAGCGCCTCGCGGTAGCCGCCGTCGCTCCCGTCCAGCACCGCCGCGCCGCCATAGACGGTGTGCTCGTGCTCCCTGGACCAGCCGCACAACAGGGCGCTTTCGCCAAGCAACCCTTCGTATTCCACGGTATAGTAGCCTGCTTTGCCGGTGGCCGGGTTGTAGACCATGTAGACACGGTAGCACTGGGGTTCGGCCTCGGGCCTGGGCATTACAATTTGCAGTATGGTCGCGCCATCCCCGGTGGTATACAGGTTTTCGGCATAATCCCCGGACTGATAGGGATATTTCACGCCGTTCTCGTCGGCCAGGGAGGTCCACAACCGATAGGCGCCGGATTCCTCCATCACCCGCAGCATGTTTTCGGGATTGTCATAGAAGTAGCGGGGCAGGGCGCTGTGTTCGTAGTGGTAGCGGGCCCGCTCCAGCGACACGCCGCCCGCGGGGGTTGTGCCCTGAGCCCCGTTCCCGGGTTCTTCCGCCCGGGGCTCCCCGGCCTTCCCGGCGCCGGTGCCGGCATAGAACGCCACGTTCTGCGCCACATCGTCGATCTGTTCGCACATCGCGTCGTATTCGGCCTGGGTGGCCTGCTCCAGGTAGGCCGGGTAATCGCTGGGCAAACTGAGGTAGTAGTTCATCGCGGAGGCCTCGCTGAAGCCCAGATACTTAAAGGCGGGCAGCTCGGTGAAGCTGGTGTTCACGCTGGCGGACAGCCTGAACAGGAAGCCGCCGCCGGGAGTGCCCTCAGCCTCGTATTTCCTGTAGCTTGCAATCTGGTAGAAGCCCACGCCGTACTCGTCCTTCATGGCCATCACCTTGCCCCGCCAGTCTGCGGGCAGCTTCAGGGACAGCTCCTGGAAGTAGTAGATCGGGCTGCCGTCCTCCAGTATATCGTCGGTATAGTCCAGAAGCGACATCGGCTCGGCCAGCGCCGGCAGGGCCAGCATCAGCAGGGCAAGGAGCAGCGCAGTCAATCTTTTCATGGTTATGCCTCCTCACATTCGGGATGGTCGTTTAACATCGGGGCCCTCGATCATTTACGTATATATCATATAAAAAAACTGCCCGCCTGTCAAGTACAGGCGGACCGAATCCGGGTAGATCAGACCACTCGCACATATTTGGCGAGGATCCAACCGCTCTTTCCGTCCCACTTCACCCTGATCCAGGGCTTGCCTTCGACATACACCAGCTCGCCGGTGTAGTTGGCGATGGCGTTGGCCGTGGTCTTGGCGATGACGCGCTGCTTCTCGCCGGGCAGCTCGTGGATGTTGACGCCGGCCTTGACGGCCCGCACCTTCTGATTCTTGCCACCGGCTATTTTTTCAAGCTCTTCTGCGCTCAGCTCGAACATGTTCTCGTTGTTTTCCATAATGACACACTCCTTTTTTTATCTATTCGGGTCGGTCGGTATTGCTCTTTGATTCGTGCACAGTATATCGCGTCCCGCGTCACAGAACCGTCACACGCCAGGGTGTGTTTCTAAAGTCCAGGATGTGTAGGTTCGAGTGGATTTTCCGTCAAAACAAGGCAAAAAACCGCAGGCTTGCTGGCGGCAAGTCAAGGTTTGACAACGCAGTTTTGGCGGAAAAGACGCCGAAATTGCATGTTCAGGATTAGAAGCACACCCTAATCAGGCGCCCCGTCAATAGTGATCGAAGGTCCTTCTTTCCTGAATGAACCCCTCTATCGTACCCTCCAGCTTCAGCGTCAGCGGATCGGACCTGAGCTCGGCGATGCGCTCCTCCTCGGCGATTTCGACCACGATCATCAGGTCGTAGTCATTCTCCTCTTGGCAGCTGCGATAAACCACCGGATGGGTCACCTGATCCGTCGCGTCGTTCATCTGGCGCAAGCACCTCCACAGCTTTTCCTGTACGCCCACCACGTCCGCTCCGGGAACCAGCTTCAGCAATTCATAGTGTTTCATGGCATTGCTCTCCTTGATGGATACATTCAGATTTATCGAGCCCCGCTCGATAAATCTGAATTTACAGCGTCACCTCGTCGCTGAACAAATCGGCCAGTATCTTTTCCTTCACGTCGCCGATGGTGGTCTCGCGGATCTTCTGCCGCAGGGGCAGCACGCTGCGCGGGGAGACCGACAGCTCGTCGATGCCGATGGCCAGGAAGGTCTCGGTCAGCTCCAGGTCCGCGCCCAGCTCGCCGCAGATGCCGACCCAAACGCCGTTCTTGTGGGCATTGTCGCAGACCATCTTCAAAAGCCGCAACACCGCCGGGTGATGGGGATTGAAGAAACGGCCCAGGTCGTTGTTCTGGCGGTCGCAGGCGAGGGTATACTGGGTCAGGTCATTGGTGCCGCAGGAGAAGAAGTCCACCAGCTTGGCCAGGCGGTCGCTCATCACGGCGGCGGCGGGGGTTTCGATCATGATGCCGATCTGCACGTCGTCGGCGAAGGGCTTGCCCTCTGCGGTCAGTTCCTTCTTGACCTGCTCGCACATCTTCTTGGCTTCCTTGACCTCCCAGACGCTGGTAACCATCGGGAACATGATGCCCAGCTTGCCGAAGGCGGAGGCGCGGTACAGCGCGCGCAGCTGGGTCTTGAAGATCTCGGGCCGGTTCAGGCAGATGCGCAGGGCGCGGTTGCCCAGGGCCGGGTTCTCCTCCTTGGGCATCTGGAAGTAGTCGATCTGCTTGTCCGCGCCGATGTCCAGCGTGCGGATGACGACCTCCTTGCCGGCCATGTCGGAGAGCACCTTCTTGTAGGCCTCGAACTGGTAATCCTCGCTGGGATAGTCGGAGCAGTTCAGGTACAGGAACTCGGAGCGGAACAGGCCCACGCCGCCGCCGTCGTTGCTCAGCACTACGGGCACGTCCTCGGGGTTGCCGATGTTGCAGAACACCTTGATGCTCTGGCCGTCCTTGGTGACGTTGGGCTGGCCCTTCAGCTGCTCCAGCAGCTTCTGGCGCTTGAGTTGCTCCTCGCGCTTGACCATCATCACGGCCTTGGTGGCCTCGTCGGCGTCCAGTATCACGGTGCCGGTGGCGCCGTCAACGATGCATTCGCGGCCCTCGTATTCCGGCTTTAGCTGGTCGCCCACGCCGATGATGGCGGGAATGCCCATGGTGCGGGCCAGTATTGCCGTGTGACTGGAGCCGCTGCCGCCCTCGGTGACGAAGGCCAGTATCTTGCTCTTGTCCAGCTGCACGGTCTCCGACGGGGCCAGGTCGTCCGCCGCCAGGATCACGGGCACGGGGCTGTCGATGCCACCCTGCACCACGCCGGTCAGTATGCCGATGATGCGGCCGGACACGTCCTTCACATCCGCGGCGCGGGCCTGCATGTAGGTGTCGTCCATCTGGGCGAACATGTCGGCGAACTGGGCGGCGACATCGGTGACGGCAGCCTCGGCGTTCAGCTTTTCATCTTGGATCAGGCCCTGGATGGCCTCGACATAGTCGTCGTCCTCGGCCATCATCTGGTGGGTCTCGAACAGGAACGCGGCCTCCTCGCCGGCCTCCTTGAGGGCCTTTTCATACAGCTCACCCAGCTGGTCAATGGCTTTTTTCTGGGCGGCCTTGAAGCGCTCCCATTCGGCGATGGCGTCCTCCACCTTGATGCGGCGGATGACGCTCTTCGCGCGCTGGTAGTAGTACAGCGGCCCCATGGCCACGCCGGTGGATACGCCCTTGCCCTGGATAGAAATCATGGTATATTCCTCCATTTCGTTTTTTATTGGAAACAGGCGGCTGCCTGTCAGGCAGCCGCCTCAGGCTACGCTACCGGATTGAATCTTACTTCGCGCCGTACTCCACGCCGTCCAGGTCGTCGGAGTTGGTCAGCAGCACGGCCACGGTGTCGCTGTAGCCGGCGGCCTTGATCTTCTCGCGGCTGAAGCGGATCAGGGGCTGGCCGGCCTTGACCTGGTCGCCCTCCTTCACCAGGCAGTCGAAGCCGTCGCCGTTCATGGCCACGGTGTCCACGCCCACGTGGATCAGCAGCTCCATGTCGTTTGCGGCGACGCCCACGGCATGCTTGCTCTCGGCCACAGAGGTGATCTCGCCATCAAACGGCGCGACCACGACCTCGTCGGTGGGCTGGATGCCCACGCCCACGCCCAGCACGCCGGAGGCAAAGGTGTTGTCCGGGATCTGGTCATAGGGGATGACGTTGCCCTTCACCGGCTGCAGAACCTTGCCGTTGGCGCAGCGGATGACGCTGGTGGTGGGCACCTCGATCTTCGCCGGGGCCGGGGCGGCAGGGACCGCCTTGGGGGCGTCTTCCTTCCAGATGACGGTGGTCACCGCGAAGGCGATGCCCGCGGAGATCAGCAGCTCAATGCAGTAGATCGGGATGTTGTTGATGGCCAGCAGGCCGGGGATGCCGGTGACGCCGTAGGTGGTCGCGCCCAGGTGGGTCAGCGATCCGAACAGCGCGCCCACCGCGCCGCCGATGACGCCGGCGATGAAGGGCTTCATGAAGCGGAAGTTCACGCCGAAGATGGCGGGCTCGGTGATGCCCAGGGAGGCCGACAGCGAGGACGGCAGCGCCACGGACTTGAGCTTGGCGTTCTTGCACTTCACGGCCACTGCCAGGCAGGCGCCGAACTGGGCGAAGTTGGCGGCAGAGGCGATGGGCATCCAGATGTTCAGGCCCAGCGCGCCCGAGAGCATGCCGGCCTCGATGACGTTGTACATGTGGTGCAGGCCCATGACCACGGTCCAGGGATACAGCGCGCCCATGATCAGCGCGCCGATGCCGCCGGTGGAGGTGACCAGCCACTCAGCGCCCTTCAGCACCCAGTTCTCCAGCACGGAGAAGATGGGGCCGATGACCACGAAGGTGGCGAAGGCGGTGACCAACACGGTGACCAGGGGGGTGACGAACAGGTCGATCATCTCCGGCACCTTCTTGTGCAACCACTTTTCAATGGTCGACATCAGCAGTACCGCCAGTATGACCGGTATGACGTGGCCCTGGTAGCCCACCTGGGCGATCTTGACGATGCCCAGGTTCCACACCGCGGGCTGGTTGGTGGGGCTGACGGTCCAGGCGTTCATCAGGCCCGGATGGACCATCATCATGCCGATGACCGCGCCGAGGTAGATGTTGCCGCCGAACACGCGGGCCGCGGACACGGCCACCAGTATGGGCAGCAGGGCAAACGCGGTGTTGGCCACCAGGTCGAGGAAGCCGAACCAGCCGCTGTCGGCGAAGGACGGTATGGCCTTGGCCAGCGCCTCCACCAGGCCCATCATCAGGCCGGAGGCCACAATGGCGGGCAGTATGGGCACGAACACGTCGCCCGGGGTCTTCAGGATCTTCTTCCACAGGGGCATCTTGCTGGCCGCGGCGGCCTTCACGTCGGCCTTGGTGGCGGCGGATGCGCCGGTGACCGCCAGGAATTCGTCGTAGACCTTGTTGACGGTGCCGGTGCCGATGATCAGCTGCAGCTGACCGTTGGATTCAAACATGCCCTTGACGCCGTCGATGTTCTCCAGGACTTCCTTGTTGACCTTGCTGTTGTCGGCGATGACCAGCCTGAGCCGGGTCGCGCAGTGCGCCGCGCTGATGACGTTCGAGCCCCCGCCGATGTTGGCGGCGATCTCTTCAGCGCATTTGCGATAGTCCAATGCCATAGATCTCTCTCCCCTTCTTCATCGTTTTCGGGCCTTCGCGCCTTTTCCGGGGAAAATGCACACAAGCCCCCGATTAATAATCATTTTACTATAACCCGGCACGAATGTAAAGCGGAAAGTTCAATTTGCCATGTTTTCGTTAAATATATTGAGAAATAGCAACAGCAGGGGCGGCCCCGGTCCAGGAGCCGCCCCTGCTGTCGTTCTGTCCATCCTGTCATTGCGCCGGGGTGATCGTACAGCTGCCGTCGGTGATTTTCAGCGCCGTGCCTTCCTTCAGTGTGACGGGCAGGGTGTCCCCCGCCTTCATGTCATAGCGCTTGAGCACGTCGCCGTAGTCGCCGACGATCTCCACGGTCATGTCGATCACGTCCTCCGCCATGCCGCCCAGCATGCCGAACAGCGCGCCGAACTCGTTGCTGCCGCCACCCTCCAGGGCGTCCAGCGCGCCACCCAGGGAACCGTAGGCGTCGTTCATCTTCTCCCCCGCCGTGGCGGTGCAGGTCAGCGTGTAGGCTCCGGGCGCGATGTCCTCGCCGATGATGTACTTGCCCTCCCGGAGCGTCCGCCCCTCGGCCTCCTGGGCGAGGGCCGCGCCTGCCCCAACGGCCGCCAGCAGTGCCAGCGCGACGATCAGAACCACATATTTTTTCATCTGTCCTACCCCCTTTGTGATTGGTGCTTGGATTATACCACGCAAAGGGGCGGCGATTGTCGGAGATGTCCGACAAGGGTGAAAATTCTGATTTATCGAGCTGTTGCGTCAGCCAAAAGCCTTCCCCCATGGGGAAGGTGGCGCGTAGCGCCGGATGAGGTCCCCTTACGATGCGCCTCGCGCCTCTNNGAAGACCTCATCCGTCTTTGACGAAACAATGCAAGCATTTTTCGTCAAATCCACCTTCCCCACCGGGGGAAGGCCACTTTTGGGGCCTTCGTCAACAGCCCGATAAATCAGAATTCCCCTCGCGGTAAAAACAAGCCTCCATATGAAGACGCCAGCCCCCACAAAAGGGCGCTTGTTGATCGCACCGAGCCTCGCGGTAAAAACAAGCCCCTGTATGGAGGCGCACGCCTACCATCATCAAAAGGAGCGATGTTTTATGCCGCAAAGCTACGACCACACCGTCACCGGGCGGGTCATCCGCCGCCTGCGCCTGGAGCGCGGGATGTCCCAGGAGGTCCTCTCCGGCCTCGCCGCCCTCTCCCGCAGCCACCTGGCCGAGATCGAAGCCGGTAAGGACAACGCGAACGTCGAAACCCTCTGGCGCATCGCCGGAGGGCTGGACATCCGCCTGAGCGAGCTGATTCGGAGGGTGGAGGAAGAATTGGCGCGAAGTTAATAGAAAACTTGGCTCTATACGAAAGTATATATTCGTATAGAGCCAATATTTTTATTATTCAGATTTGTTCTCCGTATCTGTTTCAGCACTTTCCAACGCCTTTTGTTTCTCTGTGGGTGATAGAAATGGAATGCTTATCTTTGGAGGTTGTGGTAATTTGATTCCGAATACTCCCCCTAACAATCCTTGTTTCTGGGATTGTTGATCCTTTATTTCCTTTATTGCTTTGATTGCCAAGTTCAATCTTTCATATTCCTGTTGGATATTGTTTATCTGAATACCATTACCGAAAAATACATAATTGCCGTCAGCAGAAAAGATATATAATGCCGGAACCATCTCTTTCGAAGGCGCAATCGGTTCACCTAGCAATGGATAGAGTTCGTCTTGTTTATATACTTCTGATTCTTTTCCATCTTCACGAACCAATATAGCAGGTATTTCCTCTAATGTTCTTTCAAAAATATTATATTGAATAATAGGCTAATAATCAACCTAAATATCTCATATTTCTTCACCAAAGATCATTTTCACCATCAAATTATGATAATGATATCTTGCCGCAAGCAAAATATCATAGATCTCTTCTACAACCTCATTTCCGTACATCTCTCCCATACGCAATATGATCTCTATCGACTCAAGGTGCGGCTTTTCCAAATCCAGCATTGCAGTCCTATCCGCGGCATCCCTTGGCGTCCATGTTTCGTCCACATACGCGATGTAATCCATTGCTCCAAACGCAGCGCCTTTCAGTGCTTGTGCGATGCTATCCCCAAAAATCGTTGCAACTACAGTGTATAAAGCCAGCATTCCTCTATACGCCGTTTTCCTGATAAGAATCACATCGGATACCCTATAGTTCTTGTGAAACATAGCTTCATATTGCTCCACAAAAAGGCAGGCCACTTCTTCCATAATCATTTGTTCCGCCACGATAAACCATCCTCCACAGGTTTCCACCTCATCAGTGATATATCACTATTATACCACAAATTTTTCATTTTAGTGATATATCACTGATATTAAATCCTCCTCTGCCCTATCATAGTGACAGATCACTTGGAGGATTGGCTTATGACAACCCAGGAAACCATCGCCGCTCGGATTCGGGCGCTGTGCCGGGAGCGCGGGATCACGCCGAACGGACTGGCCAATCTCTCTGCCGTTTCACAGAGCACGATCAAGAGCATATTGAACGGCGAAAGCCAAAATCCGGGGACCGTTACGATCAAGAAGCTCTGCGACGCCTTTGAGATCACCCTCGGGGAATTCTTTTCCACCCCAGAATTCGACGCGCTCGAACAGGAAATCAAATAAAAATATGGCGCCGTTCCAAACAGCGCCCTTTTTATTCCCTTATTTGAAGCCACACCCAGTATTTATGGGAACTCCAGAAGCAATCTACTACGCCTTTTTATCTGCGTCTCAATCATACCTGTCCATTCTCCCGGCAAATTATAATGCGAATGCCGCTTGAACCGGAAAGTCAGCAGATGCCGCAGCTGCTCCCGGTTCCTTTCGTTCATCATGGAGCGCGCCATTTCCACATAATCCTCATAGGCGCGCGGGGCGAGGGTCTCGGCGTACTCCTGGAGCTTTTCCGGGCTGGACATGAACTCGGCCCCGGCAAAGTTGAAGAGGGAATTGCCATGGTCGAAAAGCGGGGCCGGGGCAATGATCTTGTTCGTGGCGTTGTCGATCAGGAAGCCGAAGTTACCGAAGTGACGGTCGGTATTGCAGATGACGGCGTCGAACACGACCATATCCCGCAGGGTCTGGAGGTATTCCGGGTCCAGCTCCTCATAAAACGCCTTCACGGCCGAAAAGCCGCCGTGGGTCACCAGGCGTCCCACGGGCATGAAGGACACATCCCGGGCTGAACCGGTTTTCATACAGATTGTACTGGTCGAACGTCCCGGTGAAGCTGTCCTCCACGACCCAATAGCTGTCGTTCAGGGACAGCTCCTTGCAGACGGCGATGATGGACATGGGCCGGTTGATGCTCAATCCGCAGCGGGCCGGCAGCGCCCCCCTTCCCCCGCTGATTGTTTATATTTTACCCGAGAACAGGCTGTATATCAAGCGTTTATTCCTCATTCGGCTTCTGGTTGCCGGGCATTTGCTGGTCGCGCTGCTCGCCATCTGCTTCACTCAGCGCTCTCTCTCTGAGCTTCATAAGTCTGTGCATCACCTCGGCCATTGCTGGCTTAACAGCCCATACAGCACTTAATCGCTCGTCCTTGTACGATATATACTTTTCGGTTATTCTCTCCTCTGTCGGCGGGTCAATGTACAGCTCCATGGATTCTTCGTCCGCGATTTCAAAAGCCTCCAAAAACGGCCTCGTGCCAAATTGGAACGGAATGACGCCTCTCCCCTTTGGTGTAATTTCCTTCATATAGCCCATGGCATCCTCCAAATTGGTAAAGGCGATCAACCGGCCATTCCTCACAGTGAAGTGCTCGATCACCTCAATACCCGTTCCATCCACACCCGGTTCCATGCAAATCAAATTCCGCCTGTCAAAGATGTCCTTGATAACACACCAGTCTTCTTCCGTCCTGTGGGGAAGCGCAAGCAAGGACTTGATCGTGGCAACCTCCTCATCGGTTGGCATATTGCCATCCTGTTCGATCATCTCGTTTTTCATACGAGCGATGATTTCACGCTCTTTTCTGCGCCTGTTCTGTGCCATGATGGACTCCTCCGATTTCTTACAGCTTCGTGCGCCGTATTTTATTTAATTTCCCCTGGTTCGTATCGACCTTCAAGGCATACCACTTCGAATACTATTATATCGTATAACAGGCAAAAATCAACTTGTTTCAACCAGCGTCCTCTCTTTTTCCCAATTTTATCATTTACAAACCCTTTTTGATATGATAGAATAATCATGGTATCATCTGTGCTACGTGTATACATTTGTCCCGGAGCATGGATTCAGGCCCCATTGGGGGAGGAAAGAAACTACTATATTATAAAGGGGAGTCGAGCATCGTGAAAGACACCTTTCGCGGCGGCGTCCATCCGGCAGGACGCAAAGAGCTGAGCCGGGACGTCCCGCTGCGCGAATTCCTGCCGACGGGCGAGATGGTATTCCCGCTTGCCCAGCACATCGGCAAGCCGGCCAAACCCATTGTAAAGAAGGGCGACACCGTGCTGGTGGGCCAGCGCATCGCCGAGGCGGACGGCTTTGTTTCCGCCCATGTCATCTGCTCCTGCTCCGGCACGGTGAAGGGCATCGAGAAGCGGCTCACGCTGATGGGCTCGATGGCCGACTGCATCGTGGTGGACAACGACGGCCAGTTCACCCCCGCCGAGGACTACACCCGGCGCCAGGACACGGCCTCCATCGCCAACGGGGATATCCTCTTCCGCATCCAGAACGCGGGCATCGTGGGCCTGGGCGGCGCGGGCTTCCCCACCCATGTGAAGCTGCAGCCCAAAAACCCGGAGCTGATCCGCTACGTCATCGCCAACGGCGCGGAGTGCGAGCCCTACCTGACCTGCAATGACCAGCTGATGCGCACCGAGGCCGACGCCATCGTCGAGGGCCTGGAGCTGGTGCTGCGGCTGTTCCCCAACGCCGAGGGCGTCATCGGCATCGAGCGCAACAAGCCCGAGGCCATCGAAGCCATGCAGAAGGCCGTGGCCGGCAAGGCGCGGATGCGGGTGCTGCCGCTGAAGACCAAGTACCCCCAGGGCGGCGAGCGCAGCCTGATCCAGGTCATCGCCGGGGTGGATTTCCCCATCACCAAGCTGCCCGCCGACGTGGGCTGCGTGGTGGACAACGTGGGCACGCTCTACGCCATCCAGCGGGCTGTGGTGTACAACGAGCCGCTGTACAAGCAGGTGTTCACCCTGACCGGCGACGCCGCGGCGAAGCCCGGCAACTGGATTGTGCATGACGGCGCCAGCTTCGCCGAGCTGTTGCAGGCCTCCGGCGGAATCAAGGACGGCGTGCTGCTGAAAAAGGCGCTGGTGGGCGGCCCGATGATGGGCATCGCCCTGGGCAGCCTGGACGTGCCCATCCAGAAGCAGAACAACGGCCTGACGCTGATGACCGAGGACCCCATCGAGATCGCCGAGGCCCAGATGACGGCCTGCCTGCACTGCGGTCGCTGCACCACCGTCTGTCCGGTGGGGCTGCTGCCCCAGCTGATGGCCGACGCCGCCATCGACCACGACTACAAGCGCTACGACGAAAAGCTGTACGGCCTGGAGTGCATCCAGTGCGGCAGCTGCACCTACATCTGCCCGGCCAAGCGGCCCCTGATGCAGATCTTCAAGCAGACCAAGGCAGAAATCATGGCGCAGAAGCGCGCGCAGGCTGCGCAGGCGGGAGGTAAAAAATGAATACGATGCTGAATCTTTCCTCCAGCCCCCACGTCCGCGACCGGTGGACCACCGCCTACATCATGCGGGTGGTGCTGCTGGCGCTGCTGCCGTGTACGCTGGTGGGCGTGATCCACTTCGGCGTGCACGCGCTGCTGGTGGTGCTGCTGAGCGTGTTCACCGCCGTGCTGTGCGAGCTGGTGTTTGACAAGCTGTGCCACAAGCCAGACACCTGGAAGGACGGCAGCGCCGCCGTGACCGGCCTGCTGCTGGCCCTGTCGCTGTCGCCGTCGGTGCCGCTGCACCTGCCGGTGCTTGGCAGCATGTTCGCCATACTGGTCTGCAAGTGCTGCTTCGGCGGCCTGGGCAAGAACTTCATCAACCCCGCCCTGGCCGGTCGCTGCTTCCTGCTGATCTCCTTCGGCAGCGCGATGTCCAATTTCGCCGTCGACGCCGTGTCCTCCGCCACCCCGGTGGCGCTGCTGATGAACGGCGAGCCGGTAAACGTCACCAAGATGTTCCTGGGCCTGACCAACGGCGTCATCGGCAGCTCTGCGCTGGCGCTGCTGGTGGGCGGCCTGGCGCTGTGGGCCTTCGGGTTCATCCACGGCGAAATCTGCTTCTCCGTGCTGGCCATGTTCACGCTGGTGATCGGGCTGTTCGGCGGCCAGGGCTTCAACCTGCCCTTCCTGCTGGCCCACATCAGCGGCGGCGGCGTGGTAATGGCGGCCTTCTTCATGGCCACCGACTACGTCACATCCCCCGTCACCCGGCTGGGCCAGGCCATCTACGGCTGCCTGATCGGCCTGTTGGGCGGCATCTTCCGCCTGTACGGCGGCACCGCCGACTCCTTCAGCTACTGCGTGATCACCGGCAACCTGTTCACCCCGATGATCGACCATTATATCGTGTCCAGGCCCTACGCCTTCACGAAGTATTCCATCATCCAGCAGGCGCGGGCCTCCGGTATTCCGCTGTACAAGCGCATCCCCCGCCCGGTGCTGGTGCTGACGGTGATCGCCGCCATCGCGGGCCTGGCCCTCAGCGGCGTCTACGGCATGACCAAGGACACCATCGCCGACCAGGAGCGGGCGGCCCAGGCGGCCAGCTACCTGGTGGTCTGCCCTGACGCCGACCACTTTGAGACCGACGAGGCCCTGGACAAGGCCATCGCCGATCTGGACGGCCAGGTCTACGGCTCGAGCTTCGGGCGCGTGACCATCAACGAAGCCTTCACCGCCCTGGACGCGGACGGCAATGTGACCGGCCACGCCATCAGCGTCACCACCGCCGACGGCTACCACGGCAACGTTACCCTGGCGGTGGGCATCGACGACGACGGCTCGTTGAACGGCATCTCCTTTACCGAGCTGAACGAAACCGCGGGCCTGGGCATGCGCGTCGACGAAGACGCGTTCAAGGGCCAGTTCGCCGGCAAGGCCGTGGAGAAGTTCACGCTGAACAAGGCCGGCGGCTCCACCGCCGACGACGAGATCGACAGCGTGTCCGGCGCGTCCACCACCTCCGGCGCGGTGGTCAACGCCGTCAACGCCGCCCTCGACTTCTACAAGAACACGGTGAAGGGGGGAGCCTGAGCATGAAGAACAAGTACATTGAACGCCTGTACAACGGCGTCGTCAAGGAAAACCCCACGCTGATACTGATGCTGGGCATGTGCCCCACGCTTGCGGTATCCACCCGAGCGACGAACGGCATCGGCATGGGCCTGTCCACCACGGCGGTGCTGATCCTGTCCAACCTGGTGATCTCGCTGCTGCGCAAGGTCATCCCCGACCAGGTGCGCCTGCCCAGCTACATCGTGATCGTGGCCTCGCTGGTGACGGTCACCGAGCTGCTGATCCAGGCCTACCTGCCTTCGCTCTACGCGGCGCTGGGCATCTACATCCCGCTGATCGTGGTCAACTGCATCATACTGGGCCGCGCCGAGGCCTACGCCAACAAGCACGCCCCGCTGCTGTCCGTGATGGACGGCCTGGGCATGGGCATCGGCTTCACCATCGCGCTGACGCTGGCGGGCCTGCTGCGCGAGATCCTGGGCAACGGCACTGCCTTCGGCGTGCAGGTACTGCCCGAGAGTATCGCACCCATCGGCATCTTCATCCAGCCTCCGGGAGCGTTCCTGGTCATCGCCCTCATCATCGCTGTGATGAACGCCATCGGCATCAAGACCCGCCAGCGCAAGCTGGTTGAGAGCGGCTGCGACGGCGTGTGCGCCAACTGCACCGCCGCCTGCGACAAGTCCGGGGAGGTGAGCGCCAAGTGAACGGCAACCTGATCATGATCATCATCACCGGCGCCCTGATTAACAACGTGGTGCTGAACCAGTTCCTGGGCATCTGCTCGTTCCTGGGCGTGTCCAAGCAGATGAAGGCCTCCGCCAGCCTGGGCGGCGCGGTGATCTTCGTCATCACCATCGCCTCGGGCGTGGCCAGCCTGCTGTACGACTACGTACTGGCGCCCCTGGGCCTGGACTACATGAAGACCATCGTGTTTATACTGGTCATTGCGGCCCTGGTGCAGATCGTGGAGATGTTCCTGAAGAAGAAGTCCCCGGCCATGTACCAGGCGCTGGGCATCTACCTGCCCCTGATCACCACCAACTGCGCGGTTCTGGGCGTGGCCCTGACCAACGTGCAGGACGGCTATAACTTCGTACAGTGCGTGTTTTCCGGCTTCGGCACGGCAGTGGGCTACACCATCGCCATCGTGCTGCTGGCCAGCATCCGCAGCCGCATCCGCGAGGAGGATATCCCCGCCCCGCTGCGCGGCGCGCCCATTGTACTGATTTCCGCGGCGTTGATGTCCATTGCTTTCATGGGCTTCTCCGGCCTGTCGTTCTGACGGAAGGGGGATAGACATGATAACCATCATCATTACAACGCTCGTCATCGCCGCCATCGGCCTGGTGGTCGGCGTGGGCCTCGTGTTCACCGGCGATAAATTCAAGGTGGAAGTGGATCAGCGGGAGAGCGCCGTGCGCGAAGCGCTTCCCGGCAACAACTGCGGCGGCTGCGGCTTCGCGGGCTGCGACGCGCTGGCATCGGCCATCGCCAAGGGCGAAGCGCCGGTAAACGCCTGCCCCGTGGGCGGCGCGCCGGTGGCCCAGAAGATCGGCGAGATCATGGGCCAGAGCGCCGAAGCGACCGAACGCAAGGTGGCTTTCGTACGCTGCAAGGGCAGCTGCGACGTGACCCACAACCAGGGCCACTACATCGGCATACAGGACTGCCGCAGCGCCGTGCTGGCCGGGCTGAACATCACCGATTGCGGCTACGGATGCCTGGGCCTGGGCTCCTGCGCGACGGTCTGTCCCCAGGATGCCATCCAGGTAGTGGACGGCGTGGCCATGGTCAACCGTAAGCGCTGCATCGGCTGCGGCCTGTGCGCAAAGGCCTGTCCCAAGGGGCTGATCGAGCTGGTGCCCGTCTCCAAGCGGGTCATCGTGCAGTGCTCCAACCACGACAGGGGCCCCCTGGTCAAGAAGGTCTGCACCGCAGGCTGCATCGGCTGTATGCTGTGCACCAAGCAGTGCGAATTTGACGCCATCCACGTCACCGGCAACCTGGCGCAGGTGAACTACGACAACTGCACCCAGTGCGGCAAGTGCGCCCAGAAGTGCCCCGTCAAGGTCATCACCCCGCCTCCGGCCAACTGACCGCCGGACGGACGATAAGGAAGGGATGATAGATAATGGAAAAAAAGACGATTGCCATGCTGGTGGTATCGGCGGTAATCCTGGTTCTGGGCATCGTGTTCGCCTGCGGCATCGGCCGGGGCGGCGAGGTGACCTACCAGAAGCCCAGCCCCTATACCGCCGAGAGCAGCAACGATTACAGCAACGTTCAGGTGGCCATGACCATACAGGGGGACAAGATCCTCGACGCCGCCATCACCTCGTCCGGCGACAACGATTTGCTGAACGACGATATACGCGCCCAGTGGGCCGAATCCATCGTGGCCAACCAGTCCTATGAGAATGACGTGATCTCCTCGGCGACGCTGAAGTACTCCGCGGACTCCGTGAAGGAAGCCGCCGCGGACATCTTCACGCAGGCGGGTCTGCCCACGCCCGAGCCCGCGGCCACGCCGGAACCGGAGCCGACGCCCGAAGCCGAGGCGCCCGCCGATGAGGCCGGAACGCCGGTAGACGGCGAATTCCACGTTGAAAAGACCACCGATTTCAGCACCATCGACGTGGGCATCACCGTCGAAGGCGGCAAGATCACCGACGCGAGCGTCACCTCTGCGGCCCTCGAGGGCCAGGTGGACATGCTCACCGACGACATCCGCAGCGCCTGGGCCCAGCAGATCGTTGAGAAGCAGGCCGTGGACGCCGTCTCCGGCGTCACCGTCTCCTCGAACGCCGTGCAGGAGGCCGTGGAGCAGCTGATGGTCCAGGTCAACGGCGGCGAAGAAGCCGCGGGCCTGAGCGACGGCACCTATCACATTCAGAAGACCACCGATTTCAGCACCATCGACGTGGAGATAACCGTCGAGGGCGGCGTGGTTGCCGCCGCGAACATCACCTCCGAGGGTGCAAACGACCTGCTCACCGACGACAACCGCACCGCCTGGGCCCAGCAGATCGTTGAGAAGCAGTCCGTGGATGCCGTCTCCGGCGTCACCATCTCCTCCAATGCGGTACAGGAGGCCGTCGACGAGCTGATGGCCCAGGCCGCTTCCGATGGCGAAGCCGCCGCGGGCGACGACAGGATCGCCGAGCTGGAGGCCGCTTTGGCCGACGCCGAGGCCCGCGCCGAGGCCGCCGAAGCCAAGGCCGCCGAGCTGGAGACCGCCAACAAAACCGCCGAAGCAAAGGTGGCCGAGCTGGAGGCCGCCGCTGCCGCGATATCCGCGACCGAAGCCGTGGCCGAAGCAGAACCCGGCGACCTGGTGGACGGCACCTACGCCGTGCGCAAGACCACCGATTTCAGCACCATCGACGTCGCCATCACCGTGCTGGGCGGCAACGTCACCCAGGCCGTCGTGTCCTCCGAGGGCGAGAACGACCTTCTCACCGACGACAACCGCGCCGCCTGGGCCGAGCAGATCGTCGAGGACCAGGCCGTGGACGCCGTCTCCGGCGTCACCATCTCCTCGAACGTCGTGCAGGAGGCCGTGGACGAGCTGATGGCCCGCGCCAGGGGCGAGGCGACAGAGGCTGAGGCCGAAGAAGCTTCCGACGCCGATAATCCCGACATCTCCCGCTTCACCCGCCCCAGGCCCGCGTCCGGCGCGGCTGAGACCGAGGCCCAGACGGAAGATGCCGCCGACGCCGATAACCCCGACATCTCCCGCTTCACCCGCCCCAGGCCCGGCGCCGCGTCCGCTGACGAGACCGCCGCGCCCGAGGCCGAAATGACCGAGGAGGAGCGCCTCAAGGCCATACTGCCCAGCATCGTCACCACGATGGGCGACAACCGGGAGAACAGCTACGTGGTGGACTACCTGGAGCAGGACCCCTATCTCGTGAACATCTACGAGGGCTACGGCTTCGCCAAGGACTACGGCAGCGCCCGCGGCCACGAGTACACCCTGGAGGACGTGGCCAAGACCCAGCGGCCCCATCCGAAGGCCAACTGCATCACCTGCAAGACCCCGGACCTGCACAAGATGATCGAGGAGCAGGGCGTGGCCGTGTACTCGATGCCCTTTGACGAGGTCTTCCCCCAGATGACCAACAACGTCAGCTGCTACACCTGCCATGGCGACGACATGGGCAATGGCGGCGCGCTGAAGGTCACCCACCAGTACGTGAACGAGGCCCTGGGTGAGAACGTGGACATCATCAACCCCGCCACCCTGTCCTGCGGCCAGTGCCACATCGAATACTACTTCACCCCCGCCGACAGCGAGACCATGATGCCCTACCACAGCGTCGAGGAGATGACGCCCGAGGCAATCCTGGCCTACTACGACGAGATGGGCTTTGCCGACTGGACCCAGGAGAGCACCGGCACCGCCATGCTCAAGGCCCAGCACCCCGAGATGGAGACCTTCCTCCAGGGCAAGCACGCGGCCTTCCTGAGCTGTGCCGACTGCCACATGCCCACCGAAACCACCGACGCGGGCGTGGCATTCCGCAGCCACATGCTGGTCAGCCCGCTGGAGAACGAGGCCCTGCTGGCCAGCTGCGCCCAGTGTCACGGCGACACCGACATGGTGGCCTTCGTGAAAGACATCCAGGACAAGGTCACCACCCGGGAGACCGAGGTGGGCAACAGGTTGTCCGCCATGAAGGATGCGCTGGCCGCCGCGGTGGCCGCCGGCAGCTGGAGCGAAGACGACCTGAACGCGGTGCGCAAGCTGCACCGCGAGGCTCAGTGGTTCTTTGACTTCTGCTACGTGGAGAACTCCGAGGGCGCCCACAACAGCGAGCTTTCGATGCATTGCCTGGACACCGCCGACGCCCGGATCGACGAGGCCATGGTGCTGCTGGAGAAGGCCGCCACCTGATAAAACACCGCGGGAAAGGGGCGGGCAATTCGCCCGCCCCTTTCCCGCGCCATGAAATGCCATGCTCAAGAAAATCTGGAAATTCATATCCTCGATGCACTTTGCCATCGCGCTGCTGCTGGTGCTGGCCCTGGCCTGCGCCGCCAGCAGCCTGATCACCCAGAACCAGACCTACGCCTGGTACAGCCAGCGCTATTCCGAGCGCACCGCCGGACTCATCATGGCCCTGCACCTGGACGACGCCTTCCACAGTCCCTGGTTCATCGCCATCACCGCTTTTTTATGCCTGAACCTGCTGCTGTGCAACCTGCTGCGCCTGCCCCGGCTGATCCGCCGAACGCAGGCGGAAACCCGCCCGGAGAGCGCGCTGAAGCTGCCCGGCGACGTGTCCGCCCAGGGCGTTGCCGACCCCGGGGCCGTCTTCCAGCGGCTGCGCATGCCCAAGCCCACCCCCTGCAAGACCGGGGACGGCCGTGACGCGCTGTTCGCCGCCCGGCACCCCGCGGGGCTGTGGGGCGCGTGGGTTTGCCACCTGGGCATCCTTCTGCTGATCCTGGGCTTTAGCCTGGGGCAGATGACCCAGCAGCAGTACACGGTTTACGGCGTGCCCGGCCAAATCAAGCGCATCGGCGACACCGAATGCTTCCTGACCATCGACGATTTCAGGGTCGATAAGCGGGAAGACGGCTCCGTCGCCCAGTACACCACCGACATCACCGTGGAAAACGTCGCCTCCGTCGGCACATCCGGCGGCAGCGCCTCCATCAGCGTCAACCACCCGGCCACGCTGTGCGGCATGAAGTTCTACCAGAACGCCACCGGCTGGGCCGCCCAGGTGGACGTGTACAAGGATGGCAAGCCCATCCAGCAGGAGGTCGTCTGCGCCGGGGATTACATGAGCGTCAAGGACAAGGAGGGCCTGGTGGTGATGTTGAACGCCCTCTACCCCGACTATGTGATGACCCCCGGTGTCGGCCCTTCCACCGCCTCCGACCAGTTGAACAACCCGGCCTACCTTTACTCGGTATACTACCAAGGCCAGGTCATCGGCATGAACGCGCTGATGAACGGCGAGGAAATCACCATCGACGCATACACCGTCACGTTCTCCAACCCCCAGAGCTACACGCTGATCCAGGTCAAAGTGGATCGCTTCACCTTCCTGGCGCTGATCGGCGGCCTGGTGACGATGCTGGGCCTCGCGCTGGCGCTGTATGTGCAGCCCGCCCGGGTGTGGGCCATCCGCCAGGACGACGGCCTGTGGGCGCTGTACGGCCAGAGCCGCAAGGGCGGCGCGCTGTTCCGGGAACGCTTCAACAAAGCGATCGACCAAAGGAGTCAAGACCATGCTTCAGATTGAAAACACGCTGTTCACCATCGTCATGCTGGCCTACTTCGCTTCGATGATACTCTACTTCGCGTTCATCGCCGTGAAGAAGGACGCCGTCGCCAGGGTGGCCGTTGGCCTGCAAATCGCGGGCTTTGTATTGCATACGGCGGCCCTGGTGTGCCGGGGCATCGGCGCGGGGCGGCTGCCGCTGACCAACCAGTATGAGTTCGCCACCTCCTTCGCCTGGGGGCTGTGCCTGGTCAGCCTGATCTTTGTGATTCGCTTCAAATTCCCGGTGCTGGGGGCCTTCGCCGCGCCGGTGATCTTCCTGATCATCGGCTACGCCGCCATGCAGAGCAAGGACATCAAGGAGCTGATGCCCGCCCTGCGCAGCAACTGGCTGGGCTTCCACGTGTCCACCGCCATCATCGCCTACGGGGCCTTCGGCGTGTCCTTCGTGCTGTCCATCATCTTCCTGCTGCGGGACCGCATGAAGGCCAGCGGCTTCCTGGACCAGCACATTCCGGACAGGGAGAAGCTGGACATGATCAGCTACCGAAGCGTGTCGCTGGGGCTGCTGTTTCTGACCTTCACCATCATCACCGGGGCCATCTGGGCCGAGCGGGCCTGGGGCAGCTACTGGTCCTGGGACCCGAAGGAGACCTGGTCGCTGGTGACCTGGATCATCTACGCCATCTACCTGCACCTGCGCCTGCGCAAGGGCTGGCGGGGCCGCTCCGCCGCGATCTTCTGCGTGGTCGGCTTCATCTGCGTGATGTTCACCTACCTGGGCGTGAACACCTGGCTGCCGGGGGTGCACAGCTACGCATAGGGTGCCAAAGATCCATCATAACGCAAAACACCATGTCGTTCATTCGACATGGTGTTTTGCGTCATGATGCTGCGCTCACCGCGTCGCGGTCTGCATCAGCCACCCCTTGATGTCCGAAACCCCGCGGTACTTCTCGAAGCCCTCTTCGGTCCGTACCACCAGCGTGGGGGCCTGCTTGACGCCGTACTTTGCCGTCAGCTCCCGGGCGTCGGCGGCGTTCACCGCCGCATATTTCACGCCCGCCTTGTCCAGCAGCGCCATCGCCGCCTTGCAGTTCGGGCAGGTGGGGGACTTGAACAGTATCGCCTCGGCGCCCTCCAGCGCCTCGTGGAGGTCCTGGGCCGACACCTGGCCGATGGCCGACACCTTCGTCTGCGGCGCGTTTACG